>JBBRXN010000025.1:0-58626 GCA_038248385.1 Bacteroidales bacterium
CGGAAACTTTATGATGCCCTGAAATATAAATATGCACCCTTCGTTAAACAAAAATCCGTAGTACACAAATCCGAACTCGAAAAATGCCAATTCATTGAACAACAAGAATTCCATTCGGATTAACTGCAAGTTGGGTTAATTAGCAGAATCCATTGAATAGTCAGGCAAAAGCGGGAATACAGCTATCAGGGGAAAAAGGTTTAAAAAAAAATGACCAGCAATACCGGCCATTTTTTTTTATTAATCTTACAAAGATCTTATTTTTTTTCTGGCGCTTTTTCTGCAGGTTTTTCTGCTGTTTTTGAACTACAGCAAGAAGCTTTGGCGTCTTTCGAACACTCTTTTGCTTTTGCGCAAGTTTCTGTTTTGGCTTTCTTGGTCTCGTCCTTAGTTGAAGCTGTTACAGTTGAAGCAGCTAAGCCCATGGTGAAAGCAACCGCTAAAATCATTGCTAATTTTTTCATTCTGAAGATTATTTATTGGTTAATATTAAATTCAGGTGCAATCTATATACTTTTCAATCATCTTCAAAGTGCATTAACAATTATTTGGAATTAATACGGCTGAACAAAGACCTATTTCGATAAAACAAGAATGACCAGCAAGGCCGGCCATTTTTGTTTTATCGAAATTTCTAACTGATATTATTTCTTTTCAGCTGGTTTTTCAGCTTTTTTCTCTGAGCTGCAATCCTTTTTGTCTTTACTGCAGCACTCTTTCTTTTCTTTTTTTGTGTCGTCGTTAACAGTTGAAGCTGTTACGGTGGTTGCTGCCAATCCCATGGTGAAGGCTACCGCTAAAATCATTGCTAATTTTTTCATATTTTCAATTACTAAATGGTTAATATTAAATTCGTTGGAAATCTATGAAGTTTTCCGTTAACCACAAAATACATTAACAATTATTTAGAATAATTCTAAATAAGAAACAATCAGAAAGGTATTTAATTCAGTTTATAACCATTTCAGGTATGATTAATTCTTTAGATGTATAGATACAGACTGATCAGTTGATGGTTAATTCTTCCTATAAATGTTCTCCCGAAACATATACCCATCTCTGGTTTTCATGTTGAAAAAGTGATTTTTCATGAATTTGCTGCAACTTTCCATCTTCCAGGTAAAGCGCTTTGAACTCTACAGTTCCAAACTCATCGCTGGCTTCTCCGGCATTCGTGTCGAGAATTGTCAGTCCCATCCAGGTTACAGACTTCGCCCATTTTTCGATGCTTTTTCGATCTTTTTCAGGCCGGGTTTTAGCGGTATGACTACGCATCAGGTAATCACCGTTTGCCAAAGTAAATGCAACGTATCTCGATCTCATTAACTTCAGTGCCGTTTCAGCTTCTTTCTTCCCTGAAATGATTGTTTCGCAGCAATCCAAAAAAAGTTGACCGGAACCACATGGACACAGATTTTGCATGATCAGTTTATTGAAGATTATTCAAGGCTAATTGTAACGGACAATTTTCTGTTGCCGCCAGACCTTCGCGGTAACTGGCAAGAATTGCTACTGACTGTTGTGCCAACGATCTTCTTACTGCCCGTCGCTCTCCTTTAACTCTGGCAATTTTAAGGTGGTCGTATGCGGTGGTTTGGTGTCTCATCCATGCGATAACAGCAAGTGCGGCCCGTTCTTCAATTGGTATCATTTGCGTGCGTGCTACAGTTCCACTTCCAACAGGAATGGCATGAACCGTGACTGCTTTTGCCAATTTTTGCTCCAGCTCTTTATAACTGGGATGGAAATCAAGAAAACTTTCTACTGCCTGGCAAAATTCTGCATCATACGCTACTTGTTTTTTTTCACGACGTTCAGCTGTATAAGTTTGCTTCTTTTTATATTCATCAGTTAGACGAATTTTCTGAACCTCTTGTTTTGCCTGTGTAATTGTATTTTCAGGAGCCCAGATTCCTAAAGAAATTGTCTTTCTGCCTTTTTTGACTTCAACCCTCCAATAGGCACCTTTTGAAGTCACCTTCCTTGTAATCCCTGCATCACCAGCTGGTAAAAAAGTCCAACCCAGAGGAATAGAAAGAATTTCACCTTGCAGTCCAATTAATTTCCCTGGTGTACCAGGTCTTACGATTCGGATATTGTTATCCATTAATTTACTTTTTTTCTAATGAGATCAAGTCATTGATAAATTCTTCAATTTGTTTGGGTTCAAGCTTTTTCCCAATTATTTTTTTGTCTTTATCGAGTATGAAAATCGTTGGAGTTGAAATTATATTGTAAGTTTTTTTGTATTCGAAATCGTAAGGATTCCAAACATTTAACCAATCATGCATTTCGTGTTCGTTGATGAAATTAATCCATTTTCTTTTTCCTTCCACTCCACCCAATCCGTGTACCGCCATTACTTCCACCCCTTTGTTTTTAAGTCGTTTATATACTTCAAAAAGTTCGGGTATCGATTTTTTACAATGCCCGCAATCACTTTCCCAGAATGCAAGAATTGTGTATTTGGCTTTTATATCATACAAATTGATAAAGCTGCCTGTGTGCGGATTGTCTCGTGCAACGGTATCAGTTTTTGCCTCTGTAAAATGTTCGGCAGGAACCCACAACATCTTCAAATCGGGGGCTGGTTTACCCAATAACAAAGGCTTCAGTCTCTGCACGGTTTTAGCTGTTTGATTGATGAAAGCCGTATCGCTGAAAGTGGCTTTCGGAATATACCAATTTTCTGCAATATGCACATAAACAGCATCAAATCCCATGATTGTACTGGTGGCATACTGGTTAAACAAAGTGATCAGCATATACCTGAAAACATTTGTATCCTTTTCCGCTTCAGACAGAAGCTTATCACATTCAAAATTGATCGAGTCGGGAATTTGTGGAATAACTTTGTCGATGTATTTTTTGATTTTTTCCTGATAGATGGGGGTTCGAAGGAATCTGGCATCTGTAAAGTCGAAATTATCGAAATAGTGTTTTGCATAAAACAGGTACCGAAAGGCAGGGTCAATAATTTTTCCTTCTGAATCTTTGGGTGCTTCCGGAATTTCTATTTCCTGAGTGGCCCTGATAAATTTACCGACAAAATTGTTTTGGTTTTTTTCAATTACCGAACGGGCATGTTCTTTAATTTCCTTTCCAAATTGATCAATCTGTGAATCAATTCGTTTAATCTCATTTTCATTGGTCAGTCCTTTCTTTTTTTCCTGAAGGTCAATTACCTCCTTTTGTTTTGAGTTGATTAATTTCAGGTATTCCAAGGCTGAAGTGTTTTCCGGTGATCCTTCAAACTTTAATTCTTCAATCAGATGAAGTGTATCTGTTTCAAGCGAAAAACGCTGATTGTCGGTAAGGAAAAAATCAAACATGTTACGGGATGGTGTCATAAAGAAATAGATTCCTTCAGGGTATTTGACATTTCCATTAAGGATTCCAAAACCATTGTTATCCAACTTCAGTGTATCATCAGGATAAAGTTTGTCGGCAAAATGGTGTCCCAGAATAATTTCCTTGTTAGCCAGGTTGGGAATTCTGACTTTAATTTTATAGCCTTCAGAATTGGCATTCCTGGCGGTGTAACCTACTGCTGTAAAAGCAAAAAGCAGCAACAAATACCTGATCATATTTCAATTACATTTTAATTTCGAATTATTTTAAACTCTTTTCATTAAGGTTCATAAAAGTAAGTCACAATTTTGTTGCTCAATGCTGATTTCAGCGCCTAAAGAATTGTAAAAATCAATGGCAGGCTGGTTCCAATTGGTGACTTGCCAGCGAACTTTATGGCATCCGGTCTCTTTTGCATAATTGATCACTTTTTCTATCAATTGAGTTCCGATGCTTTGCCCTCTATAAGCGGGTTGAACATACAAATCGTCCATATACAACGATTTGCCGAACCATGTATAATAACTGAAAAAATAAGTAGCATATCCAATGATTTTTTTATCCGTTGTTTCGGCAACAAAACAATGAAAAAATTCCTTTTCAATCATCATTCGATCAACAGAATTGGTCATTTTTTCCGGATGTTTCTCGAAAGTGGCAAACTCTTTAAACAAGTCAACAATCTGATCAAAATCAGCTTCAACTGAATCTCTTATGGTAATCTGCATGTGTTGCTATTTTTTTTGTTGCCCAAAAATAGTTTTTCGCTACTAAAATTGAAGCCATTTTATAAAATATCTTGTCTATTTCTTTTCCTTTCTAATTACCGTCACCCAATCTTTTCCGGTATCTGCTAATGGCTTACCAAACGAAACGTTTCCTCCACCGATAATAGACTTAACCGTTCCATCCATCAGTTTTCCACCGGCCCGAGGATTGAGCCATTTGACAGTGAATTTTCCGGCGGGCAAGTTAATTTCGGTTGGGTCAGCTTTGGGAAGGTAAACGGCGTAAACTTCGTCAGATTTGGCCAGGCAGTAGGCATTGCTTGGGCTAACCATTTCATTGGTAGCTGTCATTTCGGCAAAAGGTAAATAATTCAGGAAAAAATCGGTGGCAATCTTGGTTTGCTTCCACCACAACTCGCGGCTACGAAAGTCTTCGCACATCAAATCGTTGTTTGGATATCGGTAGCCAAAATACCATTCAGCACCTCCGGCACCGGCCATCAGGCTTCCCCAAAGGCCAAAATGGCGTACAGTATCGTGTTGTGCATCAAATTCATCAGGTATAACTCCTTTCCAGGCCTGGCCAATTTCATCCAGATTCACCACCCATGGTTTGTTAGTTTTGGCCGATTCGTTCACAAAATGGAGAATTCGTTCATTTATGTTTTCCACTTTTCCAATCTGCATCGATAGACCGTCCAGATTTTCAAAACCAAGCAACGGATTAAGTACTTTATCCTGATGCTCATTGTCAGAATGCGTGTGAACTACCACAAAATTCGGATAGGGATTGATGGATTTCAGGTAATTGGCCATGTCTTTCCGCATTTGGTCGGTCTGGCCAACGGGAGACCAATCGGCAGGTCCATTTTCCTCTCCCATATTCCATGTTACGGCCAGATGATGGCCAAAGCGTGCCACCAATTCACGCAAATACACTTTCCGCTGGACTCCGGTTTGTCCTCCATCAAGTAAACATTCGTTTTCTGTTTCCTGAAGAACCAAATGGATCATCATTCCTAAATTGTCCATCTGATTGAAAACGATTTCCCATTGGGCCAGTTTTGAACAATCGAAACGAGTCCGTTCATTGTGATCAGCATATGGCCAAACATCTTTGCCATCGCCCTGAATGTTCATTGTCAGCATGTATTGTGAATTCACTCCCTGTGATGCCAGATAATTGAGCACTCCGATGATGCCTTTTCCTTTTCCACCCTGCCAGGTTGGATCTCCGGCTTTCCAATCTTTTAAATGAGGTTCATATTTATGGCAACTTTCTTTCGGATTGGCTTCTCCTTCGCGGAAGACCGCTTTGTCTCCATATCGGTAAGTTTGATCAAAGTCGATGTATGCCAGAAAATTCTCCGGACTGTCGGCTCCGTTTTTTAGAAAATATCTGCCGGTTTCCCTGAATTTCAAATAGCGTTCACCAACATATTCCACTCTTCCCTGTGCAAGAAATCCAGATGCATTTTTATCAGTTGCGGCAATTGTAAATGTACCGGAAGTACCATCAGGAGACAGAGTAGTACCTTCCTCAGCCAGATCGCTGATTGAAATGTCTTTCCCATTGCGAAATGAAACTGAGTAGTTCCAGGTTCCAGTTTCATCAGGAACAAAATTTACCTGCCATTTATTTCCTGAAATGGCTCCGGTTTCGGCAGAGTTTCCGTCGGCTGCAAAAAAACCGGGGATTTTGTATTGTATGGTGCCGTTAGTAAAAGTTACTTCGAGACGGAAATCAAGAAAAGGATTGGGACTAAAATCGGTTTCACTGCATTGCGGTCCATCAAAAATAAACCGGAGTGTGTGCCATTTTATAAATTTTCCCTGAATGGCTGGAGTTTGTGCAAAGAGCTGATAGCAAAAGGAAAGCAGAAGGATTATAAAAAGAAATGATTTTTTCATGTTGTATTTAGTTTGGTTAGAGGTTGATCCAAAAATAGTACAAAATTTCAGAAAAGCAGAACTTCATTATCCGGAATACTATTTAAATCCGACGAAACAGTTTTGCTGTTAAGGATTATTCAGAAATCGGTACAATATTGGTGTTTTTCATAAAAAACACCTCCTGAATTAATTTTTAACCATTTGTTCATAAACAACGACCATATCTGAATTAAACTATTGAATATTAGTATCTTTGCGGACAATTAATGAGTCATCATTCCATTGGTAATTCGCATCGAAATTATTTAATATGCAGTATTAGAGGGACCTATGGCGACGAATTAAATAAATGGTCAATTTGAATACATATACAATAATCTATATACGTATATGTAAATGAAAAATGATGTACCTTTGCATCGTAAAATTAAAATACAATGAACACGATTGAAATAGCAGGAAGATATTCAGTACTTGCAAACGACACTTGTTGTTTGTCGTGCGGTGGAGCCGTCGAAAAGAGTGAAGCCGAAACCAATGAGGTTTGTATTGATTTAGGCAGTGGTCGCGGAACCGATGTTTTACGACTGGCTGAAGAGGTTGGTGCAGGTGGATTCGTTTACGGTGTGGATGCTACTGAGGAAATGGTTCGGAAAGCAACATCGACTGCAGCCAAAATGGGAGTCGAAAATGTGAAATTCATACTGGCCGATCTGGAACAAATTCCTTTGAAAAGCGAAATTGCCAATTTGATTATTTCAAATTGCACTTTAAATCATGTAAGCAACAAATCGAAAGTATGGAACGAAATTTACCGTTTATTGAAGAACGGTGGCCGTTTTGTGATCAGTGATATTTTTTCGAGCGAACCTGTTCCTGAAGAATATGCCAGCGATCCTGCTGCGGTGGCCGAATGTTGGGCAGGATCAATTACTAAGGCTGAATATATCAGTATTATTAAAAATACCGGATTTAAAGATTTTCGAATTATTGAAGAAAGCAAGCCATATCCGAAAGGAAAGATTGAAGTTTCGAGTTTTACGATCACCGCCACAAAAGACGAGTTTAGTTGCTTTTAATGAGTTCCAAATTCCAAGTATAGCGGTGTTCATGCTTGGTAGTTTTAGCCACAGAAAGTTGAAATATTTATAGCCAAAATAATAATGACAAGATAAACCGTCAGCGAGTTAAGTTTAAACAAAGTAAAAACCATCTTTCGGACGGAATAGAATTCGCTTTAATAACTAAAATTACCAAAATTGAAAAGTCTGAAAGTATTTTGTGACAGAAGTTAATTTTTGATCTTCAGTTCATATTAGGTACTTTTACTCTCTATAGTTTAATCAATACAAATTCTCAAAGAATGAAAAGTTTAGTAAAAAAGGTCCGCAAAGGACAGGTTAAACAGGCACAGTGCTGTGCCAAACAATCACAGATTATTGCCGGTTGCCACGATTGAGGCATCCTTTTAAACGATTGATGATTAACGATTAACGATTTTGGATTAAAGATATATTCTGATGTCCGCTAATCAAAAATCGTTAATCTTTGATCGTTAATCTAAAATTAATGCTCCATGCAAAACTCAAAATACAACATTGTTTCTAAAGTCAAAGATTCTGACAATTGGTTCATTGTGAATTCATTGTCAGGTCAGGCTGATATTCTTGACAACGGAACTTTCGAACAAATAAAAAATGGCGATGAAAGTAATCCGGAGCTGATTGAAAACGGCTACATCGTTGATCCCGTTCAGGAAAAAAGGCTGTTTCGCGAAAAGTACCTGCAATTTCTTGATGACCGCGAAAAGGATGAAGTTCAGATATTTTTTGTGACCAATTATACCTGTAATTTCGATTGTTCCTATTGTTATCAGGCTGGTTACGAGCAATTACCGGTTTCATTGTCGAAAGAATTGATTGATGCTTTTTTCGGGTACATCCAAAATGAATTTTCAGGAAGGAAAAAATACATCACCTTATTTGGTGGCGAGCCATTTCTGAATGCCCCGAGACACAAGGAAAACATTGCATACATTATTGAAAAGGCAGCTTCGCTCAATCTTGAAATTGCTGCGGTAACCAACGGCTATCATCTTGAAGAATACATCCCGATTTTAAAGAAAGGTATTGTTCGCGAAATTCAGGTGACACTCGATGGGACCAGCAAAATACATAATCAGCGGCGCTACCTGAAAGGTGGTGACCCTACGTTTGATCGGATTGTTCGGGGAGTTGATCTTTTAATTGAAAACAATATCCCTGTCAATCTCCGCATGGTAGTTGACAAACAAAATATAGGTAATTTGCCCGATTTGGCGCAATTCGCCATCAACAAAGGCTGGACGGCTTCACCACTGTTTAAAACACAATTGGGCCGTAATTACGAATTGCACGAATGTCAGGCCAATCAGAATAAACTGTATTCGCGGCTGGAATTGTATCAGGATTTAAACAATTTGCTGAAGGAATTTCCACATATCAGCGAGTTCCACAA
This sequence comes from Bacteroidales bacterium, assembly GCA_038248385.1. Lineage (GTDB taxonomy): Bacteria > Bacteroidota > Bacteroidia > Bacteroidales > Prolixibacteraceae > Aquipluma. The sequence goes on from JBBRXN010000025.1 coordinate 8,469, forward strand.
ACCAGCATTTTCAGTTTCGAAATTTTTGTTTGAGCAGGGAGAAATGCCAGCTCCGCTTTTTGACGCCTGTACCGGTACCAAAACAGAGTGGGCATTTGATTTCACCGGTAATGTTTATGCCTGTACGGCAACCGTTGGGAAAAGCGGGGAAAGTTTAGGCACATTTTATCCTGAAATCAGGAAAAACACTGAAGCCGTTGAAGAATGGCAGGATCGCGATATTTTATCCATCCCGAAATGCCAAAGCTGCAACATGAGTTTGATTTGTGGCGGAGGATGCGCTTCGATGGCCAAAAATTACAATGGAACATTGAACAGTCACGATTGCCGGCCGGTAACCGAATTGCTTGAACTCGGTATGGCTCATTACTTTAATGAATAGATTAAAAAACACATACCCATGAAAGAAATAATAGAAGCAGATTTTGAAAAGCAAGTCCTGGCAGGTGGAAACGTACTGGTGGACTTTTATTCAACCGAATGTCCACCTTGTGAAGCTCTTGCACCCAAACTTGAAGCTATGGAAGGATTTTTCGGCAAAGAACTGACGTTTCTGAAAATATACAGGCAGGGAAACCGCGGTCTGGCTGATAAACTGGGTGTAAAATCGTCGCCAACATTATTATTCTATCAGGATGGTGAAGAGGTGAGCGCCCGATTGACAGGCGGGATCAAACGCTCTGAAATTATTCGAGAACTGAAACATGTGTTGGGCAAAGAGAAAGTAAATGAGATTGTTAAAACGCAAAAACCTTCGGTGGTGAATTGCGATGTGGCCATTCTGGGTGCCGGTCCGGGAGGACTGACTGCTGGTTTGTACCTTTGTCAGGCACGAATCAACACCATTTTGGTTGATATTGCTTTGCCCGGCGGAAATGTGGCAACCACACACATGGTTTCCAACTACCCCGGATTCATTGACCCACAGCCCGGATACATGCTTTCGCACAACATGTCGGAGCAAACCAAACGCTGCGGAACAACTTACAAAGTAGCCGTTGATGTAACCAAAGTCGATCTCGAGAAAAAGGAGATTACGATCGACAGTTTGGAAACCATCAAAGCCAAACGGATCATCATTGCTACCGGAACTTCGCCAAATCGGATTGGTATTCCCGGGGAACTGGAATACAAAGGTCAGGGCATTTCATATTGCGCCACCTGCGATGCTAAATATTTCGTCGATAAGGATGTTGTGGTAATTGGTGGAGGAAATTCGGCCATCGAAGAAGCTGATTTTATTTCCAAATTTGCTTCAAAAATTACGATCGTTCATCAGTTCGATAAGCTTCAGGCAAATAAAACCGCGCAAGAAAAAGCTTTTGCCAATCCAAAAATCTCGTTCATGCTCGAGCATGAACCACGTGCATTTAAAAAGGTGAGCGACAAAATGGTTGTGGAAGTAGAAGACCTTAAAACCAAAGAAATAAAAACATTGACCACTGATGGCATTTTTGTATTCATCGGCCAGAAACCGAACCTCGAAATGTTTGGCAATCAGCTTGAATTGGATCAATGGGGATACATTAAAACCGACGAAGACATGCGAACCAACATTGATGGCGTGTTTGCCGTGGGCGACGTTGGCAGTAAAAAATACAGGCAAATTACAACAGCTATCGCTGATGGAACCATTGCCGCCATTGCCATCACCAGAGAAATTGGATAATGCCGATGGAATATTTAATAATTCACTTTGGTGTAATTTGAAGTTTTTTTAGGGTTAATAATAGATTCATGGATTCCGGTATTCATTTTCCTGAAAAGGGAAGTGGGGCCGGAATTTTTTTTGATATAAGAATTTCGGAATTATTTTTGTTTTTGAAAAATTATCAAGTAGCTTTGCAATTCAAAGTACTTTTAAATATGAATGTTAAAAATAATGACCCAAAAGAAGATTTACAGGCTATCAGGAATATGATGGAACGGTCTTCCAAGTTTTTATCATTGAGTGGATTGTCAGGAGTAGTTGCCGGAATTTGTGCCCTGATTGGAGCTGCGGTTGCTTATTTTCTGATACTTGATTCAGGAGAGGTTCAATACGATGAATATCTCCGGGGTTTGGGAAATACTTCAACAAATATGGTCAGATTACTTTTGGGGATCGATGCCCTGGCTGTTTTAACATTTGCATCATTTGGGGCATTTTATTTTTCAATGTTGAAATCGAAAAAGGCTAAACAACCACTTTGGACCAGTTCAACTAAAAGGCTATTAGGGCATCTGCTGATTCCGCTTATTACCGGTGGTTTGTTTGCGATGATCCTTATAACAAGGAACAATATACAGTTGGTGGCTTCAGTTACCCTTATTTTTTATGGATTATCATTGGTTAATGCAGGTAAATTTACTTTTGGTGAAATCCATTACCTCGGATTGACCGAAATTGTGTTGGGAATACTGGCAGGAATTTTTGTTAATCATGGATTATTGTTTTGGGCTCTTGGTTTTGGTGTTATGCACATCGTTTACGGTATAGTAATGTATTACAAATATGAAAGATGAAGAACCCAATCGGAAACCTTCAAAAAGTATTTGAAAGCCGAATCAGGCTTGGAATTATGTCGGCCTTGATGGTAAATGATAACATTGATTTCAATACTTTGAAGGAATTGCTTGAATTAACCGACGGTAACCTGGCCAGCCATCTGAAAGCCTTGGAACAGCAGGAGATTATCGTAGTTTCAAAGCAATTTATTGGGCGCAAGCCAAGTACTACTTACAAGGCCACTGAAAGCGGAAAAGAATTGTTTCGTGTACATTTGAATGCATTGGAAGGACTTATTAATTAACAATAATTTTTTTAACTATTCACTTTGATTTTCAAAGTACTTTTAAAACTAAAATCATGGAAACAAAAAACATTCAGCAATTATTTAACAGTTACAGCGTGAAGATGATCATCGTATCAGGATTGGCCCTTTTGCTAATGATTCCGGCTTTTCTGATTCAGGACATTATTAAAGAACGGATGGCGCTCAGTGAAAACGTAAAAACCGAACTATATGCCCAATGGGGTGGAAAACAGGTGGTTGCAGGTCCAGTGCTCAATGTTCCTTTTTCATTTCAGGAACAAGAAGAAAAGGAAAAGGGAATGATTGAACGACATGGAATTGCGCATTTTTTACCTGAAACATTAAAAATTGAGGGCAATTTAAAACCTGAAATCAGATACAGAAGCATTTATGAAGTCGTGGTTTATGAAGGTCAACTAAAAATGAAAGGCACATTTGCACAACCCGATGTTACACAATTAGACGTTCGGAATGCAAGTTATAACTGGGATGCAGCGTATTTTACGATTGGAATTTCTGACATGAGAGGCATCAAAAATTTGCCTGAATTGTTGGTAAATAACCAAAAATGCAAGGTTGAACCAGGAGTGGCTGACAATGATTTGTTTCAGTCGGGGATTACCATTAAAACCGATTCGGCTGATTTGAAGAAGCCACTTAATTTTGAGATCGATTTGGTCCTGAACGGATCTGCGGACTTGTCGGTTGAGGCATTGGGTAAAACATCTGATGTTGCCATGAAGTCTGTCTGGGCCGAACCAAGTTTTACAGGTGGATTTCTTCCTGTGAACCGCGAAATTTCCAAAAGCGGATTTTCGGCGCAATGGCTGGTTACCCACCTTAACCGGAATTTCCCGCAGCAGTGGATTGACCGGAAATACAATACCCACGAGGCAAGTTTAGGCGTTGAACTGCTAATTCCGATCGATCATTACCAAAAGGCCATGCGCTCAGTCAAATATGCCATTTTGTTCATTGCACTCAATTTTATCGTGTTCCTTTTTATTGAAATAAAAAATAAAACACGTATTCATCCTTTTCAATATTCGCTTGTTGCTTTTGCCCTTTTGATGTTTTATGTGCTATTAACCTCCGTCAGTGAACAAATCGGGTTCAATTATGCATATTTGATTTCGGCGGTTGCGGTTACTTCACTTATTTCGTGGTTTGCCCATTCCATTCTCCGGAATGTACGTTCTTCAGTCTGGGTGATTCTTTTACAATCCGGTTTATATATTTTCCTATTCACTATCTTACAGTTACAGGATTACGCATTGCTCGTCGGGAGCATCGGGCTATTTGTTATTCTGGCTATTATCATGAGGGCATCACAACAAATAAAATGGTATTCTGAATCCTAAAACACTATTCTTAAACTCATGTAATTAATAGAAGCAATCATATTTGATTAACAAAATTCCTGAATTTAAATTAAATCGTTTATTCAGTTGTAATGATTTAAACCTAAATTTGGCGGTCTTTTGTATTACCAATTTCTGAATCAAAAAACATTTCAATGAAAATTACCCGGATTGAAGTTTATAAATTTCCTGTCAAACTAAAAAAGCCTTTTGTAATTTCATTGGGAGCTTTTAATTATGCTGAAAATGTGATTGTTGTTATTAGAACCAGAGATGGCTTGACCGGTTTTGGCGAATGTAGTCCGTTTATGCCCATAAATGGTGAAAGCATGGAAACTGCTTATTTGGTAGCCGGTTACCTGGGAAGAGCTTTGATCGGGAAAAATCCGTTGTATATGGAAGGATGTTCGAAAGAAATGGATCGGGTAATTTATGGCAATTCAAGTATTAAAAGTGCTTTTGATATAGCTATTTACGATCTGGCTTCGCAACATGCCGAATTGCCATTGTATGCCTTTTTAGGTGGCAAAAATAACAAAACACTTGTGACCGATTATACTGTTAGTATGGGAGTTCCGGAACAAATGGCTTTAGATGCACAGGAAATTAACGATCGCGGATTTAAGGTGATCATGGTTAAACTGGGCGACGATCCGGAGATCGATATTTTAAGAATCAAGTCAATTCGAATGAAAATAGGAAATGAAATTCCACTGCGGCTCGATGCCAATCAAGGTTGGAATGCTGATTCGGCCATCAAGGTTTTAAATGAACTGTCGGCATACAATATTCAGTTTTGTGAAGAACCGATTCCCCGCTGGAACTTTATGCAATTACCCAAAATCAAGAAGGAAAGTAAAATAATGATTATGGCCGACGAATCGTGTTGCGATCACCACGATGCCAAACGGCTGATTGATCTGGAGGCCTGTCAGGCCTTCAATATAAAACTTGGGAAATCGTCAGGAATTTATAAAGCGCAGAAGATTATTCGATTGGCAGAAAAGGCAGATATTCAACTGCAAATAGGAGGTTTTCTTGAATCGAGAATCGGATTTACTGCTTCAGCGCATCTTGCATTAACCAGTGACAATGTCAAATTTTGTGACTTCGACACACCAATGATGTTTTGCGAAGATCCGGTGGTTGGAGGCATCAGTTACAACAAAAATGGGGTGGTTATCCTTTCTGAAACACCAGGATTGGGAGCCAGTATCGATCCTGAATATTTGAATGGCTTAACAAGCTTCACAGTTAAATAGAAATTTTTTACGATGAAACGAACCCCGATTTATCAGGGAGAGGTCTATTAGAACGCATTACAAATCAATTAATATAGATATTTTCGGATGAATTGGATATTATTAATCATAGCAGGATTGTTTGAGGTAGGTTTTGCAAGTTGCCTTGGAAAAGCAAAGGAAACATCCGGAACCGAATCAGCCTGGTGGTTGGTTGGTTTTGGATTGAGTCTGACCATCAGTATGTTTTTGCTCTACAAAGCTTCGCTGACCATCCCGATGGGAACAGCTTATGCTGTTTGGACAGGTACCGGTGCAGTTGGTATAGTGATAATTGGAATTATATTTTTTAAAGAACCCGTGGATTTCTGGAGACTATTTTTTTTAACCACCTTGATTATTTCCATTTTTGGTCTGAAAATCACTAGTTTTTAAAATTAATAAAATGAGCGAATATTGGGAAGATAAGTTTCAGAAAATTGGTTTGCTCTGGTCGTTTGAGCCAGCTGATTCTACCATTTTTGCCCGTGATCTTTTTAAGGAAAATGGACTTCAGAAAATACTGATTCCGGGTGTTGGTTATGGCCGAAATGCAAAACTGTTTGTTGACAGCGGATTTGAGGTAAACGGAATTGAGATTTCAGAAACTGCCATCCAACTTGCACGTGAAAATGGATTGGATTTAAGGATTTATCATGGGTCGGTTAGCCAAATGCCTTTCAATAAAGTTGAATACGATGGTATTTATTGTTTTGCACTCCTTCATTTGTTCAATCAGAACGATCGCCGGCAATTTCTGAAGAACTGTTACGATCAGCTACAGTCAGGAGGGATGATGGTTTTTGCAATGGTTTCGAAAAACTATAAATTGTATGGACAAGGTAAATTGGTAAGTATTGACCGATTCAGAGTTGATAAGGGATTAACCGTTTTCTTTTACGATCCGGCCGCAATCGAAAAGGAGTTTGCGCCCTTTGGGTTGGTGGAATACCGCGAAATAGACGAACCTGTCAAGCATCTGGAAAACGAAGAACCTATGAAGTTTTGGCGGGTGGTTTGCCGAAAAAAATTGATTCTCTAACCTGATCTGATGAGAAATTATGATTGCAAGGTTGTGAAAAATCCTGCCTGAAATGATACTATTATGCGTTCAAATCCCCCTCCTTTGGAGGGGTTAGGAGAGGCTTCAGATTACATTCACTTCACTTTCCAATTCAACTCCAAATTTTTCCTGAACCGATTGTTTAATTTCTTCCGATAGATCGTAAATCTCGCGGCCGGTGGCATTTCCATAGTTGACCAAAACCAACGCCTGCTTTTCGTGAACACCGGCATCGCCCCGGCGGAAACCTTTCCATCCACATTGCTCAATTAGCCACCCTGCGGCAAGTTTGGTTTTTCCTTCAGTGGCAGGGTAGTGGGGCATGGTTGGATAATGTATCAACAATTGTTCCGCCAGCGAAGCATTTATTATTGGATTTTTAAAGAAACTACCGGCATTTCCGATCACTGCCGGATCTGGTAATTTCGACTGGCGGATACCAATCACCGATTGCCGGATATTTCGCAGATTGACGTCTCCCAATTTTTCAACTTCGGTTTTTAAATCTCCGTAATTCAGTATAAACTCAGGAAATTTAGCGAGTTTGAAAATTACGCTCGTAATAACAAAACAGTTCTTCAACTGATTTTTGAAAATACTGTCGCGATAAGTATATTGACAGTCATCTGTGCTGTAAGTATTTTCAGTCTGTGTTTCCATATCAAAACCGGTGACTGATTCTATTCGGTTTTGTATTTCCATTCCATAAGCGCCAATATTTTGCACTGCCGCTGCACCCACTTTCCCCGGTATCAGTGATAGATTTTCGATACCGCCCCACCGGTTAAAAACAGCGTATTCAACCAAATCATCCCAAATTACTCCAGCTCCGACTTCGAGCCAAACATTGTTCCGGTCCTCGTGTACAATATTAATTCCGGGAATATTCGGATAAATTACCAGACCCGGAAAGTCATCAACAAACAACAAGTTGCTGCCTTCTCCCAAAATAAGGATTTGCAGGTTTGGCCAATCCTTGTTTTTTGTTAGAAAGCCGGACAGATCTTCCGGTTCGGTGAATTCAAAATAGTATTTTGCACTGGCTTCGGTACCAAAAGTATGGTGCTTTTTGAGTGGAAAATCGTTGAAGGTGCGGATCATTTGAATTATTTTCGGCAAATATAACTGAAGAACGAGCTATTTCGTGTAATTTGGCAGTACCAACCAAAAGAAAAAACATTGAAAAAAGTTTCGCTTAGTGTAATAAACGATTTGGTAACCGATAATCGAGTGCACAAAGTCGCTATTAGTCTGCAAAATATGGGTTTTGAACCAATGCTGGTTGGTCGGTTATTGCCGGAAAGTCAGGCAATTGATCGTATTTACGAAACCCATCGCATGAAATTGTTGATTCGCAAAGGCCCATTATTTTACTTCGAATACAACCTTCGCCTATTCTTCTTTTTACTGAATTCAAATGTAGATGTGCTGGTTGCCAACGATCTGGATACTTTGCCTGCCAATTATCTGGCCAGCCGGATTAAGCGAAAACCTTTGGTATATGACAGTCACGAGTATTTTACTGAAGTTCCTGAGTTGATTGGTCGTCCGGTGGTAAGAAGTATATGGAAATGGCTTGAAAGGCAGCTGGTTCCGAAGGTTAATGCTGCTTATACAGTTTGTGATTCCATTGCCGAAGTTTACCACGATTTATACAAAGTCGATTTTAAGGTGGTGCGCAACCTTCCGGTTTGTTCGGCAACTGAAAATATTACTCATCCGATGACTTCGAGTCATCGGATGAGTACATCTTCAAAGATAATTCTTTACCAGGGTGCACTCAATTTAGGACGTGGAATTGAAGCGGCAATCCGTGCGATGCTTTACATTGAAGGTGCAGAACTTTGGTTGGCCGGCGATGGTGACCTAACCGCCCAATTGAAAAAACTGGTTGAAGAACTGAAACTGGAATCGAAGGTGAAATTTTTAGGTCGGTTGCCGATCAGTAAGATGGGAGAGATCACCCGTCAGGCCGATTTAGGTATTTCGCTCGAAGAAGACCTTGGATTGAATTACCGCTTCGCTTTACCCAACAAACTGTTCGATTATATCCAGGCAGGCGTTCCGGTTCTAGTCTCCAACCTTCCGGAGATGAAAAAAATCGTTGAACATTACCAAATCGGCGCCATTGCCGAAACACATCAGCGAAAAGACCTGGCTGAAAAGATCAAATCGGTACTTTTTGATTCAGAGCAAAATGCAGGTTGGAAGGAAAATCTAAAACTGGCGGCCAAAGAACTTTGCTGGGAAAAGGAAGAGAAGATACTTCGGGAAATATTTATACCTTTTTTAGGTTAAATGGGCATTGGAACTTGATAAAGTTGTTGCCCGGATTCAGCATTTTTTGTAGTTTTGAGCAAATTCAGGCAATCTATGAAACCACTTGATATTGGTACTCTTGTTTATATTATCGCAGCAATTTCATCGCTGTTTGGATTTTTAATGTTGATTTTCAGCCGGATAAACCCCGGAATAAAGGGGCCACTCTATTGGTCATTGGGCAGTTTTTCCATCGTTATAAGTTCACTCTTGTTTACAATGGACGATTTGGTCAATGGATACATCGTTTTTGTGTTAAGTGCCGCTTTTTCAATTATGGGAACCGGTTTGTATTTTTTAGGTATCCGGGCCTACAAAGAACTTTCTGTTAACTATTATATTCTTGCAGGGTTTGTATTTCTGCAATTGTTTTTCAGCACGCTGTTTTATTCGGTTTTTTCAATGCCCAATGCCCGCATGGTATCTTATTCAACTATTTCAATTCTGATCTATCTTTTTATAATATGGGAACTAAAAAAGCCGGTATCAAAACCTTATCGATTGGCCTTTCTTCTGTGTCAGATCGTTTTTATTATCTCTGCAATAACCTCTTTGTTTCGTATTTATCACATTATTACTACCTTCTCCGGAGATGCCCACAGTCCTTCCTCAGCCAATATTCTTCTTTACTTTTTTGTCAATATTACTCAGGCCATGCTCATTTTTTCATTTATGATGATGGTAAGTATAAAGGTTTCGGAGGAATTAAAAGTGAAAGTTGAAGCTCAGCGTAAATTCTTTTCCATCATTGCCCATGATTTAAATGGACCTGTAGGTTTGATTTCGGTAATGCTTAACATGGTAAATAATGACAATGACCTACTTGAAGAACAACGCAATATAGCATATAAGGAAGTCGAAAAACTGAGTGATTCAACCCACCATTTGCTGCAAAATCTTTTGTTCTGGTCAAGAAATCAATTGGAAGACCTGAGTCCGAAGCTTGAGCGTTTTGATATTGATTTAGTGATTGGCGAAACGATTGGACTTTTAAGGCAAATATCGAAAGCCAAAGATATTTCGATTGATTATGACACAAATGAAAGTTTGTTTTGTTTGGGCGATGTTCGAATGATTGAAACAGTAATCAGGAACTTGATTTCTAATTCAATCAAATTCACCAATTCAGGAGGAAAAATTACCATTACTACTAAAAAATCGGGAGCCAAAGTAATTGTAAAAATAGCCGATAATGGAATAGGCATGAACCAGAAAACTCAGAAAAATCTGTTTAAATTCAATGAATCAGGCACGAAAGCCGGAACAAGTGGAGAAAGAGGAACCGGATTGGGTTTAATGCTTTGCAAAGAGTTTATTGAAGGAAACAACGGTTCATTGAGTATACAAAGTCAGGAAAACGTTGGTACAGAAGTATCGGTTACGTTGCAGGAAGCTTGAAATATTCCAGTACTTCCTTATTCTTTGTTTTCTTTCCTCGTAATCACCGTTTCATATATTTTTCGATCATCAACTGTAATGATGCGGGCCGGAAAACGCCGGATCAGCGGGTAGTCGTGGGTAGCAATTACTACAGTTATTCCTTGCTCGTTCAGTTTTTTAAAAATCTGCAGCAAATCAATCGAAGTTTGTGGATCGAGGTTTCCTGTTGGCTCGTCGGCCAGAATAATTTCCGGATTGTTGAGCAAAGCCCTAGCAATAACTACCCTTTGCTGTTCTCCGCCCGACAACTGATGAGGCATTGATTTTATTTTGCTGGTCATGGCCACTTTATCGAGTACAGCCAAAACCCGGTCATCAATTTCATTTTGATCTTTCCAGTCGGTTGCTTTCAGCACAAATGAAAGATTGTCGTAAACATTACGGTCGCTCAGTAGCCTGAAATCCTGAAATACGACCCCTAACTTACGCCGCAGGAAAGGAATTTCGCGGGTTTTGAGATCCGAAAGATTGAATCCTGCAACAGTTCCTTCTCCTTTTGTCAGTGGCAATTCAGCATTCAGCGTTTTTATCAGGCTTGTTTTTCCGCTTCCCACTTTCCCAATCATATAGACAAATTCACCGGTTTTTATCTCCAGACTAATATCTGACAAAACCACATGATCGCGCTGAACGATATCTGCATTAATGAGTTCTATGATGTTTTCTTCTGACATTGGAAATAAGATTTGATATATGTGCAAAACTAATTTATTTTGTCCAATCAAATACTAATTGATTCTAATTATCAGTTTTTGTTAGAAATGGTACAATTTGTGTCACTACTTCCAACTTGATTAATAATTTTGTCTTATTATTTGATTTATAAATACCCGAACAAACAATGAAGACCAACCAATTTCTTTTTTTCCTAATTTGGCTTGCAATCATGCCAAGTTTGCTAAAAGCACAACAAACTGTTTATTATCAATCTAACAGTCAAAATATTCAGAAAGCTAAAGAGCTTTATTCTGCACGAAATTATATTTCTGCTATCAGGCAGTTCGAACTGATTGCCGCCGGGGCAGACGAAAATTCTGAGATCAGGGCAGAAGCAATGTTTTACAAAGCCTTGTGCGGGTTGAAACTCGATAACAGAAATGCCGATGGGCAGATTGCGGAATTTATGAATCAGTTTCCTGAAAGCACCTTCAGGAACAGAGCTTTGTTTGAGTTGGCAGTATATCAGTTTGATAAGAAGAAATTCCCGGCCGTATTGAAAACGCTTGAAGGATTTGATAAAACCAAACTGAGCGGTGACGAATTGGCTCATTTCTATTATTTGCGCGGATACTCGAATTTCGAGTTGGAGAAAATGGATGCCGCTTTAACTGATTTTTCTGTAATAAAGGACGGAAACTCATTGTATGCTGCACCGGCACAATATTATTACGGACATATCCATTACCTGAAAGGCAACTATGAGTCGGCACTTCAGGAGTTTGTAAAATTGAAGAAAAATCCGGTTTTCGAAAAAGTGATTCCATTTTATATCAGTCAGATTTATTACAAACAGGCAAAATACAGCGAAGTGGTTGAATATACTGCTCCGTTGATCAACACTGTTCCTGCCGATCAGCAACCTGAATTGGCCAGGATTTTAGGCGATTCGTATTTCCATCTTCGGAAGTTTAAAGAAGCGATCGAGTTTTTGGAGTTCTATCTTTCGGATAAGAACAACCGTGGGCGCGAAGAAAATTACATGCTAGGTTATTGCTATTACCTGAACAACCAGGAGGCCAAAGCGATCAAACATCTCGAAATCGCCTCGAAGGGGAAAGATTTACTGGCTCAGAATGCATACTATCATTTGGCTGATTGCTATGTGGTTACCGACGATAAAAACAAGGCGCGTCAGGCTTTTGAAGCAGCTTCAGAATTTGATTTTGATCCCAAAATTAAAGAAGATGCGCTGTTTAATTATGCCAAAATTACTTATGAACTATCCTATTCGCCATTCAACGAAACCATCAAGGCATTCGATAAATACATTTCATTGTATCCAAACTCAGAACGAAACGATGTTGCCTACGATTATCTGGTAAAAGTTTACATGAGCACCAGCAATTACCGCGATGCCATGGCTTCAATCGAAAATATAAAAGTGAAAAGTCCATCGGTAAAGAAAGCCTACCAGCGTGTTGCGTATTACCGGGCATTGGAAAGCTTTACCAATCTGGATTATTCAGGAGCGATCGAAAGCTTTGACAAATCACTTTCATCTGGCGACTTTGACAAAAACTACCGTTCATTATCGCTTTTCTGGAAGGCTGAAGCTTATTACCGCCTGAACGATTTCAATAAAGCGATTTCAGAATACAATTCTTTCATGAAATCAGTTGGGGCATTTTCGCTTCCGGATTACAAAACAGCCCATTACAACCTTGCCTATTCTTATTTTCAACTGAAGGATTATCCGAATGCTTCCGATTTTTTCAGAAAATACCTGAACATTGAAAATGATTTGCGAAGTGCAAAAGTAGCTGATGCTTACAACCGGTTGGGCGATTGTTATTTCCTGAATCGCGATTTTGCCACTGCCGTTACCAATTATGACAAATCGTATCGTTTGAATTTGTATGATGCTGATTACGCGCTTTTCCAGAAAGCCCTTTGTCTTGGGCTGCAACGCGATAATGAGGCGAAAATAAGTACATTACAATCACTTGTTCAGAGTTATCCGAAATCATCATTTCAGGATGATGCCATGTACGAATTGGGCAGGACTTTTGAACGGACCAATCAGCCACAACCTGCCATTGGTTATTACAAAGATCTGATCAGCAAGTATCCGCAAAGCAGTTTGCTAAATAAGGCGCTGGTTCAACTCGGATTGATTTATTACAATGCCAACGATTATCAGACCTCTATCCGCTTTTATAAACAGGTTGTTGACCGATCGCCCAATAGCCCTGAAACACAGGCGGCTCTGGCCGGAATCAAAAACAACTACGTTGAAATGAATGATGTGGATGCCTATTTTGCATACACAGGGAAATTGGGCTCCGGTGTTCAGGTTTCGGTGAACGAACAGGATTCGCTTACCTATCGTGCAGCCGAAAAATTATACATGGCCCGAGACAAAAAAGCCAGGCAGCAACTCGAACGATATATAAATCAATTCCCAAATGGCAGCTTTGCACTGAATTCACATTTTTATCTGGCTGAAATTCTGTATAATGATGGGGAAGTCACGAAGGCGTTGAAGGAATATGAATATGTAATTGCACAACCCGGAAATAGTTTTATCGAAACAGCATTGTTAAAAGCTGGCGGACTGCAGTATAATGCAGCAAATTACCAGCAGGCGCTCGCTCATTTTGAAAAACTGGCCAACTTATCGGGTTCTGGAAAGAACATGCAGAGCGCCCAGACTGGAATCATGCGCAGTCAATTCAGACTGAATAATTTTACAGCCTGTATTGAGGCAGCCAATCGTGTTCTGGTATCCGAAAAGGTTTCTGATATCCTTAAAAGGGAAACGAACTATATGCTGGCTGTTTCTTATTACAAAACGGGGAACAAAGAAAAGTCATTCCCGATTTTGCGCCAGCTTTCAAACGATACCAATTCGGCAGAAGGTGCTGAAGCCAAATTTTTGGTTGCTGATATCCTGTTTGGAAATCAAAAGCTGAAAGAAGCTGAAGCTGAAATCATGGATTTTATTGATAAAAATTCGCCACATCAATTCTGGCTGGCCAAGAGCTTCCTTTTGTTGTCAGATATTTATTTGAAAAACGGAGATGAATTTCAGGCAAAACATACACTTAAAAGCATTCAGGATAACTATCCGGAGCAAAACGATGGCATATTGGAAATTACCCGTCAAAAAATGCAATTGATTGAAGCCAACGAGGCCAGCCAAACAAAAAATCAAAGCAAGCCTCTTGAAATCAATATAAAAGGCAATAAATAAATAAACAAAAATACTAATCTCATGAAGATCAGAATCATATCCAGTATAAATCTGTTAGGCGTGTTAGCTGTCTTTGGATCGTTTAACGCGATGGCTCAAAAAGATACAGTGAAGCTCAGGCAGGAGGTTGAAGTGGTGAAAGCATACCAACCAACCATTTCAGAAGTGGAAAAGATAAATGATATTCCCAAAATAAAGGCCGAACAAACCGAAGCCCCGACATTCGATTATTCGATTTTCAGTAAACCCGTATTTGCAACATTTGATGTAACTCCGGTTGCCGCTGCAAAAATGGTTGGAGAAACCCGGCCTGATATGGAAATGGGACTGTTAAAGTTGGGCGTTGGAAATTATCTCACTCCTTATGGCGAACTGTTCTTTAATTCGCAACCCGATAAAAATTCGAATTTTGGAATGCACTTCAAACACCTTTCTTCATTCGGGAAAATTTTATTGCTGAACGACGATAAAGTGAAAGCCCCGCAAATGGAAAATGTGGCCGAAATTTTCGGCAAGAAATTCTTCAGGCGATCAACACTCACAGGAAGTCTGGCATTCGACCGCAAAGAATTCACTTATTACGGATATACCGGCGGAATACTTACAGACGCACAAAAAGTTGAGATGATTCCTTATTTTCAGGACAAACAAGCCTTCTCGAAAGGTACGGCAAAGGTGAGCCTGAAAGGTGAGAATTTATCGCCTTCAGATTTCAATTATAATTTCGGTCTCAACTACCATTACTTCCGCAGTAAAACCGGACAAACAGAAAATCAAACAGTAGTATCAGGCGATGTAAGTAAGAAATATAATAATATGTTCGGGCTGCTGAATTCATCGGTAACCTACTATCATGCAGACAGTATCAAAAACAATTTCTCAAACAGTATCGGGCCAAAACAACAAATTCTATTGAGAATTAATCCATCGGTAATGTGGAAAACAGATGGCGCATTCTTTCAGGTGGGATTGAATTCAACTATCCTTTTTGACGACGATACGGATGGTTCTTTCCTGATTTATCCGAAGGTAAAAGCAGAATGGTCACCGGTTCCCCATATTCTGACCTTATTTGCCGGAGCCGACGGTTATTTGCAGCACAATACCTATTCAACCATTGCCGCCGAAAATCCTTATGTCGATCCGTATCATGATGTAAAAAACGCTAATTATAAGTACATTTTATCTGGAGGATTAAAGGGAAAACTCAGTTCGAAAACCAATTATGTAACTCAGGCATCGTATTCGATGGTCAAGGATCAGCATTTTTATCTGCTTTATGGTCGTGACGTGCTCAATCTTTCAGCTTTCGGTCCAAGGAGTCTGAATAATACATTCGATTGGGTTTATGATGATGTAAAAGTTCTGAAAATATCTGCGGATGTAATGCATTCGGTTTCTGAAAATTTCTCAATTCAACTTTTGGGTAACTATTACTCCTATGAACTTGAAACGATAGCAAAAGCTTGGCAGATGCCCAATTTTGATATTACATTATCAGGCATCTATAAGCCAATGGAAAAGTTAAAGTTTAATGCTGATATTTTTGTGATAGGAAAACGTACTGCATCGGTAAGCGAATTGCCATTTTCATCGGCACCTTCAATGGAAGTTGCCATGGACCCGATTATTGACCTGAATGCCGGGGCAGAATATCTGTTTACTGACAAACTGAGTTTCTTTGCCAAAGTGAATAATTTTAGCTATCAGAGGTACGAACAATGGCTCGGCTATACCAATAAAAGTTTCAACTGGATGTTAGGGGTCAGCTATTCTTTCTAAGAGAAATCCAGATTTCAGATACTTTTTCAGGTTCATTGATTTTGACTTGAAGCCAATTCTAATTTACTGTAAATCAGTAGAAAAATAGTTGATAAGATGTTAAAAAGTTTAACGTTTTCGATGCCGGATTTCATGTCGTTTATAAGCACATTTTAACTATATTTGCGACTTAGTTGTTGAAGAATTACAACGTGAAGAATTTACTATTAATCGAATATCTTTTTTATTACTCCAATCCGGCAAATTTCAAAAAAAAACAGAAAAATGTTTGCTTTTGTATGAATGGCTTTAACCTTTCATGGAAGGTTGATTGGGTAATATTTTGGGATAATTAAATATTTTGATGATGAGCGAAAATGAAGATATCCAGGATCTGGGTAATGAAAATGGGAATGGCAACGGGAATTATGATGCCGATAGTATTCAGGTATTAGAAGGATTAGAAGCGGTACGAAAACGTCCGGCCATGTATATTGGCGATGTAAACGAAAAAGGCTTGCACCATTTGGTTTATGAGGTGGTTGATAACTCCATTGATGAAGCGATGGCAGGTTATTGCAAGAATATTGATGTTTTTATTAATGAAGACAATTCGATTACGGTAATTGACGATGGACGCGGTATTCCGGTTGACCTTCACACCAAAGAAAATCGTTCGGCACTCGAAGTAGTTATGACGGTTTTACATGCCGGTGGAAAATTCGACAAGGACAGTTATAAAGTATCCGGAGGATTGCACGGGGTTGGTGTATCGTGTGTAAATGCCTTATCAACTCCATTGCTTGTTCAGGTTCACCGCGACGGCAAAATCTGGCAGCAGGAATATTCAAAGGGCAAACCGCTTTATTCTGTAAAGGAAGTTGGTGTAACGGACCGGACTGGTACAACTGTAACTTTTTTACCTGACAATACGATCTTCCTGGTAACAGAATTCAAGTTCGAAATCCTGGCTGCACGTTTGCGTGAGTTGGCATTCCTAAATGCCGGATTACAGCTGAATATTGTGGATAGAAGAGTAAAACTTGAAAGCGGGGAGTTTAAACACGAAGAGTTTTTCTCGAGAGAAGGGTTGAAAGAATTTGTTGAATACCTTGACAATACACGTGAACGACTGATTGATGAAACCATTCATATTTCTTCTGAAAAAGCCGGAGTACCGGTGGAAATAGCGCTTCACTACAATACATCGTTTACCGAAAATATTCATTCATACGTCAACAATATCAATACCATTGAAGGTGGAACCCATCTTACAGGATTCCGTCGGGGGTTGACCCGCACACTGAAAGGCTACGCAGAAAGCAGCGGTATGCTTGCAAAAATGAAATTCGAGATTAGTGGTGATGACTTTCGTGAAGGTTTGACTGCTGTGGTATCTGTAAAAGTTGCCGAACCTCAGTTTGAAGGGCAGACCAAAACAAAATTGGGAAACTCGGATATCAGTTTGCCGGTCGATCAGGCTGTAAGCGAAATGCTGACCAATTATCTGGAAGAAAATCCAAGATCTGCCCGTGCCATCGTGAACAAGGTAATCCTTGCAGCACAGGCACGTCATGCAGCCCGTAAAGCAAGAGAACTTGTACAGCGTAAGAATGTGCTTTCCGGAGCTGGTTTGCCAGGTAAACTTGCCGACTGTTCAGAAAAGGATGCTGCGCTTTGCGAATTATTTCTTGTTGAGGGAGATTCTGCTGGAGGTACAGCCAAACAGGGACGTAACCGCCATTTTCAGGCCATTCTTCCTCTACGTGGTAAAATTCTGAACGTGGAAAAAGCCATGGTCCACAGAGTTTACGACAATGAAGAAATCAGAAATATTTATACCGCATTGGGAGTTACAATCGGAACCGAAGAGGATTCGAAAGCTTTGAACCTCGATAAACTGAGATACCACAAAGTAGTGATCATGACCGATGCTGACGTCGATGGTAGCCATATCGCGACATTAATTATGACTTTCTTTTTCCGTTTTATGCAGGAACTGATTCTACGCGGTCACGTTTACATTGCAACTCCTCCGCTATATCTGATTAAAAAAGGTAAACGCGAAGAGTATTGCTGGACAGAACAACAACGAATTCGACTGATTGAAGAATGGGGAGAAGGGAAGGAATCGGGAATACATGTACAACGCTACAAAGGTCTTGGTGAAATGAATGCTGAACAATTGTGGTCAACAACCATGAATCCTGAAATGCGGACATTGCGTCAGGTGACCATTGAGAATATTGCCGAATCTGATCACATTTTCAGTATGCTTATGGGAGACGAAGTTCCTCCACGCCGACAGTTTATTGAAGATCATGCAGTCTATGCCAAAATTGATGTATAACGAAGATTTACAATTTGTTTATTTACGATTTACTATTTTCTCTGTTAAAAGGGAAATAGTAAATCGTAAATTTTTTTAATCGTAAATAGAAAGAGATGAATATTTGTGTTTTTTCTTCATCAAGCAATGCTATTGCTGATGTGTATGTGAACGAAGCCATCGATTTGGCAAGGTTAATTGGTCAGTCAGGCTTTTGCCTGATTAACGGTGGCTCAAATGTAGGTTTGATGGATGTGGTGACCCGCGAGGCAAATAAACATGGAGCAAAAACCATCGGTATTATTCCTGAAAAATTACGCGACTTTAATCTGGCCTCGATTCATGCCCACGAAATCATTGTCTCTGGCGATATGATGGAGCGAAAGGCTAAAATGAGGGAATTGTCAGATTCTTTTATCGCATTGGCCGGCGGATTCGGAACCCTTGAAGAAATTCTGGAAGTAATTACATTAAAACAACTTGGCTACCACGACAAAGCCATCGTTTTTATCAATACAAACGGTTTCTATGACGATCTTTTCAAACAGTTTGAAAAATCATATCACGAAAAGTTTGCCAAAGAAAACTATCGGAAACTATATTGTATTGCGGAAAATGCCGGACAAGCCATGACTTATCTTTTAAAATACCAACCAGAGAAAACAGTGGACAAATGGTTTGAAGTTCCGAAAAGATAGCAACTGATCAGGTTGTTGTTAAAAACTGTTAAACAATTTAAACTTACTACAAATGCTATAACACTTTTGAGAGTTATACGTTAATCTTACAACTGAAATCAAAAAGTATATTTTTCTAACGACAAAAAGTAAGAGCGATGATTAATTTAAAAAAGGGATTAATTACGTTATTGACGGCCTTGATTGGTGGTTTTATTGCATTATGGGCATATACACATTTTTTTAATGATCCGAAAACAATTACCCTTCAGCAGGATCAGTCGATGAAATATGCCAGTTTGCCAACAACTTATTCGGGCGATTTGCCTGATTTGACTTATGCTGCCGAGAATTCAGTACATGCTGTTGTCCACATTACGGTAACTCAAAAAGGCAGCTATTACAGTTCGAATAATATTTTCGACTGGTTTTTTGGCGATGGAACCAATCGCCCTCAGCAAATGCCTT
Source organism: Bacteroidales bacterium (assembly GCA_038248385.1). GTDB lineage: Bacteria > Bacteroidota > Bacteroidia > Bacteroidales > Prolixibacteraceae > Aquipluma. The sequence goes on from JBBRXN010000025.1 coordinate 27,875, forward strand.
CCAGGCAGGGAGTTGGTTCGGGAGTAATCATTTCACCTGAAGGGTTAATTGTAACCAATAACCATGTAATTGATGAGGCTGAAGAAATTAGTGTGATATTGAATGACAAACGGGAATTCAAGGCCAAGTTGATCGGTACTGACCCTTCAACCGATATTGCTTTGATTAAAATCGCTGCTTCCGATTTGCCGGTACTGAAATACAGTAATTCTGATAATCTGAAACTTGGCGAATGGGTATTGGCTGTAGGAAATCCCTTTAATCTGACTTCAACAGTTACAGCGGGAATTGTTAGCGCAAAGAGCCGTAATATTGGGATTAATCCGGATCAAATGAAAATAGAGTCGTTCATACAGACCGATGCCGCAGTCAATCCCGGAAATAGTGGTGGCGCATTGGTCAACACCAGAGGAGAACTTGTCGGCATCAATACCGCTATTGCATCACAAACAGGTTCGTATAGTGGTTACTCTTTTGCAGTTCCGTCCAATATTGTTCAAAAAGTTGTAGCTGATTTAACAAAATTTGGTGAAGTGCAACGTGCCTTACTCAATGTTAATATTGGAGATGTCAATGCTGAAGTTGCAAAAAAATACAATCTGGATAAAATTGAAGGAGTATTTATTGTTGCAGTTATTCAGGGAGGAGCCGCTGATTTAGCCGGAATTAAAGACAATGATGTCATTCTCAGTATTGATGAAGTGAATGTAAATTCAACATCCGAGCTTCAGGAGCAGATCAGCAAACATCGGCCCGGAGATAAAATTACTGTGGTGGTAAAAAGAGACAATAAAAGGAAACCATTTAACGTAACGCTTCGTAACAAACACGGAGATACGGAAATTGTGAAAGGTGATGAGCCCAACGATATTTTTGGAGCGAAATTTGTTGCGATTTCCGACCGCGATAAAGAAGAATTGGGAATTCGTTCCGGTGTAAAGATCACAGAACTCGGAAATGGTAAATTCAAGGATGCTGGCATAAAAACAGGATTTATTGTAACCCAGGTAAACAAAACTGTTATTTCGGAAGTAGATGATTTTAAACGCATTATTAAAAATTCAAGAGGTGGGATATTAGTTGAAGGAATTTATCCAAGTGGAGAAGTAGCTTATTATGTTTTTGGAATTGACTCCAAATAAAAACCAGGCGAAGGTTATAAAATCACTAAATAACCGCTAATAAAAAATCCATTTGAATTATTGACCTCAAAAGCCTATATTTGCACGCTATTTTTTTGAAGGGTATATGAGACAATTAAAGATTACAAAATCGATTACCAACCGGGAGAGCGCTTCTTTAGACAAGTATTTGCAGGAAATTGGAAAAGAAGAGCTTATTACCGTTGAGGAAGAAGTGGAGTTGGCGCAGCGGATTAAAAAAGGTGATCAGGCCGCATTGGAGAAATTGACCAGAGCTAATCTGCGTTTCGTGGTTTCGGTGGCAAAACAATATCAGAATCAGGGCTTAAGTCTGCCCGACCTTATAAATGAAGGAAATCTGGGATTGATTAAAGCTGCTGAAAAGTTTGATGAAACCAGAGGGTTCAAGTTTATTTCGTATGCCGTATGGTGGATTCGTCAATCTATTCTGCAGGCTTTGGCAGAGCAATCCAGAATTGTTCGTCTGCCATTGAATCAGGTTGGTTCTTTAAATAAAATCAACAAGGCATTTTCGAAGTTTGAACAGGAGCACGAACGTAAGCCCTCTCCGGAAGAACTTGCTGAATCGTTGGAATTACCAGCAGAAAAGGTTGCAGATACCCTCAGGGTATCAGGGCGTCATATTTCTGTTGATGCTCCTTTTGTTGAAGGTGAGGACAACAGTCTTTTAGATGTCCTGATTAACAATGATTCACCAAACGCCGACCGCGCTTTGATGATGGAGTCACTGGCCAAGGAAATTGAACGTGCTTTGGCAACACTGACCGAACGTGAAAGCGACATTATCCGTATGTTCTTCGGAATTGGCTGTCAGGAAATGACGCTCGAAGAAATCGGTGAACGTTTTGGCCTGACCCGAGAACGTGTGCGTCAGATTAAAGAAAAAGCCATCAGACGGTTAAGGCACACTTCAAGAAGTAAATTACTGAAAACATATTTGGGATAACCCATAAAAATAACCGCTCTCAGGGCGGTTTTTTTTATGGGCATTAAATTTTATTTTTTCGACAGACTCAACCTATTTGGGTCAATTTTTTAAGAAACGCCTCACAACCTATTACTTCCAGCTCGCTAAAATAGAAGTCATCCTGATTTTCGGTAACAATACAATCACATTTATGCTGAATGGCTGAATAATACTCCATTCCATCCTCAAAGTCATGGATGCGTTTATTTTGAATGAATTGGCGGGTTGTATTTTCATCGATAGTGGTTATTCCATTATGCTGACAAAGCAATTCAATTTTTTCGAGGGATAATTTTTTGCCACTTTTTTTGTCCGAAAAATAGTATGCTATGGCCAGACAAAGTGGTGAGGTATAGATCTCGATGCTTTGTTTCACATGAAGGCTCAAAAGATGTGACGACCAGGTAAACAAAGGATATTCCTTTTTTAAAGTAGCAACCAGAATATTGGCATCAACAAAGACTCTCATCTGGTCTGATTAAAATATTCATCTTTCATATCTTTCCTCGAGCGTCTTTTGTACACTGCTTCACCCTCGGCAACCTGATTGACCCAATCCGAAACCGGAAAATCTTCAATGGTCTTATAGTTGCCAGAGGTGATCTGACGATAGAGAAATTCAGTCAGACGGGAAAGTCTGATATTATTGGCAGCAGCAAATTCTTTGGCTTTTTCAATCACTTCCTGATCGAAGTTTAGTGTCAATTTTGCTTCCATAACTTTTTTACGTCAAAATTATTTATTCTATACGTAAAGTGAAAATATATTGAATTATTATTTTATCACAAAGTATTGATATAAAATTTTTGACAAGCATCCCTTACAATTCGGCACAATTACAGGCATTTGAGGTCAAAAAAAGCCGACCCTCTGGCCGGCTTTTCATACCACAAACAAGATCAACCAATTGAGATGGTTGAAAAAACATAGCTATTTGTATAGCTAATCACGCATCTTTATAAATCTGCTTTATGCAAGAAGAAAGCTAAAAGTCATGTATTGGAACGAGGAATGGGAAATGAATATTTTTGTAAAAACCAAATCTTTTTTCCCGTAAGGTTGATTAAGTGTCAAAACGAAGTTTGCTTTAATCACCTTTGCAAAGGAACTTTTATTTTATCATTTCATAGAATATTTGTTACTGTTCTGAGCAAATATTTTAATCATTTACCATTTTTTAACTTTACCATTTTTCCTGAATATTATTTCTTCAGTTTGATCACTTCACTGCCGGCTAATAGGAATGCCCCGGTTCCATATACTTCCCAACTGTCAGCTGTGAAATTCTTTTTCGGATCGGCACCAATTGGCTGACACCAACCCACATGGCCGTCAGGTTGAATAAGGTTATTCATTCCTTTCCAGGCCTTTTGAACAACAGGTAGATATGTGTCCTTATTTAGCAATCCATTGTTAATTCCCCATGCCAGTGCATAAGTGTAGAACCCTGAACCACTCGCTTCGCCACCGGGATAAGAGGCCGGATCGAGTAAGCTGGCTCTCCAGAGTCCATCTTCCTGTTGAAGACTGGCAATTTTTTCGGCCATTTCTTTATACACTTTTTCGTAAAAAGCACGTTCTTTATAGTCTTTTGGCAGTTCGTTTAAAATAAGTGCTAATCCTCCCATTACCCAACCGTTTCCTCTTGACCAAAATATCTTTTTGCTATTGGCTTCATGTCGGTCATTCTGATCGCCTTTGATTACATAACCCAAATCTCTTGCGAACAGATGTTCTTCTTTGTCATACAACAAGTTGTAGCATTCATGAAATAGTTCATCACTTTTCTCCATGTATTTTTTGTCGCCGGTAGTCATCGATAATTTAACCATTGCCGGTGGAGCCATAAACAAGGCATCACACCACCACCAGGTAATTTGCTGTATCCCTTTTGTCTGAAACGGAGTTTCAAGAAATTTATCCATTTGCTCAATAAAAGGAACTATCATCTTCTGATCTTTTTTGATGCGGAAAACATCAATATAGGTTTGGCAAATTGCATGATCATCAGCATGTTGAAGGCGCGGACCCGGTTTCCATTGATTTTTTTCACCCATTTCAATCATTGCATTCAGCAATTTTTTGTTTTTGGTGGTTTGGTAGGCAGCCGAAACTCCGGCATAGAAGGCTCCATTGGTCCAGTCGTATAATTCATGTTTCGGATTGGCTAACTGCCAGATGGCAGCGGTAATCATTGCCTTTTTAATTTCTTTGGGCTTAAAACATTTATCCAGCTTGTTTTTAGAGAATCCTGTCATGCCTAATAGCATGAATACCAATAGAATTGAAAGTACGTTTTTCATTTAGAATTGATTTAAATTTAGTTTTGCAATCGATTGTACAAACATACACAATCATCTCTGATTTTTTAATATTACTAAAACGTAAAATTCATAAAACTGAAATTTTTTAACTTGTTTTAGTTTCAATTTATAACTATACTTGCACTTCTTAAAACAAAGAAATGAAAAATACATTTAAACTTTACGGCCATCATCATGTAACTCTATCCGCAGGTAGGCAGTAATTGTTGTAATGTTTGTAAAAATATATTAACAAAAAGGCTTACCGTTATGGTAGGCCTTTTTTAATTTAACCCCAATATCCAAAATGGAAGGACTATTAAAAATAGCAATTCAGACTAAAGGTCGTTTAAACGAAGATTCGGTGAAATTGATTGATGAAGCCGGAATAAAACTTCCACTTAGTTCAAGAAAGCTGATTTCTGCAGCTACTAATTTTCCGTTGGAAGCTTTGTTCCTGCGCGATGATGATATTCCACAGGCAGTGGCAATGGGAGTAGCCGACATTGGTATTGTCGGCGAAAATGAAATGCTGGAGAAAAAGGAAAATGTTGTGATTGCCAAAAGGTTGGGATTCAGCAAATGCCGGCTTTCTCTGGCCATTCCTAAAGATGATGAGTATTCAGGGTTAGAATATTTCAACGGGAAAAAGATCGCAACTTCATATCCTGTAATTCTGAAAGACTATTTCCTCAAAAACCATATAACTGCTGAAATCCATGTAATTACAGGTTCAGTTGAAATTGCACCGGGAATCGGATTAGCCGATGCCATTTTCGATATCGTCAGTTCGGGAAGTACCTTGGTTAGCAATCGGCTGAAGGAGGTGGTAGTTGTTGTAAAATCGGAAGCTGTTCTGGTTGCCAATCCCAATCTGTCTGAAACAAAAAGGGCGATTCTGGACGAATTGATATTCAGGATAGATGCTGTGCAAACTGCCGAAAAGAAAAAGTATATTTTACTGAATTCGCCTAATGAAAAACTGGCTGAAATTGAATCGTATCTACCTGGAATGAAGAGCCCCACCGTGATGCCACTTGCTGAAGCTGGCTGGAGTTCGGTTCACTCAGTAATCGACGAAAAGGATTTCTGGGAGATTATCGGCAAGTTGAAAGCTGCAGGAGCCCAGGGAATATTGGTAATTCCGATTGAAAAGATGATCTTGTAATTGAAAAGATGAAAACACATATTAATCCACCGAAAAACAATTGGGATGAATTACTGAAACGGCCTTTGTTCAGTGTTATTGAACTTAGGGACCAAGTTCAGTTAATATTAACTGAAATTCGTTCAGGTGGAATTCATACTTTAAGAAAATACACTGAAAAATTTGATGGTGTATTTATCCAAAATTTTGCTGTGACTGCTGAAGAAATATCGGAAGCATCAAGCCTGGTTGACAATGTCCTAAAAGAGGCGATCACCAAAGCTGCCGGAAATATAAGGAAATTTCACGAATCACAGCTGCCGGTGAGCAAACGGATTGAAACAACTTCCGGAGTAACTTGCTGGCAAAAGGCGGTAGCTATTGATAAAGTTGGATTATACATTCCCGGTGGATCGGCACCACTTTTTTCAACTGTTCTGATGTTGGGTATTCCTGCTCAAATTGCAGGTTGCAAGGAAGTTGTGTTGTGCACACCTCCTGATACGGAAGGCAAGATTAATCCTGCCATTTTATTTGCAGCTCAGCTGGTTGGTGTAACTAAGATTTTTAAATTGGGTGGAATTCAGGCGATTGGAGCAATGGCTTATGGTATTGATTGCGTGCCAAAAGTGAATAAAATATTTGGTCCGGGAAACCAATACGTGATGGCTGCCAAACAATTGGTGAGCATCAACGATGTTGCGATTGATATGCCCGCCGGTCCTTCTGAAATGGCTATTTTGGCTGATTCGACTGCCAATCCGGCATTCATTGCATCCGATTTGCTTTCTCAGGCCGAACATGGTTCCGATAGTCAGGTTTTATTGGTTACAAACGATCTTTCATTGGTTGAAAAAGTGAATCTGGAGTTGACTCGGCAGCTTGACGAGATTCCACGCAAAGCAATTGCCGAAAAAGCCTTGGTGAATAGTCGTGCCATTGTGTTGGACAATGTGGAAGAAATGATTGAACTGATCAACAGTTATGCTCCTGAACATTTAATAATTGCTATGGATAATTATTCTGAAGTGGCTGAGAAAATCACCAATGCAGGATCCGTATTCCTTGGTAATTATACACCGGAAAGTGCCGGTGATTACGCTTCAGGAACAAATCATACCTTGCCAACCAATGGTTGGGCCCGATCATTCAGCGGCGTGAACCTAGATAGTTTTATGAAGAAAATTACTTTTCAGGAAATTACGCCGGAAGGCATTTTGAATTTGGGACCGGTAATAGAAACAATGGCAGCAGCAGAATTGCTTTATGCACACAAAAATGCGGTAACTTTGAGGTTGAAAGCGATTGAAAACGATAGAATGCAGTTGAAGGAATAAATTGTAGCTGAAATCTTTTAACTAACAATATGAAACTGGAAGATCTTGAAATTTATCAGCTTGCAATGCAACTTGGTGATGATATTTGGGATGTTGTAATTAAATGGCCCTATTTCGAAAAGATTGGCCTTGGCAAACAATGGACCGAAGCGGCTGATTCAATCGGAGCAAATATTTCAGAGGGATACGGCAGATTATCTTCCAGAGATAATCGAAGATTTTGCATAATTGCCCGAGGATCGCTCTATGAAACTTCAACATGGCTGCGGAAAGTATTCAATAGAAAGCTTATAGATGAAACTATTTTTTACCACTATGAAAAAAGGATTTTGGATTTGAAAGTGAAACCTTGGAACTGTATTCAAGCGCTTGAAAGAAGAATGAATGATGAAAATAATGGGAAGTCTCATTAATATTTGAGCTTTTGAGCCAACAGCGTTCAATTGCATTCTACTGTTTTCAATTGCCTTCCTGATAATTGAAAACAAAATTTTTATAATAGGTAATATGATCTTAGACAAACTACTTCGTAACAACATAAAGGCTTTAAAGCCATATTCTTCAGCACGCGACGAATTTTCGGGTGAAGCGGAGGTTTTTTTGGATGCCAACGAAAATCCATTCAATAAACCTTATAACCGGTATCCTGATCCGATGCAAAGAGAACTGAAAGCAAAGATTTCAGCCATTAAAGACATTACACCTGAAAAAATTTTTCTGGGAAACGGAAGCGACGAACCGATCGACATTGTTTTCCGTGCATTTTGTGAGCCTGCGATCGATAATGTAATTTCCATTGATCCGACTTATGGGATGTACCAGGTGGCGGCTGATATCAATAATGTTGAAGTACGCAAGGTGAAATTGAATGAAGACTTCGGATTCAGCGCCCAAAAATTACTGGATGCAGCAAATATTTATACCAAAGCTATTTTTATCTGCTCACCTAACAACCCGACAGCAAATCTTTTAGATAAATCAGAAATCGTAAAACTTTTGACTGAATTTGATGGATTGGTGGTGGTTGATGAGGCATACATCGATTTTTCTCCGGAAAGCAGTTTGCTTCCTGAACTTGACGAATTCGATAACCTGATAATTTTGCAAACTTTCTCGAAAGCATGGGGAATGGCTGGTATTCGTCTTGGGATGGCCTTTGCACAACCCGAAATCATTAGTGTTTTCAACAAAATAAAATACCCCTACAACATTAATATTCTGACCCAGAAAAAGGCGCTTGAGTTATTGGATCGTCTTCAGGAAAAGGAAGAATGGGTGAAAACGATACTTGAAGAGCGTGACAAAATGGTTCGGAAGTTATTCAAACTATCTTTTGTGCAGGTTGTTTATCGTTCGGATGCCAATTTCCTTTTGGTGAAAATGCACGATGCGCGCGGCATTTATGAATATCTGACTGATCAGAAAATCATTGTTCGCGACCGCTCAAAAATTACACTTTGCAACGATTGTTTAAGGATAACTATTGGTTCGCCAAAGGAAAACAAGAAGTTGAGGAAAGCGCTTAAAAAGTTAATATAAAATAAGAAACACCGAATAAGAAATAAGAAATATCGAAGTATTTGCCCTGTTCAACATTCCTTATTTCTTGTTCGATATTCGATATTAAAAAACTATGAAAAAGGCATTATTTATTGACCGCGACGGAACGTTGATATTTGAACCGGCAGACGAGCAGATTGATTCACTTGAAAAGCTTGAATTCATTCCGAAGGTTTTCCGTAATATGCATTTTATTGCAAAGAACCTGTCCTACGAATTGGTGATGGTGACCAATCAGGATGGTCTGGGAACGGCGAGTTATCCGGAAGATACTTTTTGGCCAACACATAACAAAATGCTGAAAGCTTTTGAAAATGAAGGAATTGTTTTTGATGATTTCCTGATTGACCGTCACTTTCCATCAGACAATTCCATGAACCGAAAACCGGGTATCGGTATGCTGGGAAAATATTTGGATGGAAGTTACGATCTTGCCAATTGCTTTGTGATTGGCGATCGGCTAACAGATATCAAATTGGCTAAAAACCTCGGTTCGAAAGGCATTTTGCTGAATGATGGTTCGCTTGAAAATGAACTTCAGGAAAATGGATTGGCCGAATATTGTGTTCTGATTACTAGCGATTGGGATGAAATTTACGCAAAAGTCGCTGCTCCGGAACGAACGGCAGTGGTTGAACGCAATACAAAAGAAACTAAAATAAGGATTGAACTGAATTTGGACGGAACTGGAAAAGGTAATATCAGCACTGGATTAGGATTTTTTGACCACATGCTCGACCAGATTGCCCGCCATTCAGGAGTTAATCTGACCATTCAGGTTGACGGTGACCTCGAAGTGGATGAACATCATACAATCGAAGATACCGGACTCGCGCTTGGTGAAGCTTTCAAACTTGCATTGGGTGACAAACGTGGTGTGGAACGATATGGCTACTGTTTGCCGATGGACGATTGTCTGGCGCAGGTTGCAATCGATTTTGGCGGTCGTCCGTGGATTGTATGGAATGCAGACTTTCAGAGAGAAAAAGTAGGCGACATGCCCACAGAAATGTTCTTTCACTTTTTCAAATCATTTTCGGATACTGCATTGGCAAACCTGAACATTCAGGCCGAAGGTACCAACGAACACCATAAAATTGAAGGTATCTTTAAAGCTCTGGCACGTGCCATCAAAATGGCCATCAGGAAAGATATTTTTAACTTTGAACTTCCTACAACAAAAGGGACTCTATAAGATATGAAGAGCATAAAACCACTTCGGGAGAAGAAAAATACAGCTATTCTGCTGATCCATTGCCCCGATCGGCAGGGAATTTTGGCGACGGTTACTGAGTTTCTGAACAAGAATAATGGGAACATTATTTATCTCGATCAGTATGTCGATCGGGCAGAAATGATTTTCTACATGCGGGTTGAATGGGAATTGGATGGTTTTGCAATTCCTGAAGACAAAGTCAATGAATATTTCAAAACATTGATTGCAGATAAACTTAGCATGAACTATTCGCTTCATTTTTCGATACAGATTCCCAGAATGGCAATTTTTGTTTCGAAAATGTCCCATTGCCTGTTCGACATGCTTTCCCGTTATACAGCTGGCGAATGGGATGTTGAAATTCCGGTGATTATCAGCAATCATATTGATTTGGAGCCTGTTGCAAGGCGCTTTGATATTGAATTTCAATATATACCGGTGACTTCTGATAACAAAGCTGAGCAGGAAGCCACAGAAGTTGAATTGTTGAAAAAACATCAGGTCGATTTTATTGTGCTCGCGCGATATATGCAGGTGCTTTCTCCTGAATTTGTTGATCTGTTCCCGAATCGTATCATTAACATTCATCATTCGTTTTTGCCGGCATTTGCGGGAGCTAAACCATACCATGCAGCTTACGAGCGCGGAGTTAAAATCATCGGTGCAACCAGTCATTATGTGACCAGCGATCTGGATGGCGGTCCGATCATCGAACAGGATGTAACCCGATGCAACCATACCGACACGGTTGAGCGCCTGGTTCGTAAAGGTCGTGATCTGGAAAAGATTGTACTTTCACATGCCGTTTTCAAACATTTACAGCGGAAAGTACTGGTTTACAAGAATAAGACGGTAGTGTTTAATTGATTCCAAATTCCTGCTTCGACAGGCTCAGCCACCGTTACTTTGGTTATTCGATATTGATCATTGGAAATTTTAAATTTATAAGTATGAAGTATTTAGTTTCTGTTTTGTTGCTTCTGGCGGTTACTGTTCAGGCACAAACAACGGTCAAGGAAATTCCGGCAGATTACGGTTACATTGTAAAAATCGGGCAACAGGTTCCTGATTTTTCGATCACAACTACCAACGGTAAAATTTTACAGATGGCCGATTTGAAAGGCAAAGTGGTGATGCTGCAGTTTACTGCCAGTTGGTGCTCTGTTTGCCGAAAGGAAATGCCTCACATCGAAGCTGACATCTGGAAAAAATACAAGAACAATCCCAACTTTGCTTTATATGGGATTGATTTGGACGAACCGGTTGAAAAGGTTAAAGAATTTGCCAAACAAATTCCGATCACCTATCCATTGGCATTTGATCCAAAGGGCGGCATTTTTTATCAGTTTGCCGAAAAAGGGGCTGGAGTGACACGCAACGTAATTATTGACAAGACCGGCAAGATTGTATTTATGACTCGACTTTACAAAAAAGAAGAATTTCAGGAGATGAAAAAGGTGATTGCAGGCTTGTTGAAATAAAGAAATGTAGCGCGTAGCAGAATCGAACTGCCATCTCCGGATTGAGAAACCGGTTTCCTAACCGTTAGAAGAACGCGCCGGAAGCAAAAGACTAAAACAAACATACAATAAAAAGTTTATCGTTGTCATCGAATAACCCAGAAAAGAAATAAGATTAACAGACATGAAAATCGTCATCATTAAATATAACGCGGGGAACATCGAATCGGTGAACAATGCACTGCAACGACTGGGAGTAAATGCTGAAATAACCGGAAACCATAAAAAAATAATGGCAGCCGACAAAGTGATTTTCCCCGGAGTAGGAGAAGCCTGTACTACAATGGCATACCTTAAAAAGGAAGGTCTGGACTTGATTATTCCGTCGTTAAAACAACCGGTGTTGGGTATTTGTCTGGGTCTGCAACTGATGTGCAGCCATTCCGAAGAAAACGATACATCATGTCTGGGAATTTTCGATGAACAGGTAAAACGATTTATTCCTGAACAGGGAAAGGAGTTTATCACCAAAGTCCCCCACACGGGTTGGAATAACATCAGTCAACTGAAAAGTGAAATTTTTGATTCGTCGCTCGACCAGCAATATGTATATTTTGTGCATTCTTTTTATGCCGCAGTGGGCGAACATACTGCTGCTGTATGCAATTACATCAATCCATTCAGCGCGGCTTTGCATCGGGATAACTTTTACGCCACCCAGTTTCATCCCGAAAAAAGCGGATCGGTTGGGGCGAAGATTCTGGAGAATTTTTTGAATTTGTGAAATGCCTGATTAACGATTGAAGATTAACGATCAACGATTTTAGATTTAAAGAAATGACACCACGAGAATTAGAAGACTGGCTTATTGTATTTGCAATTAATATTATCAGATTGTCAGATGGGATTAAGCCTTCAATTGGAGGTAAAAATTTGGCAGAACAAATTGTTCGATCCAGCTCATCAACAGCACTGAACTACGGTGAGGCTCAAAGTGCTGAATCGGGTAAAGACTTTGTGCACAAATTGGGTATTTGTCTTAAGGAAGTTCGAGAAACCTTTATTAATCTTAGGATTATTGATGGTGCCGGACTTCATGCTGATCATCAGCTTTTAGATAATCTGAAAACTGAAAGCAACGAATTGATTTCAATTTTTGTAAAAAGTATTGAAACAAGCAAACGTAAACAAGGCACTCTCCCTCCCAAAACCCATCTTTAATCGTTAATCCATAATCGTTAATCCATAATCTTTAATCAAAAAATGATCACAATAATCCCAGCCATTGACCTTATCGACGCCAAGTGCGTACGACTGTCACAAGGCGATTACAACCAGAAAACGGTTTACAATGAGAATCCGCTCGAGGTAGCCAAAATGTTCGAAGATGCCGGAATTACCCGGTTGCATTTGGTCGATTTGGATGGCGCTAAAGCCAAACACATTATCAATCACAAAGTGCTGGAAACCATTGCATCGAAGACCAAATTGGTAATTGACTTTGGTGGCGGACTGAAATCGGAAGAAGATCTTCGCATTGCCTTCGAATGTGGTGCACAAATGGTCACCGGCGGAAGCATTGCAGTTAAAGACCGCGAAACTTTTTTGCACTGGATTGAAATATATGGTCCGGAGAAAATCATTCTCGGTGCTGATGCCAAGGACAAAATGATTGCGGTTAGCGGCTGGCAGGAAGTTTCTGAATTATCTATTCTCGAATTTATTGAAAGTTATACCAGTAAAGGAATTCGGAAAGTAATTTCGACCGATATCGCCCGCGATGGAATGTTAACCGGCCCCAGCATCGATTTATACAAAGAAATCACGACTCAATTTCCCAAACTCGAACTGATTGCCAGCGGTGGAATCGCTTCGATGAAAGATATATATGAACTCGACGTAATGGACATTTCCGGAGTTATCACTGGGAAGGCGATATATGAGAATAGGATATCCATGGATGAAATCAGGAATTTTCACAAAATGAATAATTAGCCTTTTTAGGTTGATAGTTTGATTATTAACTATTTTGGGTTAATTATTGTGTTTTATATCAAATTAGGTTATTTTTATGGTATGAAAAAGCAAAATATAATTGGCGTAATTACCGGAGATTTGATTAACTCGTCGGGGTTGACAAAAGAGCAAAAAATTAATATGCTAACTGGAATGAATTGTTTCCTGGAAAATAATCAGGATGTTTTGCTGCCTCTTCAATTTTATCGTGGCGATAGTTTTCAGCTCATGGTTAAAAAGGAAAAAGCCGCTATGATTACAGTAATTATCGAAGCAGTTATTTTATCGACCACAGGAACAAGAGCAAGGATAAGCATCGGCATTGGTGCTGCCTCCAAAATTATTCCGGGTAATGTTCTGCAATCTGAAGGAGAAGCATTTCAGCTTTCGGGTCATCAGCTTGATAAAATGAAAGAAGATGGTCGGCTGTTAAAAATAGCGATTGATTCCTTGCAGTTTCAGCCAATTTTAGCTTCAACGTTCTATTTGGCCGAAAGTATTATCTGGAGTTGGAAACCGGGACAAGCAGCGGTAATTTCGATGATTCCAGGTAGCAAAACACAAAAAGAAATTGCTGAAAAATTAAATATTACTGGTGCCGCGGTGAGTAAAGCATTAAAATCAGGGAAATGGGCAGCAATTGAAGATTTTCTGAATGGATATGAAGAAACGCTAAAAATGATATAACATGAATGTTCTTTTTTTTTCCATGCTTGCCGGACACCTGGTTGCTGACTTTTGGTTGCAACCATCAAGTTGGGTATCGCATAAAAAGGAAAATGGATGGAAATCGAAGATATTGATTCTGCATACATTGATAGCATCGATCCTTCTGGTTGTATTCACATTACAACTAAAAATTTGGTGGTTTGTTCCTATGATCTTTTTAACTCACTACCTGATTGATGTTGTAAAATCGAAAGTTAAACAAAACCTGTGGGTTTTTCTGGCAGATCAATTGCTGCACATCGGCATACTTTGGATATTGGCTACATTTTTTACAAAAATCACAATTCCTGAAAACCTTATTCACTTCTGGATTTATGCAAGTGGATTTATCCTGATAACCAACCCACTTGGAATTTTGACCGGAATGTTTTTGAAATCAGTTACCAAATCAGAATGTACCTCGATACAATTGAATGCCTCAGCTTGGATTGGAATATTTGAACGAATACTCATTGTTATTTTTGTAACGACTTGCCAAATTCAAGCCATTGGGTTTCTGGTCGCTGCCAAATCAGTATTTCGCTTTAGTGAAATTCAAAAAGATGGTAACCGGAAAGCCGAGTATTTTCTTTTGGGAACATTAGTTTCATTTACATTGGCGATTGTGATTGGATTGGTAATGAAGCTATTGATAACGGAATAATGTCGAATATTGCTTAACTTGAAACTTTGAACCAGGAACTTTGAAACTGAATTTATGCTTGCAAAACGAATCATACCTTGCCTTGATATCAAAGACGGTCAGACCGTGAAAGGCATCAACTTTATCAATATTCAAAGTGTAGGCGATCCGGTTGAACTGGGCGCATTGTACGCCGAACAGGGAGCCGACGAACTGGTTTTCCTTGACATCACTGCCACACACGAAGGCCGCAAAACCTTTGTAGAACTGGTCAAACGGATTGCACGCGAAATCAACATTCCGTTTACAGTTGGTGGCGGCATCAGCGAACTTAAAGATGCCGATGCTTTATTAAGTGCCGGTGCCGATAAAATAAGCATCAATTCGTCAGCTGTTCGCAATCCGAAACTGATTGATGATCTGGCATTAAACTTCGGAAGTCAGTTTGTGGTTTTAGCAATTGATGCACGGGGTGAAAATGATTATTGGACGGTGACTGTGAATGGTGGACGTATTCCTACCGAAAAGGAACTGTTTTCATGGGCCAAAGAAGGCGAAAGCCGCGGTGCAGGCGAAATCCTGTTTACCTCGATGAACCACGACGGGACCAAAAATGGCTTTGCCAACAAGGAACTGGCTAAAATGTCAGATATGCTGCGCATTCCGATCATTGCATCGGGCGGTGCCGGAAATATGGAGCATTTCGTAGATGTTTTTACTGAAGGAAAAGCTGATGCCGGTTTGGCCGCCAGTATCTTTCACTACAAAGAAATAGCGATACCCGATCTGAAATCCTATCTTCGGGCAAAAAATATTCCTATCCGATTATGATTTTATTCCAGATAAAACGAGTCTTGTTTATTTTTTCCGTTTTCCTTTCTACTGCAGCTTTTGCTCAAAATATTGATCAGAAACTTTTAGTTCAATCTCCTAATTGTGAAAATGTTGCTTTTAATTCCGCCCGATTGATTGAGTACTATTTTGAAAAGAAAAATTACGATTCAATCAGCGTTGTTTTCAATAGATGGGAAGACTTCTGCGGCACAACTGAACCTTTGTTTCGGTTAAAAGTTTTACACCAGATAGAGAGTGGAAAATACATCGAAGAATGGATGGACAAAGACTACCTGATGAATTTAATCTTTCTTTATCTGGATCGGCTCGATTATTCAAAAATGCCCAATGCCAAACTTATATATGAACAGTACAAAATTTCGTTTGGTTATATCTCATTTAATTCACCTTTCGATGATTTAATAGTTATTTGGGCTAATTCATTATTGGAGCGAAACAATCTTTTGCCTGCTGAACGCGCATTCTGTCTGCTCTATACCAATCAAACTGATGCCTTCTGGCAGATGTTAAAGGATCAAAAGTTATCCGGGATGAAACTTCAGGACGGTTATAACGAACAGGTTAGGAAAACAGAAAAAATGATTGAAGGAAATTTCGGATTTATGACTGGTATGATGCTTCCTTTTGGAAACCTTTCAAAGGTAGTTGGTGTTAAACCTGCATTTGGAATTCAATTTGGAATTAAAAAGAATAAATTGCAATATGATCTTTCGATCATCATGAGAACAGGAAAGGCGAAGCAGGAATATATGGTAATCTATCAGAACGAACAGAAATTGACCACTGACTATTTAGGTGGTTATCTGGGAATTGATGTGGCTTATGAATTATCAAAAAAGAATAGACATGAGTTCGATTTTTTATCTGGAATTGGATATGACGGATTTGATGCCGTTGAAGGTGATACTAAGAACAACATTAAAGGAAAATCGATAAATTCATTGAATTTGAATTTGGGATTAGGATATCGGTTTTATGGTAAAGGGAATTTGAACTATTGGGGTATTCAGGCTAAATATAATTTTGTGAATTACAACAACAAAGGCGGTACTGATGTTGCCGGAAATTATGTCTCTCTAATTTTGACTGCCAATCTTTTTGGAAATATCCAAAAAAATTCGATGATGAAACGATTAAAAATAAAATAATAATGGAAAACACAGAACTTGATTTCACAAAACTGAATGGCCTTATTCCGGCTGTTATTCAGGATAATACAACATTAAAAGTGTTGATGGTTGGCTTTATGAATGAAGAAGCAGTGACCAAAACCGAAGAAACCGGACAAGTGACTTTCTTCAGCAGAACTAAAAATAGACTTTGGACCAAAGGCGAGGAATCGGGTAATTTTCTGAATGTAGTTTCAATTGCATCCGATTGCGACAATGATACGCTTCTGATCAAAGTAAATCCGGTTGGGCCGGTATGCCACACTGGAGCTGATACCTGCTGGGGTGAGGAAAATGAAGAAAGTGACATTCTATTTCTGGAATATTTGCAGGACTTTATCGACCAGCGCAAACAGGAAATGCCCGAAGGTTCTTATACCACCACCTTATTTCAGAAAGGTATCCGGACAATTGCACAGAAAGTAGGAGAGGAGGCAATTGAAACCGTTATCGGGGCAATGGCCAATGATGATGAGAACTTTATATATGAAGGTGCTGATCTGTTGTATCACCTTATCGTTTTGTTGTCGCACAAAGGTTACCGGATTGAAGATTTGGCACGCGAACTTAAGAAACGGCATAAATAATCGCTGTCCCATCAGCATTTTTTAATGAAATTAAACGGAGAATTCTATCAAAAGAGTTCTCCGTTTTGCATTTTAATGCACCTAAATTGTTAAAAGAACAGTATTTACAAAAACTTAATCGCCCACTTACCGTAAAACCTATTTCGATTGGATAATTAGGCTATCTTTGCGCCTTCATTTTTGAACCCTATGCAGAAGATTAGAAACATTGCGATTATTGCCCATGTTGACCACGGCAAAACAACATTGGTTGACAAGATGATTTACTATTGTAACATCATGAAAGAACACGAGAAGATTCAGGAATTGATTCTCGACAGCAACGATTTGGAACGTGAGAGAGGAATTACCATTCTGGCAAAGAACGTATCGGTTATTTATGACGACATTAAAATCAATATTATAGATACTCCCGGTCACGCCGATTTTGGTGGAGAAGTTGAACGCGTGCTCAACATGGCCGACGGTGTTTTATTATTAGTTGATGCTTTTGAAGGCACCATGCCGCAAACACGCTTCGTTTTGTCAAAAGCGCTCGCTTTAGGCCTGAAACCTATTGTTGTTGTGAATAAAGTTGACAAACCCAATTGCCGTCCTGACGAAGTTCATGAACAGGTATTCGACCTGATGTACAGCTTAAACGCAACTGAAGAACAGTTGAATTTCCCGACTATTTACGGATCGGCCAAACAAGGCTGGATGTCGGACGACTGGAAAGTTCCTGCCAACAACATTGAAGCTTTACTTAAAGCGATTATTAAATATATTCCTGCTCCTGTTAATAACCCAGGAACACCGCAGGTTCTGATTACTTCGCTTGATTATTCGTCTTATGTTGGCCGTATAGCCATTGGCCGTATCCATCGCGGCGAAATTCGCGAAGGAATGAACGTATCGCTGGTCAAACGAGATGGTTCAGTAAAAAGATGTAAAATTAAGGAACTTCATACATTTACCGGATTAGGCCGTCAAAAGGTCGAGACGATGATTTCCGGAGATATTTGTGCCATGGTTGGAATCGAAGGATTCGACATTGGTGACACCGTTTGCGATTGGGAAAACCCGGAACCGTTGGATCCAATCGCCATTGATGAACCTACCATGAGCATGACATTCATGATCAACAATTCGCCTTTCTATGGAAAGGAAGGAAAGTATGTGACTTCACGCCATTTGAAAGATCGTCTGGAAAAGGAACTGGAGAAAAACCTTGCCTTACGTGTATTGCCAACTGATTCTGCCGATTCATACGTTGTTTACGGACGTGGCGTACTGCATTTATCGGTACTTATTGAAACTATGCGTCGCGAAGGCTATGAACTTCAGGTTGGTCAGCCTCAGGTTTTGTACAAAGAAATCGCCGGGGAAAGATGTGAGCCTATCGAGGATTTGCATGTGGATGTTCCGGATGAATATTCAGGAAAAGTGGTTGAAATGGTTTCGTCACGCAAAGGTGAAATGCAAAATATGGAACGCAAAGGTGACCGTATTCACCTCGAATTCCGGATTCCATCACGCGGTATCATCGGAATGCGAACCAACATGTTGACAGCTACTGCCGGCGAAGCGGTTATGAACCATCGTTTCATAGCTTATGAACCTTACAAAGGACCAATTGAAAACAGAAGTCAAGGCTCTTTAATCGCTCTTGAAACCGGAACTGCTTTTGCATATTCCATCAGTAAACTTCAGGATCGTGGTTCATTCTTCATCGAACCAATGCAGGAAGTGTATGAAGGACAGGTAATTGGTGAAAGTAGCCGCGGTGATGATTTAACGATCAACGTGACCAAACCGAAGAAACTCACCAATATGCGTGCTTCGGGGACCGATGATAAGCTTCGTTTGATTACTCCGATAAAATTCAGCCTTGAAGAAGCGCTCGAGTATATCAAGAGTGATGAACTTGTTGAGGTTACGCCTTTATCGATCCGTATGCGGAAAATTTCGCTGAAAGAACATGAGCGAAAAAGATCTGCAAAAAACAGCTAAATTCATTCATCGAATCGGAAAAAATATAAAAATCCTGATTGGTTTAATCCCGATCAGGATTTTTATATTACATAGATTGTTCTACAACACAATACTGATATTAATCGGTTAAAAATTTTCTTTATTGATTTAAATAGTTGTACCTTTTCGTTCAATAATTCAATAAATAAAACTAAATACTGCTACTATGAATGTCATATCAACTTGCCTTACTGGTACTGCAACCATTCTGACATGCAGAAAAATCGCCCAATCATTTGGCGAGAACATCTACGAACTCTCTTCTATCAGACAAAATTGGACGCCTGATTACGCAGCCAACCTGAAAGACCGGATCGACCGGATAATGAACCAGTATTTTACGCATGAATCGCTCACCGAACATCTGGAGATGCACAGCCAGTTTTATGAACTGATGATTTCAGCACTAAAAGATGTCAGCGTATTTCGTGCCGAGTTGAAGGTTGATTTCAAGCATGACAAGGATTTCCTGAACAAGACTCTTGATACGCTGGGTTATGTTGATTATTTCAGTGATGCCAAAAATGGAGACCATTTCAGTTTGTACAAGATGATGGCCACATTCAAACGCAACATGACCCCTGATCTGGAGCAGATTATCCTTACCCGTGGAATTGATAAAAACCTGTTGAATCGTTTGGTTACTTATAAAGACAAACTTAGAGAACTAAAGAACTGTTTTGATATTTCCCATGGTAAAGATCAGCTGGGAGATGAACTGAAGGTGGAAATTAATGCCATTTATTCTGAAACAAAGGATATCTGCCGAATTGTGAATGCTTACTACGAATTTGATCCGCTTCAGCGCGATAAATTCAATTTCTATAAGGTAATGATCGGCCTTAAGAAGTCGATGCTGGTGCATTGATAGAATAAAAAAATCCGGAGATTAGAAGTCTCCGGATTTTTTTTGTTTCAGTTTTTCAACCGAGCGATTTATTCCTGATCGTCGG
This sequence comes from Bacteroidales bacterium, assembly GCA_038248385.1. Classification (GTDB taxonomy): domain Bacteria; phylum Bacteroidota; class Bacteroidia; order Bacteroidales; family Prolixibacteraceae; genus Aquipluma. The sequence continues at coordinate 47,972 of JBBRXN010000025.1, forward strand.
GGTCTTCTTCAACATCATCATCCTCATCGTCCTCAGCCGAGTAAACAACATCCAGGTCTTCGTCTTCAAACACTGGTGTTTTGGTTACCTCTTTCAATGGTTTCAGGTTAGAAGGAATCTTGGCGTTCACCTTGTCTTCGAAATACGGGAAAACGTCCAGTATATTGCAAATTGCCAGCGAAGTAGTCTGATAGGGAACAAGAACATAAGAAAGTCCTTCTTCCAGACGTTGGAGTGCCTGTTTCAGATCATCAGCCGCAACCAGAAAATAGTTGTTGATTTTCTTTTCTTTTCCAGCTTTTTCATCGATGGTCACAATACCAATCCGAGCTTTGTACCACCATTCACCGCTATCATTGGGGAAAATTTCAACGATATTCGATTTTTTAATATTGTCAACCATAAACTCACCACGGACCATGGTTTCCATTTGTTTAATGATGCGTGTTTCGGCATCGGTAAACGACACGGCATCAACCAGATAAACTTCGCTTACTTTGCGCTCACGACCGTCGTCGTCAACTTTTACATATTTTACTTTACACTCGAACCAGGTTTGCATACTTCTTATTTTTTTTGATCTGCAAAGATATTTCCTCCCTCCGGAATATCTTCAGAAAAATCAATTAGTTATTCACAAAATGAAGGATTGATTCATGCGATTGTCAACTGCGACTGAATACTGATTACTCCAAAATCCTGTTTGCCATTGCATTTGCCAATTCAATACATTGCTGAAACTTATCCGCTTTCAGTGTCCCTTTTTCTTCAACAGGCTCGTAAACCAGTTCCCATTTGATGTTTTCAGCAAATTTCTGAAGATTTTTGACACCGCCTCCATTCCATCCAAACGATCCAAAGATTCCGAGCAGGTGATTTTTGATTCCCATGTGCTCAATTTTGGTTACCAGACTTTCTACTGAAGGGAAAAGCTCGTTGTTGTAGGCCGCACTTCCAACGATGAAAGCCTTGTATTTAAAAATATCGCTGATAATAAAGGAGGCATGGGTTTTTGAAGCGTCGTAAACCCGAATATTTTTTACACCGCGAACAGCCAGTTGACGGGCAATTACATCGGCCATTTTTGCTGTATTTCCGTACATCGAGCCGTAAACTATCACAGCGCCGGGTTCAGTGGTGTATGTGCTCCATTTCTGGTAACGATCCAGAATGTAACTGAAGTCGGTGCGCCATATCGGTCCATGAGTTGCTGCCAGCATTTTTATATCCATACTTTCTATCTTCTTCAAAGCCCGTTGCGTATGCGGACAATATTTCCCTACGATGTTGGTAAAATACCGCATCAATTCTTCTTCATAATTGGAAAGGTTCAGTTCATCGTCAAAAATACCTCCATCCAGTGTGCCGAAACTTCCGAAAGCATCTCCAGTGAAAAGGATTTTACTGGTCATTTCATAACTTACCATGGTTTCGGGCCAGTGAACCATTGGGATGGTGGCAAATCTTAACCGGTGTATTCCAAGTGGCAATTCCGAATCATCATAAACTTCCAGTGTTTTTCCGGTAAGCTTATAATAGTTGGCTACCATTTCAAACGTTTTTTTATTGCCGACAAGTGTGATATTTGGATATTTGGTTACCACCGCTCTTAATGCTCCTGAATGATCAGGCTCCATGTGATTGATAACCAGATAATCAACCGGACGTCCGTTAGTCAGGATTTCAATCTGATCGAGATAATCATCTGTAAAAGAGTGTTCTACTGTATCGATTAACGCGATTTTTTCATCGACGATTAAGAATGAATTATAGGAAATTCCGTAGGGAATGGGCCAGAAATTTTCAAAAAGATGAGTTCTCCGGTCGTTGAATCCGAGGTAATAAATGTTTTCAGCTAAATTTACCTGATGCATAATGAAATGTTTTGAAATCTTGTTTAATTAGCGACGAAAATAAGCAAATTCGGACAAACTGAGCAGGGTTATTTTTCTTTCATTTAGGATTTAATATAATGATTACAAATCGTGTATGAAGTGTTTTTAGGCATTTAGGTACTTTGAATGAAATAACTACTTTTGTAAAAAAACCGGAATAAAATGGATTTAATCAAAAAAAGCAGGCTTATGCTGTTTCCCAGATTGAATAAATGGATTCTTATAGTATTTATTTTAGCTGTTATGGCAGCTGGATATCACGGTTATCAGTTGTATCGTTACATCTTTGATGCGAATATCCAAAATCCAGGAAGTATCATTATTCCACAGAATGCTACTTATGAGCAGGTGATTGACAGCCTGAAAAAGCATAAAATTATTGCTAATTATAAAGCTTTTGACTGGGTAGCCAAACGTAAAAAATATGCAGAATCGATAAAGCCAGGTAAATATTTATTGGATAAGGGATTGAATACCAATCAAATTTTGAATATGTTGAGATCAGGAAACCAGATACCGGTAATGGTTACTTTTAATAATCTGCGTTTTATTGAAGAGCTTGCGGGGGCCATATCGAAATACATAGAGCCCGATTCGCTTGAATTGATTAATAAATTCAATGATTCAACCATTTATGAGAGATACGGCTTCAATAAAAATACTTTTCACTGCATGTTTATCCCCAACACCTACGAATTTTACTGGACGACCACTTCTGATCAGTTTCTGGAACGCATGTCGATGGAATACAAACGCTTTTGGAATGCAGAACGAAGCAATAAAGCCGCGGAACTTGGTTTGACTCCTGAAGAGGTGATGACAGTGGCATCAATTGTTCAGGAAGAAAGTAACAAAAAAGATGAAAAACCCATCATTGCAGGATTGTACCTAAATCGTATAAAACGGGGAATCCCTTTGCAGGCTGATCCGACTGTGAAGTTTGCTTTGGGAAATTTTCATATTAAACGAGTACTGAATAGCCATCTGGCAATCGACTCACCATACAACACCTATAAATACCCGGGTTTACCTCCTGGTCCAATCAATTTTCCTGAAATTCAGAGTATCGAGTCAGTTTTACATGCTGCAAATACACCCTATATTTACATGTGCGCGCGGCAGGATTTTTCAGGATATCATAATTTTGCAACAACATTGTCCGGGCACAATATAAATGCCCGGAAATACAAGGCAGCGCTCGACTCGCTCGAGATTTTCAAATAAACTATTCAAAAATATCTCTCACTTTATCGAAGAAATTTTTGTCGTTTTGATCAGGGCCATCCAAAAAGCTGGGTGACGACTGCAATTTTTCGAGCAGTTTCCGTTCTTCAGAGTTTATTTTTTTCGGTATCCATACATGAACACGAACCAGTAAATCGCCTTTCCCATAACCGTTTACATCGGGCAATCCTTTTCCGCGCAAGCGAAGTACCTTTTCAGGTTGTGTGCCTGGTTCAATTTTAACTTTTACTTTGCTTTCAATCGTTGGAATCTCTTTGGTAGCGCCAAGAGTAATTTCAGGGAAAGTGACAAAAAGATCATAAATCAGGTTGTTTCCGTCTCTGATTAAATCCGGATGTTCGTCTTCCGAAATGACAACAAACAAATCACCATTGACGCCACTGCGACGCCCGGCATTTCCTTTTCCGGCAACATTAAGCTGCATTCCTTCTCCAACTCCAGCCGGTACTCTGATTGAGATTACTTCTTCGTCGCGAACAACACCTTCGCCCTGGCAATGGATACACTTATTGGTGATGATTTGCCCTTCGCCATTGCAACTGGGGCAGGCTGAAGTAGTTTGCATTTGCCCGAGCAGGGTATTCTGAATGCGTGTTACATGTCCGCTTCCTTTGCAGGTAGAACAATTGGAATAAGACGATCCACCCTGTGCACCTGATCCGTTACAATGGGTGCAAGGAACATATTTTTTTACCTTGATTTTTTTCTCTACTCCGTTCAAAACTTCACTCAGGTTAAGAGATACTTTTACACGTAGATCAGAACCACGATGCTGACGTGGGCCACGACTGCGTTGTCCGCCTCCGAATCCGCCAAATCCGCTGAATCCTCCTCCGCCGAAAACATCGCCAAACATCGAGAAAATATCGTCCATCGACATGTCGTGTCCGCCAAATCCGCCGCCGGCATTATTCCCAACACCTTTGTGTCCGTACTGGTCGTATCGCTGACGTTTTTCAGGACTACTTAAAATCTCGTAGGCTTCTGCTGCTTCCTTAAATTTCTCTTCAGCTTCTTTATTTCCCGGATTTTTGTCAGGATGAAACTGAATGGCTTTTTGCCGGTAGGCCTTCTTTATTTCATCAGCAGTCGCTGTTTTGCTGACCCCAAGAATCTCATAAAAATCGCGTTTTGTCATTTTCAATCAAATAAAATCAGGCTTATTCGCCTATAATTACTTTGGAAAAACGTATTACTTTGTCGTTCAGGTAATAACCTTTTTGCAATACATCTACAATTTTCCCTTTTAACTCTTCAGTTGGTGCAGGTATTTTGGTGATTGCTTCGTGCAAATCAGTATTGAAATCCTGTTCTTTTGCTTCGATTTCCTTTACTCCGTTTTGTTTCAGAAATTCCTGGAATTTGTTGTAAATCAACTTCAAGCCGTCTTTGATATGGCTTTCGTCTTCTTCATTTTCAAGTGTTTGAATTGCCCTGTCGAAATCGTCAACAATAGGTAAGATGTTGATCAAGAGGCTTTCGCTGGCAGTTTTCAGCAATTCCATGCGTTCTTTTAAAGTACGTTTCCGGTAATTATCGAATTCGGCCTGCAATCGGATGTGCCTGTCTTTCAGTTCAAGTAAATCCAATTCTGCCTGTTCGAGTTGTTCTTCAGCCTTGGTTTTTTTGTGCGATTTATCTTTTTTCGATTCTTTCTTGTGTTCAGTGGATTCTACTTGTTGCTCAGTTAAATCCGGTGTTTCATTTTCAAGTTGTTCGTTAACTATGGCTTTATCTTCTGTCATTGTACCTGAATTTTAAAATTTGTTTTCGGAGTGCAAATATACTGCCATTGGTGTTACATTTGACAAATTGGCATCTTAAATAATTGATAACTGACAGGAAAGAAGTAGGGGCAACCCTTTGTGGTTGCCCAAAAGGAGATGTCATTGTTACAAGAAAAGGCAACTCGCTGTGCGAATTGCCTTTTCTTGTAAATTAAGAATATTTGTTTTTATTTCAGTAGTGCTTCAATAGCTTGTTCCAAAGCAGGGCCCCGCAAGTTTTTACCAACAATAATTCCATCGCCGTCAATCAGAAAGTTAGCGGGGATACCGCGGACACCGTAAATTCCGGCATATTTTGAATTCCACCCCTGCAGGTCACTCACATGATTTTCCCAAACGAGATTATCCGTTTTGATGGCTTCTTCCCAGGCAGCCTTATCCTTATCCAAAGAAACCCCGAATACAGTGAATCCTTTGCCATTCTTGAATTTCGCGTCTTTAAATTTTTCGTAGGTAGCCACCACGGTGGGGTTTTCTCTCCGGCACGGGCCACACCAAGCTGCCCAGAAATCGATCAGTACCAATTTCCCTTTAAGCGACGATAGTTTAAGATCCTTTCCAGAAGCTGATTTCTCCATAATTTCGGGAGCTTTATTGCCAATGTTCAAGCCGATGGTCACTTCTTCCTTGGTATCTTTTAATTCATTTTTTGATTGATTAGCATTTGCCATGGTTGCGAAAGTGAAAAGCACAGCAAAAACCATTGTTTTTCTTATTTTCATACCTATTTATTCTAAGTTAAATTTTTGAATTTGTTGACAAAAATAACAATTCAGCAATAGGTTTGTAAAAATTGGGATTTTTGTTTGGAAACTTTAACAAATTCATTCTCCTGTGGATTTTTCACAAAATATTCTGAAAGCGAAAACTTTTTGTAATTCTGATTAGTCGGCGCGAGTGATTCGTGCGCCGATGGCATTCAACCGGACATCAATATTTTCATAACCGCGGTCGATTTGCTCGATGTTCGAGATTTTGCTGGTTCCCTGAGCCGACATTGCGGCAATGAGCAAGGCTACACCGGCACGAATATCGGGCGAACTCATGTTGGTGGCCCTGAGCAGATATTTGTGGTCGAGTCCGATTACCGTGGCGCGGTGCGGATCACAAAGGATAATCTGCGCACCCATATCAATGAGTTTATCGACAAAGAACAGGCGGCTCTCAAACATTTTCTGGTGAATGAGTACGCTTCCTTTGGCCTGTGTGGCAATTACAAGGAAAATACTGAGCAAATCAGGTGTCAGTCCCGGCCATGGGGCATCAGCTATGTTCATGATCGAACCATCAATAAATGTTTCAATCTCGTAATGTTCCTGTGCCGGAATGTATAAATCGTCGTTTCGTTCAATCACTGTAATTCCCATTCGCTTAAATTGCTCCGGAATAATCCCCAAATGAGGGATTCCGGCATTTCGGATGGTAATTTCGGAGTTGGTCATCGCTGCAAGACCAATAAAACTGCCGACTTCAATCATGTCGGGAAGTATTTGATGGGAGCAGCCGTTTAATGAACCAACGCCTTTTATAGTGAGCAGATTGGAACCGATTCCCTGAATGGAAGCGCCCATTGATACCAGCATTCTGCAAAGCTGCTGAACGTATGGTTCGCACGCGGCATTGTAAATGGTGGTGGTTCCTTCGGCCATTGATGCTGCCATCACAATGTTGGCCGTACCGGTTACTGAAGCCTCATCCAAAAGCATGTAAGCACCTTTGAGCCTGGCAACCTCAACGCTGTAGAAATGCTGATCAGGATTGTAGTTGAAAGTAGCGCCAAGATTCTGAAGTCCGGTGAAATGGGTATCCAGTCGTCGTCTTCCAATTTTGTCACCTCCGGGTTGTGGGATGTATCCAATACCGAATCGTGCCAAAAGCGGACCGAGAATCATGATTGAACCCCGAAGGCTGGATGCCTGACGGGCAAAAATATCGGTTTTCAGGTAATCCAGCTTGATCTGGTCGGCCTGAAATGAATAATTACCTTTGCTGATCCGTTCAGTTTTAACACCGAGTTCTGTCAGAATTTCAATTAATTTAATGACATCACTGATTTCAGGGATATTTGCAATCTGAACCATTTGTGGTGTCAGTAATACGGCACAAATTACCTGAAGCGCTTCGTTTTTTGCACCCTGAGGGAACAAATCGCCATGCAACTGTTTACCACCTTCGATCTTAAAAGTTGCCATTTAAATTAAAAGTAGAAAATTGTGATAAAAATATATTGAAGATCAGATTTTTACCGCTGTTGTTTACCGCGGTCGTCGGGTTTCTGGAATTTTCGTCTCTGAATGTTATCCAGTACAGGGGTTGGTTTCTTCTTGTTCCTGAATAAGATATCCTTGGTATCGGCGAGCTGCATATCAGTACATTTAATTTTACCTTTCGACATCTCCTCAATATCCTCCAGAATTTTATCGTCAGTAACCGAATCTTTGTTCCACATGATATAACTTTTCTTCATGTGATTGGCAATCAGCTTAATCAACTGTTCCCGTTCTTTTTCATCTTCATATACGGCTGCTTTTTCAAGCAAAAACTCGATCGTTTTTCCGTAATGACGGTATTTTATTTTATTGTTACTGTAAGGAATTCTTTGCGGGGCAGTATTGAAAAATTCGGGTGCCGGCGGAGTATAAGGATAATCAATGTCTAATTTAAAATCAGTCATGATAGCCAGGTGATCCCAAAGCTTGTGCTTGAAATCGTTGATGTCTCTCAAATAAGGATACATATTTCCCATTATATCGATAATGGTTCGTGCTGCCCTGTTTCTCTCATTGCGGTCTTCGATGGTCATGATGTGATTGACCATGTTTTGTAAGTTTCTTCCATACTCAGGTAAGGGCAACTTACTGCGATCAGAATTGTAATCCATGTAAATAAATAAAGTGGGTTTTTGTATGACACTGCAAAACTAACTAATTATCCGCAATTTAGCGAATTTCAGTAAAAGTTGTTTTTTTCCGGCATTCTGAAAAAAGACTGTTGCCTGAATATCGGGCGTTTTGCCTTCCATTTGCAACACTTTTCCCCGTCCAAATCTTTGGTGTTCAACCATCATTCCTGCCTGAATTTCTTCAGGATTGCTGTAATCAAACGCATCGGCTTCCTTTTTTGTTTCACGAAGCTTGGTTAATTTTCGGTACAAATCGGGTTGACTTGCTGATGTAGGCTTGAATCCGGGAATTTGGGCGTTTTGCGGACGCGGTTTGGGCGCTGAAAATGTCATTTCAGAACTGTCGTCGAAGAAGGTTGGTTCTTTTTCAAGCGGCATGTTCAGGTATTGAGGATCAATTTCGTCGATAAACCGGCTTTTGTTGCAGAATTCCAGTTTCCCCCATTTATAGCGCTGCCGGGCGTAACTGATATAAGCATGTTGTTCGGCCCGAGTAAGCGCTACATAAAATAACCGCCGTTCTTCTTCGAAATCCTCCATCGTTTTTTGTCCGTTCTGGTTCGACGGGAAAAGGTTTTCTTCGACACCAACGATAAATACATTCTTAAATTCGAGCCCTTTGGCCGAGTGGATGGTCATCAAAGTTACCCGGTCATTGTCTTCAGGCTTTTCGGTATCCTGATCGGTCAGCAACGCCACGTCTTCCATGTAATTATTCAACTTATTGGGCGTTCCTTCTTCTTTTGCTGAAATTGAAAACTCCTGAATACCGTTCAGCAATTCCTGAATATTTTCGTACCGGCTGACACCTTCCGGAGTCTGATCTTTGTACAAATCTTTCATGATTTCGGTGCCGGTGGCAATTTCGGTTGCCAGTTCGAAAGCATCGAGGGTTTCAAGTTTTTCCCTGAAAACTTCGATTAGCCGGGTAAATTCATGTATTTTAGAAGCTGTTCCTTTGTTGAATTCGCTTAAAAGCATAGGAATATTGGTGGCAAATTCCCAGATGCAAATGTTATTCAATCCGGCAAATTGTTCGAGTTTGGTGAGGCTGGTTTGCCCGATGCCGCGCGCCGGATAATTGATTACCCGTTTAAATGCCTCATTGTCTTTCGGATTGATCACCATTCTGAAATATCCGAGCAAATCTTTGATTTCCTTTCGCTGATAGAAAGAAAGGCCACCATAAATCCGGTATGGAATATTCCTTTTTCGCAGGGCTTCCTCAAAAATACGCGATTGGGCATTGGTTCGGTACAAAATGGCATAATCCGAAAACATGAAATGTTCGCGCATCCGGGTGTCGATAATTTCGTTCGAAACCAGGTATCCTTCTTCATTATCGGTAATGGCCGACATTACTTTGATAAGTGTACCAACTTCCTTTTTTGAAAAAACATTTTTCCTGATTTGCCTTTTATTGTGGGCAATGATGCTATTGGCCGCATCAACAATGGTTTGCGTGGAGCGGTAATTTTGTTCGAGTTTGTAAACTTTGTGATCGGGATAATCTTTCTGAAAGTTCAAAATATTTTCGATGCGCGCCCCGCGGAATGAATAAATACTCTGGGCATCGTCGCCAACCACGCATATATTTTTGTGTGCAGCGGCGAGTTTCTTAATGATCATGTACTGCGAATGGTTCGTGTCCTGGTACTCATCCACCAAAATATAGTCGAAAATGCGCTGGTATTTGGCCAGAATTTCAGGATGATTCCGGAACAGGACATTCGTTTTCATCAGCAAATCATCAAAGTCCATGGCTCCTGCCAGAAAGCACCGTCGGGTGTAATCCTTGTAGATGACATTGATGAGCGGCATTTTGATGCTCTGGTCATATTCAGTTGTTTCGGGCATTGTGGCATACATTTCAGAAGAAACAAGGTTGTTTTTTGCTGCCGAAATCCGCCCGGCAACCACATTGGGCTTGTATGTTTTATCGTCGAGGTTTAAATCTTTGATGATGCTTTTTATCAGGCTTTTCGAATCAGACGAATCATAAATGGTGAAGTTTGACGGATACCCGAGTGTTTCTGATTCGGTTCTTAATATGCGTGCAAAAATGGAATGAAAAGTTCCCATCCACAGATGCCGGGCAGTATTTTGACCGACCATTTCTGAGATACGGTTTTTCATTTCTTTGGCGGCTTTGTTGGTAAAAGTCAAGGCCAGAACTGATCCGGGTTTCACCCCATTTTTCAATAAATGGGTAATCCGGTAAGTTAAAACCCTTGTCTTTCCTGATCCTGCGCCGGCAATGATCAGTGATGCGCCGTTGATGTTTTCAACAGCAAGCCGCTGAGGCTCATTTAATTCGTCTAAATAATTCCGCACTTTGTTCTATTCTAAATTGACTTCAAAAGTAAGATTGATTTTTCTGTTTTTCGGGGCGGCAAGGTAAGTAGTTTTCAACAATAATTCCATAGAACTTGAAAATGGGTGATGTACAACAAAATCCCCTTTTTTGATATATGCCAACGTTCAATATTAAAAGGCTCCTGCTTTTCCCCCGCTACAGCAGGGCAGGCTGTCCGAAAACAGGCAAATTCTTTGATGAGCATTTCTCGCGGACGGGCTTCGCGATATTCACACACCCATATTACTAAGGTTAAATGGCAAAAATAAGATTTTTATTAGGAATCTTAGTAGAAAAGGTAAATCAAGTAAAATCAACCTTATTATTTTAAATGATTATCCGCATAATGACCTATTGTAAATTCTCGACTTGAAATCGGTGTTGTAACTAACGGCAGCAATAAGCAACCTGTCGAAAATAGCTTCACCAAAATAGCGTCGGTTGAATTTATAGCAGAACTCGTTCAAGTA
>JBBRXN010000026.1:0-57619 GCA_038248385.1 Bacteroidales bacterium
ACTTCCCGAAAATCTGGTGGAAACTGCTGAAATTATCCGCAACAAGTCGGTTGATGTGGGTTTTGTTGTTGACCCTGATGTTGACCGGTTGGCAATTATCAGTGAAGATGGTTCGATGTTTAATGAAGAATATTCATTGGTTTCGATTGCCGATTATGTGTTAAGTCAGACTCCCGGCAACACGGTTTCCAACTTGTCGTCTTCTCGTGCTTTGCGCGATATTACTGAAAAACATGGTGGAACTTATTCGGCTGCAGCAGTTGGTGAAGTAAATGTGGTTGCCAAAATGAAAGCTACCAAAGCGGTAATTGGCGGTGAAGGAAACGGTGGAATTATTTATCCCGCATCGCATTACGGACGCGATTCCTTGGTGGGCATTGCATTGTTTTTAAGCCTTCTGGCAAAATCGGGATTGAAATGTTCGGAACTACGGAGAACCTATCCCGACTATTTTATCTCGAAAAACAAAATTGAACTTACGCCTGAAATTGAAGTGGATGGCATTCTTGTAAAATTGAAAGAAAAATACCGTCACGAAAAGGTGACAGATATCGACGGCGTAAAGATTGATTTTGCCGACCGATGGGTGCATCTTCGCAAATCGAATACCGAAGCAATCATCCGCATTTATGCCGAAGCCCCTTCGATGGACGAAGCCGATCAGCTGGCACGAAATATCATTCTGGATATTCGATCATTGATTGCCTGAGAAAATAACGAATGGTCAGCTCACATCATGAACCGACCATTCGTTTCTTCTGACTTCTGACTATGGTCTTCGGTCATCGGGCAACCACATAGAGTTGCCCCTACCCCAGTCTTTATATTCCTATTGAATTCCCTCCTTTTTTCTGATTAATTGATCCACAAATTGTTCCTTCTCCTTAATTACAATTCGTTGCTTTTTCATGTCAAGTTCGTTATCAGCTATTTTGTTTTTTGCTGACTTGATATCCAATTCTTTCGATTTGATTTTACCTTTCAATGATTTGATATCCCGGAAGTATTTTGACTTTCCCTTTTCCAGTTCCTTCATTTCCTTTTTCGCTGCATCATATTCCGGGGTTTCTTTTATTAGAACTGAAAATGCTGTTTTTCTCAACTCAATGGTTTCATTCACACGCATGATGTCATTTTCCACTGCAAATATACCGGCATTGTATTCCTGTATGTCAGATTCGTATCTGGTAATCGCTTTTTCTTCTTTTTTTGTATTCGATTCAATATCTTTTAATTCACCTTGCTGTCTCGAAACTTCCTTTTGTGCAGCCTTAATCTGATCATCAACAACGTTTTTGTATGCTTCAACCCCGAAATCGTGAATGTAGGTTTTGAGTGACAAAATCCTTTCCGCATCTACATTCGATTCGTTTATAAATGCTGAATCGGTATATTGAAAAAACGCGCTAAACTGACAGCCTTCAGGCATTTCAACTATACGGGCATATACATCCATCGAATATTTCGAGATTTTGTCCACCTCAATGGACCTGACATAGAGCTCATCACCTTTTTTATCGACCTTCAAACGGTCACGGCTGGCTTTATTTTCCTCACTTTTAAAAATATTTCCCACCTGGGTTGCAAGGTTACTGATTCGTTCGCCAACACTCCTGTTATTGATGTACTTTTTCCAAAGCGGTTCAATATCTTTTGATTTGGATTCAGGAACCATAACTGTAAAGGCCATCTGAGTGCCTTTTGACATATTTTTTTCGCCGGTTTCGACTTCTACCTTGTATTGCGAACTGGCACTATAAGCCATCATTAGGACTGTTAAAAGAAGGATGATTTTTTTCATAGGAGTTTTTTTCTTACAACAGAGTTCTATCGTGTTTTGTTTGTGCCTTTTCAATAAAAACTATCCTTACAAACTGATTAGAAGAGGATTATTTCCGTCGTAGGATTCAGGTGAACTACTCAGTCAATTTTTCCTTTTTTACCAGATGGTAGTGCGAAGTTAATTTTTTTCGTTGCCGTTTATCCGAAGCACCGGTAACGAAAGCTGCCACTTTCTGGATTGAAGTATGGACAGTTGGTCCGAAAAATGGCATAAATCCCCTGGTATGTGTGCCATTTTGGTCGATAAAATAACTTTGTCTTGATTTAATACCTAAAAGAAATCGCATAAAGTCGAATTTGGAATTTGTATGCTAAGTTACCGCCTATTTTAATTAATAAATCATAAAAAATTATAAGAATTATTTATGATTGAAGTCTGATTCACCGTTAAAAATTAGTGAATTGAAATAAATTCCGAAATAATGTAATAGAACATATGATTTGCGTACATATTTGGCATAAATGTTGATCGTTTTGGGCCTTTCATAACCGACTTTAATACATGATAAGAAAAGTACTGAATTTGTTGAATGAAAAACAATTTCTACGATCATATAATGTTTTGAAAATTAAACCAACTATAAACACAAATCAACCGCGCCCCATGAATATCAAAAAGATCCTTTTTATAGCAATTCCTGCAGTTTTGCTGATTGTCCTCTTTTTCTCCCTTCGCAAAGGGGAAGCCGATTTATCCCAAATTACAGTTACAGTTCAACGTGGCACTTTTAAAGCGATCATTTTTTCATCCGGTCAGCTTGAATCTGAAAAGTCGGTAAGTATTGATATTCCTGAGAAACTAAAAGACAGGAATTTACGGATATATGAATTGACCATCACTAATATGGTTGAAGAAGGAACCTTGGTTGATTCGGGCGATTATGTGGCCACACTCGATCACAAAGCCGTTGAAGAACAATTAAAGGCGGCTCAGGACGAAATGGAAAAGACATTGTCGGAGTACGAAGACGGCAAAATAGACTCGAACCTGAACCTCAGCAATCAGCGCGATTTAATTGTGAATGCAAGGCTCGATCTGGCCGAAAAGAAAATCATCATGGAAGAATCGGTTTATGAATCGCCCTCCATCCAGAAAAAAGCCAGTATGGATAATGACAAAGCAGCCCGTAAACTTGAGCAGGAACAAAAGGCCTATTTCCTGAAGACAAAACAGGAAAAAAATAAAGTTGACCGTAAATATATTAGTTACCGGCAGGTACTCGAACGGTCGCAAGAACTGGATAAACTTTTTAACTCGCTCGAAATTACAGCTCCAAAAGCCGGGATCCTTACCTATTTTAAATACCCGTGGGGCGAAATCACCAAAACAGGATCAAAAGTAGGAATATATAATTCGGTAATTGCCACCATTCCTGAAATGACAAACCTGATTTCAAGAACTTACATCAACGAAATTGATGTTTCAAAAATAAAAATCGGGCAGCAAGTGAAATTAGGAATTGACGCTTTTCCTGACAAAGAATTGACAGGAGAAGTAATAGCGGTAGCAAATATTGGCCAGGCTATGCCCAACAGTGATGCCAAGGTGTTTGAAGTAAAAATCAAAATATTCGGGAAAGATAAGGACCTGAAACCTGCTATGACAACCAGCAACGCCATTGAAGCCGGGACTTTTACTGATACTTTAATGATTGCTTCGGATGCTGTTTTTGAAAATGACAGCCTGAAATTTGTATATCTCGGAAAGGAAAAACAGGTAAAACAAATTGTTTGGCTGGGCGATGAAAACGAAAATTATGTGTTGATCAAAAAAGGACTGAAGGACGGTGACTTTGTCTGGTTGACCGAACCTGAAAAGGCAAGTGAACTGAATTTTCAGGGCATTGAGATTTATAAAGAAATGCAGAAGGAAAAGGAAAATAACAAAATTAAGGCTGAACAGGAAAGGGAAGAAATGATGAAGAAACAACCAATTCCTCAACAATTGCCGGCTTCAGTTATGATGACGCCAAAAACTGTTCAAATTAAATGAACCTTTCCTAAAAATAACCAGCTATGATTTTCCAAAAATATTTCCACGATATAGTAATTGGTTTTGAGGCAATTATTGCCAATAAACTGAAGTCGATACTTACTGCCTTGGGCATCATCTTCGGAGTGGCCGCGGTGATCAGCATGTTGGCTATCGGCAAAGGAGCCGAACAGGAAATCCTTGAACAGATAAAAATGGTGGGAGTCAACAATATTATTGTCACCCCAACCGAGGTAGCTGTTGGGGGAACGAATGAGAACAGTCAGGATGACAAAGCCGGGGCAAAAAAGTTTTCAAGAGGCCTGACAATGCAGGATCTGCAAGCCATTCAGGAAATTATCCCGACCATCATTATGGTAAGCCCGGTCATTTCCTATAATTATTCTGCCATCATCGACGGAAAAAGTAAACCGGTTGTACTGGAAGGCGTCAATTCAAATTATTTCAGCTTGTTCAACATACGGCTGCAATCAGGCGAAATATTCAAGACGATTCAGGAAGAAGCCGGTCAGCCGGTTTGTTTAATTGGTGACAATATTAAAACCGTGTTTTTCAATCAGGAAAATCCGGTAGGTAAGTATATCAAATGCGGGCAAATCTGGCTGAAAATCATTGGGGTGATCGAACGGCGCGACTTTACCGCTTCAGCGTCTGACGAAATGGGGATCAGCAGTTCGGATAATAAAATATTTGTTCCTGCACAAACCATCCTGATGCGTTTCAAAAACAGAGCGCTGATTCGTGCTGACGAGGTGGAAAAATCAAATGCCCGCCGAAGAATAATCATATCAGATACGAATACAAAGACAGAGTCGGACGACAAAAATCCAAACCAGTTGGACAAGATCATTCTTCAGGTAAGAGAAACAGAACAATTGGGAGCTACGGCAAACATAGTAAAACGAATGCTTTTACGCCGCCATTCAGGATTGTATGATTTTGAAGTGACTATTCCTGAATTGCTGCTCAAGCAACAGCAACGCACAAAAAAAATCTTCAACATCGTATTGGGGGCCATCGCAGGAATTTCATTGATTGTGGGCGGTATTGGAATTATGAACATCATGCTGGCATCAGTCATGGAGCGGATCCGTGAAATTGGTACACGACAGGCCATCGGCGCTTCCCGGAAAGATATTGTAGCTCAATTCCTGGCAGAATCAACACTGATAAGTATTTCAGGCGGAATCATCGGGATTGTACTTGGGATTGTACTTTCTAAAATAATCACAGCAGTTTTCGATATCAAAACCGTTGTTTCATTTTTCAGCATTTTCATTGCTTTCGGAGTTTCAGCGCTCATCGGAATAATGTTTGGCTACATGCCTGCCAAGCAAGCTGCTCAGAAAGATCCGGTTGAATCATTACGCGCATAACTATTAAAATCATATCACATGAATAAAATATTTCTTTTCCTGATCGTATTAATTTCAGGATTCGGGCTCAAGGTATCTGCCCAACCGGATAATTTTAATCTTAGCCTGGACGAGGTTGTTAAACTGGCATCTCAGAATTCGCTGGATGCTTTCAGATATAAAAACATGTATTTGTCAAGCTATTGGGAATACCGGTATTACAAAGCCGATAAATTGCCGAGCCTTAGTATGACGACTACCCCACTCGATTTTAACCATTACCGCAAGCGGGAATATAATTTTCAGACCAATGAAGAAGAATATGTTTTGCGCGATTATTTTAATTCAGATATGTCGGTGCAATTGAATCAAAAGATTGGCTTAACAGGTGGCAGCCTGTTCCTGAGTTCGGAGCTCGGAATGGTGAAGAATTTAAGTGGCGACCAGAAAACCTCATACCAGGCAACTCCTGTAAGTATTGGTTATTCGCAGTCATTAAACGGGTACAATGCGTTGAGATGGCAGTCGAAGATCGAACCCATCAAATACGAAAAAGCTAAAATGGAGTTTGTTCAGTCGCAGGAAAACCTGGCGATGAAATCAACTTCTATGTTTTTTGATTTGGTTGAGGCTCAGATTCAGCTAAAAATTGCAGAAAACAATCAGTCGAATGCAGATACATTGTATAAAATAGGTAAGGGCCGTTTTCAGGTAGGAACTGTTACCCAGGATGAATTACTCAATCTCGAATTAAACCAATTAAATGCAGTTCAGGCCCTGAATAAGGCAAAGCTGGAGGTTGAGCGCTCGCAGTCAGGGTTGAATTCGTTCCTGATGATGGATAAACAAACACGGATCAATTGTATTGTACCTTCCAAAATACCAACATTGCAAATCAGAGCGGATGAAGCACTGGATCAGGCACTGAAAAACAATCCCGATATACTGGATCAGGAACAACAAATACTCGAGCAAAAACGTGAAGTTGCCCGGGCCAAATCAGAATCGGGACTGAATACCAGTCTATTTGCTGTTTATGGACTTAACGGGTCATCGGAAAATTTCGATATGGTTTACGATCAGCCCGATCAAAGTCAGCGTTTACGCATCGGGGTAAATATTCCTTTGGTTGACTGGGGGCGCAGAAAAGGCCGTTTGATGATGGCTGAATCGAACCGGGAGGTGGTGAATGCCCGTGTAAGGCAATCACGAATCGACTTTGAACAAAATATCTTTCAGTCGGTCATGGAATTCAACCTTCAGGCCGAACAGGTCCGCAATGCTGCTAAAGCCGACACCGTAGCTCAAAAAGGTTATGAAGTCACCTTCCAGCGGTTCCTGATCGGGAAAGTGGATGTGATAAAACTCAATATAGCACGGAACGATCGCGAATCAGCGCGAAAAGCATACATCAATGCCGTTAAAACCTATTGGAATTATTATTACCGCCTTCGGATGCTGGCATTGTACGATTTTGTTACGAGTAAAAATCTGACTGCCGAATACGATAAAATCATAGAAAATTAAACCACATGCTCAAGAACAAGAAATACCTGTTTATTACTACCCTCATCATTGTTGTTGTTGCTGCTGCAGTTGCATTTTTTGTTGTTCAGATAAAACCTGAATCAGGTAAAACTTTCAAAGTAAAAAAAGGCAACCTTGAAACTGTAATTAACTGCAAGGGTGAAGTCAAAGGCGAAAAATACACGGAGATAAATCTGCCTGATGAAATTTGTGACCGGGAATTACGCGTTTACCAGTTAAAAATAGTGGACCTGGTTATGGAAGGCAAAGAAGTTAAAAAAGGCGACTTCATTGCCAGACTTGATGAAGGCCAATTTACAACTCAGATGCGCAACCAGTTACAGGACAAGGAACGGATGGATGCAGACCTAAGGAACGCGATGCTCGACTCCACTGTGAACCTTTCAAGAAAAAGGGAAAGTATCACCAATGCAAAACTTGATCTGGAGTACCTGAAGATCGACCTTGAACAATCGAAATACGAATCAGAAGCCTATCAGCGTAAAACCCAAATGAGATACCAAAAGGCCGAGTTGGAGGTTGAAAAAATCAGGAGGGATTATCTCCTGGATAAAAACAAACTAAAATTACAGGTTGGACGTTCCCAGTCGAGGGTAGCAGAACTTCAGACAACTATTGAAAAGTATCAAAAGGCCATCGCTGCAACCACCATCAAGACTCCTGAGGACGGGATTGTAATGTTTGCAAAAGACTGGTCGGGAAAAACATACGGAAAGGATTCGGAGCTGAATATCTGGCGGCCACTGATCGCCACATTGCCCGACATGTCGGTGGTAATTACCGAAGCATACATCAAAGAAATCGACATTGCCAAGGTTCACCTCAACGACAGTGTGCGCATTACAATCGATGCACTTTCGGGCAGGGTTTTCGCCGGAAAAGTGATCAAGATTGCCACGATAGGCGAAGATCACAAAGATTTCGACATGAAAGCATTCAAGGTGATCATCAGGTACGAAAAATCTGACAAGGAACTGAAACCGGGAATGACTGCCAATAACGATATCATTGTGGGCAATTTTAAAGACAAACTGCTGGTTTCGCGCAAGGCCGTATTTATGAAAAACGGAAAGCAAATTGTTTACCTGAAAAAGGGTGGACACATTACGGAACAGGAAATTGAACTGATTGCCGAAAACGATTTGCTTGTAGCTGTGGAGAATTCCCTAAAAGAAGGAGATATCGTGTTGCTTTATCAGCCTGATGAATTTAAACCGGAAGCAGAAAAGGTGGCAAGCAGAGAATAATCCGTTAACAAATATTTGGAACTTGTTGGTTTTTAGCTTTGATGGTTTTTGTACTTTTGACAGCCTAACAAAAGCCATAACCTAAACCAACTCAATGAGATTCTCTTTTTTTGGTCTATTCCTTCTCCTGAATATTATTGCTTATTCTGCCGAAATACAGCTCCCTGAAATCAAGGGCTTAAAGCCCGATTCAGCTATTCACAAAAACAATGAAAACTTTATTCTTCATGTCAAAAAGGCCACTGCACCCATTAAAATAGATGGGTTGATCAGCGAACCTGACTGGGAAAAGGCTGAAAAGGCGAATGATTTCCGGTTGGTGCTCCCGGTTGATACAGGCAAAGCAAAATCCAAATCGGAAGTGGTAATGACTTATGACACCAAGGCTTTTTATCTTGGAATTACCTTTTTTGATACCATTCCGGGTAAACGGATTATGGAATCTTTCCGTCGTGATTTTGTTTTTGGGAACAACGATAATGTACTGGTGTTTTTTGACACTTTTCTCGATCAAACCAATGGTTTCTCATTCGGTGCATCAGCTTCAGGAGCAAAATGGGATGGAACCATGTCGGATGGCAGCGCAATAAACCTGAACTGGGATTGCAAATGGGACTCTAAAACTACCCAATATCCTGATCGCTGGGTAACCGAAATGCGGATTCCATTTCGATCGGTCCGGTTTAAATCGGGAACTGACAAATGGTATGTAAATTTCAGCCGTCTCGACCTGAAAGCCAACGAGAAATCATCATGGGCTCCGGTCCCGAGACAGTTCCCCACTGCCAGTCTTGCCTATACCGGCGTATTGCAATGGGATGAACCGCTTCCAAAATCGAAAATGATGTTCTCTGTTATTCCATATATTTTTGGAAGTGTGGCCAAAGATTTTGAAGTTGGAGGAAATACTAAATACAGAAAGGATTTTGGTTTCGATGCCAAATTGGGAATAACAACATCCATGAACCTTGACCTGACTTACAATCCAGATTTCTCGCAGGCAGAAGTCGATCAACAGGTAACTAACCTCGACCGGTTCGAGCTTTTTTTCCCGGAGAAACGGCAATTTTTTCTCGAAAACAGCGACCTCTTTTCCAATTACGGATTCGTTTCAGTAACGCCTTTCTTTTCACGCCGGATCGGGCTGGATGCTCCGGTTCTGGCAGGTGCCAGGCTGAGCGGGAAGCTGGATAATAATTGGCGCCTGGGATTAATTGACATGCAGACTGAAAAAACAGGTGATTTGCAAACTGACAGTACTGGTAATCATCTGTCGCGCAATTTTTTTGTAGCTTCCTTGCAGCGCAAACTATTTTCACGTTCGGGTATTGGGATGATTCTGGTCAACAAGGAATACATGGATGAACCCGGTGAACAAAAATTCAACCGTATTGCAGGAATGGATTACAATCTGGCCAGTAAAAACAATGTATGGAAAGGCAAACTGTTTTACCATCGCTCGTTTAGTCCGGAAAATCCGGGGAAACAATATGCTCAGGGTTCATTGCTTTCCTATAGTTCCCGACGGTTGCTATTATCACTTGCACAGGCAAGTGTGGGTAAAAATTATAATGCTGAAACCGGTTTTGTTCGTCGTACCGGTTATAACTCATTGAATCCCATATTCGGCTTTTTATGGATTCCCAACAAAAGAGTGGTTAGCCATGGCTTTCGTTTCGAGTCAAGTTATTTTTTCAATAGCAATTATAAGCAGATTGATCATGAGGCTAAACTCTTGTATCAGTTCGAATTCAATAACCGATCAACATTTGCTTTCGGCGTAAAAGATTTTTATATCCGGCTTGAAAAGGATTTTGATCCGACACGTATCGGTAAAACATTCCTGAAAAAGGGCACGGAATATTCGACAAATGTTGCATTTGTGCAATATCAGTCGGATATGCGCAAGATGTTTAATTTGGGCACAACCATCACCAAAGGTGGCTTCTACAATGGAAATATCAATGTTCTGGAAGGACACATGACTTACCGTTACCAGCCATACATGAATCTGTCGTTTAATTTTTCCTTCAATGACATTCATCTTCCGGCGCCATTCGAACGGGCTGATTTCTGGTTACTTGGGCCCAAACTCGACCTTACCCTGAGCGATAAGGTTTTCTTTTCGACGTATGTTCAGTATAATGAGCAGATCGACAACATGAATATCAATATGCGGTTTCAGTGGCGGTACCAGCCTGTTTCTGATTTATTCATTGTTTATACCGATAACTATTACACCGGAAACTGGAGTCCACGCAACCGGGCATTGGTTTTGAAATTGTCGTATTGGTTTAATTAGGCAGTTATCCATGGATGATGCGGATCAGGTGCTGCGAATTCCGATTCGCAATTTTATAATCAGCGATTCGGAAATCGCCTCACCTTGTTTGATCTGACCATCCGGCGAAGGAACATGTTTATGCTTATAAATATGGTAGTAAGAATATATAAAATTTACAGTAGTTTTGCTTTTTATATTAGAACAACAATTTGAATCATATCCCTTCAGATATCAAAGAATTTTTGGAAGAAAAAGTATATCAGTACAATACGATAGCTTTTATTGATTCTGATCCAATTAGCATTCCACATAGGTTTAATTTAAAAGAAGATATTGAAATATCAGGCTTCTTAACAGCTACTATTGCTTGGGGTAACAGAACAATGATAATAAAGAATGCAACGAAGCTAATCATGCTAATGGATAATTCACCATACGATTTTGTAATGAATCATGACAAGCATCATTTAAGAAGATTTGATGGTTTTGTACACCGAACATTCAATCATGTTGATTTAGTTTATTTTATTGAAGCAATAAAAAATATTTACAATAACTTCGGTGGGTTGGAAAATGTCTTTGCGAATGCCTGTACTGATTTTTCTACACAACAAGCAATTCACGAATTTAAGATGAAATTCTTTTCAATACCGCACCCGTTAAGAACTACCAAGCATGTGTCTGATCCTGCAAATGGTTCTGCTGCTAAAAGGATTAACATGTTTTTAAGGTGGATGGTCAGGAACGATAATCGTGGGGTGGACTTTGGCATTTGGAAATCGATCACTCCCAGTCAATTATCCTGTCCATTGGATGTTCATTCAGGAAACGTTGCTCGAAAATTAGGCTTGCTAACCAGAAGTTTGAATGATTCCAAAGCACTAGCCGAATTGGATTTTCATTTGCGTCAGATGGATAAAAATGATCCGGTGAAATATGATTTTGCGTTATTTGGATTAGGTGTTTTTGAAAAGTTTTAAACTGACAATCCCTGATTTCTTCCGAATTTTTCCATCCCCAAAATTAAGCGTTGCCAATTATCAGTAAATAAGTCTGCATCCTGAACATTTTTGTTACGCTTAGTGTTTCAATTTTATCAGACTTGTATTTCGGGTTCAATTTCAATTATAATCCGTTATTGTAAATTTCAACTGACCACAAACACCCTGCTCCCATATCCAATCTCTCTATTGGCTGAAGTGAATTTATACTACTTCAACATTTAGCATTTATTGAGTTATTCAGCAATGAAATTATTCGTCATGAAAAAAGTTGTATCAATTTTATTGTGCTATTGTATTTTGATGTTACCAACCGGATGCCGATCATCTAAACTATTGTCGAAAGATGAAGCAACAACAATGGGGAAGGGCCAAAAATATCTCGTTTTGCACACGACAAAAGAGCGTTTTAAAATATACAATTACAAGTTTACAAATGATTCAATTAAAGGCGATTTGCGGAAGTTTTCGGGAAACATCAAAAATACGATCAACGTTTATACCGATTTTATTTTTGATATCAAACTTGATAATGTGTCAAGTCAATATATAAAACTTGCAAGGTCAGATATTAGAAAAATGACTTATGTGAAATTTAGTGCGGGGAATACGATACTGGCAGTGCTGGGTGGTGTTGGGATTATTGCTATAATAGCTGTTATAGTAGCCAATAGTATGACTTTTGATTTGGGTCCAATATTTTCAGAATCACAGTAATACAATGAATTCCATTAGGATCGAAAAAATATCTTGTGCGAGGAATCATCTCATACTTCAATCAGTCCATCTTTCATACGGATGATGCAGTCGCTTTGAGCGGCAAAACTTTCGTCGTGGGTAACGATTACGAGGGTTTGCTTAAACTTGTCGCGCAGGGTGAAGAACAATTCATGAAGGTCTTCGCGGTTTTTGGTATCGAGGTTTCCTGATGGCTCATCGGCCAGGATTACCGATGGATTGTTGATGAGCGCCCTTGCAACAGCCACCCGTTGGCGTTCACCTCCCGAAAGTTCATTTGGTTTATGATTGAGCCGGTGCGATAAACCCAAAAAATTAAGGTATTCGCGGGCTTTTTCTTCGGCTTCTTTTTTTGCAACTTTCGCGATAAAAGCCGGAATGCAAACATTTTCAAGTGCCGAAAATTCAGGCAATAAATAATGAAACTGGAAAACAAAGCCAATCTGGCGATTCCTGAAATCGGCCAGTTGCCGCTCGTTCATTACCGAAATATTTTGACCTTTTATGGTAACTTGACCGGAATCAGGGTTGCTTAATGAGCCAATTATCTGAAGTAGTGTGGTTTTTCCGGCACCGCTTGGGCCTACGATCGAATAAAGTTTCCCGGCAGGAACTTTCAGGTCAATACCCTTCAAAACCTGAAGTTCTCCAAACGATTTTGTTATCTTTTCTACCTTTATCAATCGTTGAAATTCTTAGATAGTAAAATCAATATCTGGTTTTCTTTCTTCCGTAATAACAGCATTCCCTTTTTTTACTTCATCATTGATCGAGCCGGTAATATTATCAGTCTCTGTTTTTACATCAGATATGAGATTGTCGGTACTTGCTTTTACGTCTTCCTTAATCTCATGAATATCACTTTTGATTTCACTTGTGTGTTTTCTGATCCCATCTTCAATATCGGTCCTTGCTCCCTGTATGGTTGACTTGATATCGCGTAAATCGTCGCCTATACCCCCTCCTGCATCATTAATCTCACGCTTGATTTCGTTGGTAGCCTTCTGGAATTCACGCATGGCTTTACCCATTGTCTTTGCAATATCAGGAATAGCTTTCGATCCAAAGAATAGTAAGGCTACAAAAATGATTAGTATTATTTCACTTCCACCCATAAATAAAAAATTAATGGTTGACCATTTTTAAATTTCAGCAAATATACAAACTTGTTGGAGAACAATGGTTGAAGATGCGGAAGAATGATCGTAACATTTGAGGAATAAGCATAAAAAAGAAGCAGGGATTTTCATTCGTCGGTTGACTTATGAAATCCCTGCTTCAGGATTATTTTAAACTTGTTAGCTTAAAGGTGATCTACCTTTTTTACTTTTCTGATTGCATCATATACAATTGGAGAAGCAACAAATACTGACGAATAAGTACCAACGCCTACCCCAACCAAAAGAGCAAATGTGAAGCCCTGAATAGAGGTGCCCCCGAAGAGGAAGATGGCCAGCAATACAATCAATACTGTCAATGAAGTACTGAAGGTACGGCGAAGAGTAGAATTCATCGCTTTGTCCATATTATCCCTCAGTGTACGTTTCGGGTATAGGTGAAGGTATTCACGGATACGGTCATATACAATTACAGTATCATTAATAGAATATCCAATCACAGTAAGAATAGCAGCAATAAATGCCTGGTCGATTTCAAGAGAAAACGGCAGAATTCCATAGAACAAGGAGAATACCCCAAGGGTTATAATAGAATCATGAGCAAGAGAAAGCACACCGCCTAATCCATACTGCCAGTTTCGGAACCTGATTAAAATGTACAGGAAGATCATTACAAGTGCAAAAAAGATGGCAAGTGCAGCATCTTTCTTGAGGCTATCGGAGATAGTTGGTCCAACCTTTTGAGAGCTCATCAGGTTGAGTTTGCTAAAACTTTCAGTTGAGATGTCACCAATAAAGCCGGCTTTCTTAAGCCCTTCATACAATTGGCTCTCAACATCATTGTCTGCATTTTCGCTTAAGTCTGCAATTTTGTAGGTGGTTGTAATACGCACCTGATTGGCATTTCCAAAAGTTTTCACTTCAGGAGCCTGATTGAATACAACGGTTAATGCACTTTGCACATCAGCTACTTTCACATCTTTGTCGAAACGAACCACATAAGTACGTCCGCCCTTGAAGTCGATACCTGAATGGAATCCGCGTACGACGAATGAAATCAATGAGATAGCAATCATTACTCCTGAAATTAGATAGAATATTTTCCTTTTTTCGAGGAAAGGTATCTTGGCTTTACGCAACCATGAACTGGTAGCTTTGGTAGTGAAAGTAATATTCTTATTTCTGCTCAACTGGCGTTCAAAAATCAATCTTGAAATAAAGATGGCAGTAAACAGTGAAGTAAGAATACCAATGATAAGGGTGGTAGCAAAACCTCTGATCGGACCAGAACCAAACATGTAAAGTACGATACCTGTCAATAAGGTGGTTACCTGTCCGTCAATGATAGCAGAATAAGCAGCATGATAACCATCTGTAA
Source organism: Bacteroidales bacterium (assembly GCA_038248385.1). Taxonomy (GTDB): domain Bacteria; phylum Bacteroidota; class Bacteroidia; order Bacteroidales; family Prolixibacteraceae; genus Aquipluma. Next base: position 14,505 of record JBBRXN010000026.1, read on the forward strand.
TGGCAAGCCGCAACGATTTACCGCCCATCATTTCTTCCTGAATACGTTCGTAAATCAATACGTTGGCATCAACCGCCATACCCATGGTTAATACGATACCCGCGATACCCGGCAATGTAAGAACTGCCCCGATAGAAGCCAGAATTCCGATAAGGAAGAACACGTTTACAATCAGCGAAATGTTGGCTGCCATACCTGCTTTCTTACTATAGAAGAATAACATATATCCCAGCACAAGTAAAAATGCAATTCCAAACGACCACATACCACTGTTGATCGCTTCCTGACCCAATGACGGACCTACAACGTCTTCAGCAATGATGATGGCAGGTGCCGGCATTTTACCGGATTTCAGGATATTTGCCAAATCCTTTGCTTCTTCAACACTTTCCATACCGGTAATTGAAGAACGTCCTCCGGTAATCTCGCCATTTACATTCGGATAAGAACGAACATAGCCATCAAGAACGATCGCTATCGATTTTCCAACATTCTCTTTAGTCAAACGCGCCCAAACTTTGGCTCCTTCGCTGTTCATGGTCATACTTACTTCCGGACGGCTGCCCATATCGGCATAATCCTGACGTGCATCTGTAATCACATCTCCTTCAAGCGGTGCACGACCATCGCGACCGGTAATCTTTATGGCGATCAGCCGGTAGAATTTCTCTTCCTTATCAATAGATTTTGCGGTCCATTTGAAGGCAAGATTACGTGGCATCAAGGCTTTTATCTGATCCATTTTCAGATAAGACATTACTTTCGCAGTATCTTTGAAATGAGATGTACCTACAGCAGCTCCGGGAAATAATTGACCCTGGGCAGTTGCACTTGGCGATAAAACAGAGAACAGAGGAAACTGTTTATTCATTTCGCCCGTTTTGTTAACCGAGGCAGAATCTGTTTTTTCTTTGGCTTCCATTTCTTTCAGCAAACTGCTTGCATTGTCGGCTTTAGGAGTTACGGCAACGGTGGTGTCTGCGACAGTGGTTGCTGTTGTTGATTGCAGTGCAAGAATTTCAACCAACTTTTGGTTGGCCTGGGCCAGAAATGGATAAACTTCGCTATTGTCATAAGTTTCCCAGAATTCGAGGTTGGCAGTTCCCTGAAGCAGTTTACGAACACGTTTGGGATCGTCAACGCCGGGAAGTTCGACCAAAATTCGCCCTGCAGTCTGCAATGGCTGGATGTTTGGCTGGGCAACACCGAAACGATCGATCCTGGTGCGGATGATGTTGAATGAGTTGTCAATGGCGATTTTTGTTTCCTTGCGCAAGACATTCAAAACATCAGCATTGGTTGAATTGTATTTAACCTGATCTTTTAACTCCAGCGTATTGAAGATGGAGGCCAGTTTTCCATTCGGAGAAATTTCTTCGAATGATTTTCCGAAAAGGGTTACGAAATCATCCTGACTCTTTAACTGTTTTTCCTTTGCAAGCCGGATAGCTGCGGTAAAAGTCGAATCCTTACTATAGTTCGACAATGATCTGATCAGGTCAACTACCGAAACCTCGAGGGTGACGTTCATACCACCCTGCAAATCAAGGCCAAGGCCAAGTTCCAGCGCTTTTACTTCTTTGAACGTGTATTTCCGAAGCCACAATAAATTGTAAACTACTTCACTTGATACAGAGTCAAGATAGGTTTGTTCTTTTTGTCTGTCACCTTTGGCGAATTTTTTTGCTGCGCTTTCAACCTGGCTTGCCTTAAAGGTAAACATCAGCTGATAAACACAAATCAAAGCAATAAGAATTGCAAAAAGTCTGATTGCACCTTTGTTTTGCATTTGTTAAAATTTTAATTGTTTTTACTATGATACTATTATCGAATTATTTTATTCAGAATTAATGATAGTGTTGTTCCTGTTATCACATGATAGTGTTATTAGCTTTCATGCAATTATCGCTAAATCAGATGGAACAACAATTATGAAAGTGGAGGAATGTCGTCGGGACTGGCATAAAGTTCCCGGTTAAAAGGCAGTGAATGAAATGAACAAATTACAGGAAAAAATGAATGCATTGATTCAGCCTTCATTAGCTGGAAAGTCCTTAAATTATAATGTTTTAGAAGAAATTTTTCCTGTGTGCAGAAAAAACGAAAACGAACAGAAAATTCGCCTGCTGCTGTTTTGAAGTTGGTGGGAGTTGCCTGATTGCAAAAAAACATTTTACTTGTATCAGCATCCTTCTTTGCAGGGATTTTCATGATTGAATCTGCTGATTTTTGATTGCCGGCGTGGTACATATCAAACACTGCCGCAGCACTGACCAACACGAGGAGCAGGCATAAACGCAGTAAAATATTTCTTGACATGTACTTCTTGAAAACCATAAACAGTCATTTTTCAGCGGCCAAATATAGAATATTTTTTTCAATAAATTGATCCCCGTTTTCTGCTGTGGGGCAGCTAAGTAAAATGAAATTGAATGGCTTTAGATTCATAATTAATGCAACATCTATATTCCATCAGAATGTCACCTCCCAAAAGTCCGGCTATACGGCAGGAAGTATATTTTCCATATATTTCATTTACATGGCTCAGATCAATCAATGCAACTTTTTGATTGATAATTTCCAATTCTCCAAATTTCAGAAAAAACATTTTTCCGACCGAAGTTTCCATCATTCCCTGATTGATTCCTGCACTGTGATAATCATCTTCATTGTCCGAATCCAATATTTCGTAATAGGAGCTAAGGTTTACATCAAGTACCGATTTCGATGCGCCGGTGTCGATGATCCAACAAGAAGGGCTTCCGTCCTGAAATTCACCTTCAATTAAAAGATGAAAGTTATCTTTTTCGAGTTCAATTATTTGAAGTGGTATTTCAATCATAGTTAACTAAATAAAAAAGCTCCTGCATTACCACAGGAGCTTCAAATATATAGCTTATTGTTTGTTTTTTATTGAAAAAAACTAAAGAATATTCATTCCGTCAACAACGTCCATGATTTCTTTTACCGCCTTGGCTGATTCAACCAGCAAAGCCTGTTCATCTGCAGTCAATTTTACCTCAATGATTTTTTCCACACCATTTTTTCCCAATTTTACAGGAACGCCAACAAACATATCATTCAAACCATATTCACCTTCCAGTTTCACACAGCATGGAAAAACGCGTTTCTGATCCATAACAATTGCTTCAACCATTTGTGCAGCAGCCGATCCCGGAGCATACCAGGCCGAAGTTCCCATCAGGTTAACCAGTTCGCCACCACCTTTTTTTGTACGGTCGATGATTTTATCGAGGGTTTCTTTGTCAAGTAATTCGGTAACAGGAATACCGGCAACCGTAGTATAACGGGGTAGCGGAACCATCGTATCGCCGTGTCCGCCCATCAATAATGCCTGAATGTCGCGAGGTGAAATATCCAAGGCTTCAGCCAGGAAAGCGCGGTAACGGGCAGTGTCCAGAATTCCGGCCATCCCCAATACTTTGTTTTTTGAAGTTTTCGAAACAGCATAAGCAACATAAGTCATTACATCCAGCGGGTTGGAAACAATGATAATGATTGCATTGGGAGAATGTTTGATTACATTTTCAGTCACGCTTTTTACGATACCTGCATTGATTGAAATCAAATCGTCGCGGCTCATTCCGGGTTTACGCGGAACGCCTGAAGTGATAACAACTACATCAGAACCAGCTGATTTTGAATAATCGTTGGTAGCGCCTACCAAACGGGTGTCATAAAAATTAATGGGAGCAGTCTGCCACAAATCCAATGATTTTCCTTCTGCCAATCCTTCTTTAATATCAAGCAAAACTACTTCGTTTACAATGTTTTTTTCGGCTACGATCTGTGCACAGGTAGCTCCAACATTTCCGGCACCAACAACTGTTACTTTCATAATTGTATTTTAATGGATTATTGTTTTTAAAATGCGTTGCAAAGATAAAAGGTATTTTGAATTGAACCCTCTTTTTTCAATTCGCTTAACAATTTGGTAAAAAATCAATCAATCAGGTTATTACGACAAAAATTAAAATCGTGAACTTGTCTGATTTTTATCACTGATAGTGATAAAAATGATCATCTGGATAAATTTCAGATAAACACTTCATACCAATTTGAACCAATTGCATTTTCGAATATACTGAAACTTCATTGACTTTGTTTCTTTTTTAAGGTTCGTTAGATAATTGAATCGTTTTAATCGCCATTTTGTTTACTTTGGACTTGCTTTTACTCATCGGCTCCCTGAATAAACATTTTGTCGATGTGATGGTTTATATTCAAAAAACTAAATGATCATTTTATGGCAGACAGATTATCAGACCCAATAGGACGATTGATGGGCCTCCGTTATAAATCTCATCCCTGGCATGGCGTTTTTATCGGGAAAGATGCACCTGAGAATGTAACTGCTTTTATCGAGGTAGTGCCGACCGATACTGTCAAATATGAAATTGACAAGGAAAGCGGTTATCTCAAAATAGATCGGCCACAGAAATATTCGAACGTGGTGCCAGCCCTTTATGGCTTTATTCCACAGACTTATTGCGGCGATCAGGTGGGGAAATATTGCATGGACAAGAACGGTAAAACCGGTATCAAAGGTGATGGCGATCCGATTGATATTTGTGTGCTGACTGAAAAAACAATTGCACACGGCGATATTCTGGTTGATGCGCGTCCGATTGGCGGTTTTCGGATGATTGATGGGAATGAGGCTGACGACAAAATCATTGCTGTTTTAACCAACGACGTGGTTTACAGCGAATACAAAGACTTGTCTGACCTTCCGGATATTGTAGTTCAAAGGCTAAAACACTATTTTTTAACCTATAAAGATATGCCGGGGAAAGTCAGTCATACTGAAATAACCCATATTTACGGGGTTGTTGAAGCTCTTGAAGTAATCCAGTGCTCAATTGCTGATTACCAGAAACGATTTGAAAATCTTGGAAAATTGCTTTAACAGAACATTTTTATTTTCTCTTTAAATTCAGATTGGAATAGTTAAATCCGTTCTTTTCATCGAACAGGTCTTCGCGTGCCAGTTCTTCCCATTGCGAATAATCAATTTCAGGAAAATAAATATCTGCATCAAAATCCTGGTGGACCAGGGTTAGATACAACTTACCTGCCAATGGGAAAAATTCACGATAGATCATTCCACCTCCGATGATGAATGCTTCTGACTCATTTTTAACGGCTTCCACTGCTTCATCAATCGAGAAAACCATTTCGCAGCGATTAAAGTTTTCATCAGGATTGTCGGTAATTACTATATTCCGGCGGTTCGGAAGCGCCCCTTTAGGTAGCGACAGCAAAGTGTTACGTCCCATAATAACCGGATGACCGGTCGTAATTTCCCTGAACCGTTTCAAATCGTTCGGAAGGTGAAACAGCAAATTGTTATTTTTGCCGATTGCAAAATTCTGGGCGATGGCTACAATAATGGAGATATTTTCGTGTATCATGTTCCTTGTAAAATAAATTCAGGATAAAAAGATTAAACCGCTACTTTTCCCGGAATATGCGAATGTGATTGATAATCTGTAAGTTCAAAATCTTCATATTTAAAATCGAAAATGCTTTTTACTTCCGGGTTGATTTTCATCTGCGGAAGCGGAAACGGTTCGCGGGTAAGTTGAAGTTTCACCTGTCTCAAATGGTTCAGATAAATGTGGGCATCGCCGAGGGTGTGGATAAAGTCGCCGGGTTGTAATCCGCAAACCTGCGCCATCATTATTGTAAGAAGCGCGTACGATGCAATATTGAAAGGTACTCCAAGGAAAATGTCGGCGCTGCGCTGGTAAAGCTGGCAGGATAGTTTGCCGTTGGCTACATAAAACTGTATGAGGAGATGGCAGGGTGGCAATTTCATTTTGTCGATTTCGCCTACATTCCAGGCGCTCACGATATGGCGGCGTGAATCTGGATTATTTTTTATGCTGTTCACCACTTGTGTGATCTGATCAATGTGCAGGCCATCAGGTGTTGGCCACGATCGCCACTGGTAACCATAAACCGGACCAAGTTCACCATTTTCATCGGCCCATTCGTTCCAAATTCTGACATCATTTTCCTGAAGATATTTGATGTTGGTATCCCCGGTTAAAAACCAAAGCAATTCGTGAATGATCGATTTTAGATGCAATTTTTTTGTTGTCAATACCGGAAATCCCTGCGAAAGATCGTACCTCGACTGATGTCCGAACACACTGATCGTTCCGGTTCCGGTGCGGTCGCTTTTATCCACTCCGTTATTGATTACATGATTCAGCAAATCGAGATATTGTTGCATAATTTTTGCTTATTAAAACGAAATTTATTCTATCCGGTAACAGCTGCAGATTCAGCCTGCAAAATATTCATTTTTGCTTTGTGATTGTACTTGAATACCAATGGAAAAATCACGGCAAGCACCAAAGCATAACCTGCAAAAGCAAACCAAATATACGGCCAGTTTTTTATGCCGTCAACTGTAAAATAATCGACCACCTGTCCACTTAATACTCCACCGATAAAGGCGCCCAGACCATTTGTCATGATCATGAAAAGACCTTGTGCACTTGCCCTGATACGGGGTTCTGCTTCGGTTTCAACAAATAAAGATCCCGAAATATTGAAAAAATCAAATGCCATTCCATAAATGATCATCGATATAACCAAAAGAATCAATCCTTCGTTTGGATTTCCAAGTCCGAAAAGGGCAAAGCGGAATACCCAGGCGATAATACTTATCATCATTACCTTCTTGATGCCAAACCTGTTTAAAAAGAAAGGAATGGTCAGAATGAACAATGTTTCAGATATTTGTGAGACCGACATCAGCAATCCAGGATGCAATACAGCAAATGAGTCAGGATAGAGCGCTTTAAAATCGTGTATAAATGGCTCTCCAAACGTATTGGTAATTTGAAGCGCCGCACCAATAAAAACAGCAAAAATGAAAAACACTGCCATTTTTTTGTTTTTAAAAAGCACGAATGCATCGAGCCCCAGAGCAGAAAGGAATGAGCCGTCTTTTTTCGTGTTGGCAGGAGGACAGGCAGGCATTGTAAAAGCATAAATACCCAATGCAAATGCTGAGATGGAGCTGATGTATAATTGCAGCGGACTGACCGACCAACCGTTCAGATCGACAACCCACATGGCAACAATAAAACCAACGGTTCCCCATACCCTAACCGGAGGAAAATCTTTGACCACATTGAATCCCCTGGATGATAAAATTCCATAAGCAACTGTATTATTCAGGGCAATGGTCGGCATATAAACCATCGCATTCAGAAGCATTATATAATACATAACTGCAGGATCTTTGACTGTTGATGCCCAAAACAACAGGGCCGCTCCAATAATATGACAAATTCCAAACAAACGTTCAGCATTGATCCAGCGATCGGCAACAATTCCCAATAGCCCGGGCATGAACAATGAAGCCAGTCCCATGGTTGAATAAATGCTTCCAACCTGTCCGCCAGTGAATTTGAGTGTGACAATCATATATCCACCAAGCGAAATAAGCCAAGTCCCCCAAACGAAAAATTGGAGAAAATTCATTATGATTAAACGATTCTTTATTCCCATCATGCAGTTCTTTGAGTTGAGTAGTTTTTTAGCGGCTATAAAACTAACAAAAACTACTATCTACTGGTCAAAAGTTGAGGAGTAAAAAATGAAATATAAAAACGTGTGATTATAAGTGCATTATATTTCAAAAAATCAGACCGAGTGAAAATGTATGGTCACTATTCTTTTTTGCGGCGATTTATTTCGTCCCTGATGGCTGAAGCCTTTTCGTAGTCTTCATCATTAATGGCATTGGTGAGCATTTCTGAAAGTTCGGCTGAAGTATATTTTCCGTATTCGTGTTTCTTTCCTCTGCTTGGTTCATCACTTAAAGGTTGGTGCCATTCTTCCTGATTTTGTTCGTTTTCAAATTCAATCACTATTCCTGCACGTTCAAGAATTTCTTCCGTAGTATATATTGTACAACCAAAACGAAGCGCCAGAGCAACTGCATCAGAAGTGCGTGAATCAATGATTACCTGTTTCCCGTTTTTTATACAAACCAATTCAGAATAAAAAATCCCTTCTTCGAGTTTATAAATGACAACTTCAGAAATTACAATGTCAAAAGCAGTAGCCATTTGTTTGAAAAGATCGTGGGTAAGCGGTCTGGGGGGTTTTAAACCTTCGAGTTGGATGGCTATTGACTGTGCTTCAATTGGCCCGATAATAATCGGAATTCTGCGATCACCGTTGTCTTCGGCCAATACCAATGCATAAGCTCCTGATTGAGATTGACTGACGGACAGCCCTAATATGTTGAGTTTTACTTTCTGCATTTATACTTAAATAGAATCACTACGGGTAACAAATATAAGAATTGTTTTGCATTCTGGTTGTTTTTTTTATCAATCCAATCTGGTTTATCGATTGGATTGACTCGAAGAATACAATTTCAAAATCGTTTACTGCTGAAATATTTCTGAAAAAATAATGTAAACCTTTGGTGATCACCTAAAATTATCTACTTTTGCAATCCGAAAGTTTCGCGCAGGCTCTATAAGCGGTAATTCAATTGATTCCCGCCTGCCGGAAGAAATATCTAAATAGATTGAAATGTACGCAATTGTAGAGATTGCCGGTCAGCAAATGAAAGCTGAGAAAGGCCGGAAAATTTATGTTCACCGTCTTGAAAATGCTGAAGGCGAAACTGTAGTTTTTGACAAAGTTCTTTTAGTTGATAACGATGGAGCTATAAGCGTTGGAACACCTGTTGTAGAAGGCGCTAGTGTAACTGTTACCGTTCTCGAACACGTTAAGGGAGACAAGGTATTGGTCTTCAAAAAGAAAAGAAGAAAAGGATACCAGAAGATGAATGGTCATCGTCAATACATGACCAAAGTTCAAATTGAAGAAGTAATAGGATAACATTAAAAAAAATTTACCATGGCTCATAAGAAAGGTGCGGGTAGTTCAAGAAACGGCCGCGAATCAGAAAGCAAAAGACTCGGCGTTAAAATTTTCGGCGGTCAGGCTGCAACAGCTGGTAACATTATTGTTCGCCAGAGAGGTACTTCACATCACCCGGGGTTAAACGTTGGTATGGGAAGAGATCATACCTTGTTTGCTTTGATTGACGGAACAGTTGTTTTCAAGAAAAGAAGAGACCACAGATCGTATGTTGCTGTTGAACCTATTATTACCGTTCAACCTGTAGTTGCTGCAGAAGTAAACTAACACGATTAAAAATATTTGTTAATTAATCTCCTGCTTTTCCGAAGGCAGGAGATTTTTTTGTTTTAAATTTGCTGAACAAAAATAAACACACCAAAAATGCTTAATCTAAAGTTTATACAGGAAAATCCGGAATTGATAATTGAAAAGTTGAAAAAGAAGAATTTTGATGCTTCTTCTATCGTTCAGCAAATTACCGAATTATCAGGAAAGAAAAACGAAATACAGAACAAGGCCGATCAGTGCAAAGCGGAAATGAATAAAATTTCCAAGGAAGTTGGTTTGCTGATGCGCAATGGCAAAGCTGTTGAAGCTGAGGCTGCCAAAAACCGCACCAGCGAATTGAAAGATACCATCAAACAGCTCGATGAGGATTTTGCTCAGATTGACCTTGAAGTCTTCAATTTGCAGGTTGTATTACCTAATCTTCCTGCTGAGATTGTTCCTGAAGGTCGGACTCCTGAAGATAATCTAATAGTGAGAAGCCACGGCGAAATACCTGTTTTGCCTGAAGGTAGCATACCACATTGGGAATTGGCAAAAAAATATGATATCATTGATTTTGAACTCGGCGTGAAAATTACCGGTGCAGGATTTCCTGTATATAAAGGTAAAGGTGCGCGTATTCAACGTGCATTGATCAGCTTTTTTCTTGATGAAGCCCGTGCTTCAGGATACCTGGAAATTCAGCCACCACTGATGGTGAATGAAGAATCGGGTTTCGGAACCGGACAGTTACCCGACAAGGAAGGCCAAATGTACCATGCAACCGAAGATAATTTGTATCTGATCCCAACTGCTGAAGTTCCGGTAACCAACCTTTACCGAGACATGATTTTAGAGATGAAAGATTTACCAATTAAAAATACAGCTTACAGCGCCTGTTTCCGTCGCGAAGCCGGTTCGTATGGTAAAGATGTTCGCGGATTGAACCGTTTGCATCAGTTCGATAAAGTTGAAATTGTTCAAATCACTCATCCTGGCAATTCCTACGAATTGCTCGACGGAATGGTGGCACATGTTGCCGGCCTGGTCGAAAAACTTGAATTGCCCTACCGCATTCTACGTTTGTGCGGTGGTGACATGAGTTTCACCTCGGCCCTGACTTACGATTTCGAAGTATTCTCGGCAGCCCAGGAAAAATGGCTGGAAGTTAGTTCTGTATCTAATTTTGAATCATTTCAGGCAAACCGACTGAAATTACGTTACCGCGACGAAACCACAAAAAAACCTGTAATTGCCCACACACTTAACGGAAGCGCACTGGCATTACCGCGCATTCTGGCTTCAATCCTCGAAAACAATCAAACTCCTGAAGGTATCCGTGTTCCAAAGGTGTTGGTTCCGTATTGCGGGTTTGAGATGATTAATTAAATTATTTTTTTACTAGTAGGAAAAGGCTGTTTCGGTGAATGTCGAAACAGCCTTTTTTAATGGATTATTTACTTTCCATGTATAAGGTATCAGGGCAAAGATCCAATCCATTTGCCCATTGTATACTCCCTAAAAATGGTTTTACAGAATTAAACAAACGTAAATCCTTCAATTCCTTAAAAATACCAATGTTCAGGTAAGGCTTTACATCAAATCTTTTAACCTCACCATTACTAAAAGTGAGTTGCAACGAAAAGTCTTTTTTAGGTTTTACTTCAGTTATCCTTGGATTCATTTGGTTACTATTTTAATGGATCAATTTTAAAAATTGTCTCACCTCTAATGGCCAAATCCCAGTCTGCCGCTAACTCTTCATTGTGAATTTCAACCCCTGCCTGAACAAGTTTCATTTTATTAAGTTTTAGGGATCCTTCAAGTAAATGTCCATCAAATATTGAAATTACAGCCTCCTCATCTTGATATTTTACATAAATATGTGGCAAACTGTGTTGCTTATTATCCAAGTAATACATGGAAATGATTATTCCGTAAAACATTGAAATAATTGCCATAAGCTTTTCTTTTTGGTTCTAATTGTTGCACGAAGTTAATGCTTTTAGATGAAAAATATATATAGTTCTTAAAAGTCAGGAAATAATAATGTGTCATTGTTTTCTCGTAATTAGTCGTCTATTTTTGCTTCCACTTTCGAAAACAATCAAACTCCTGAAGGTATCCATGTTCCAAAGGTGTTGGTTCCGTATTGCGGATTTGAAATGATTGACTAAATTAATTGTTTATACTGCAGGATAAACTTTCTCAAAATTTGATTTAAAAGTTTCATCTCGACCCTATCCAAGATTCTGAAGTTAATTCAACATTACAGTGAAAGTTTAAAGCTTTTTTACAGCTTCTGTTAACTTGTTTTTGACCTTAATCCAACTTTCTTTTTTGTCAATAATGACAGGATCAGGTTCTGTATCAGCTTCATGAAAGTAGGTAATGCTTTTTATAACATGGAAAAGTGTAGTGTGCTGATATTTTGCCTGATAAAGATCAAGCAATTCGGATAGAGAATTATTTTTCAATAAAAAGTACAAATCAAAAAAATCTTTCTTTCTTCTTCTTCCGGTTATGGCATCCAATTTCATGGGTGCAATGTCTTTAATGTTGACTAATCTGATTCCCTTTTCTAATCTGATTGGGTAGCTAAATCCATATTTGAACCTGATAAAATCTACTTTAATATCGTTGATGGTAGTTATTAAAGTGTTCTGACTTTCAAGTAATACCTGAAAAACAGGAAAATCGTCTTCCAATTTTGCTTTCAATTCAATGGTATCAAATGGTTCAGTGGTGAACATGTCCAGATCGATGGATATCCGGTGTCCGATTTGCAGCGACAAAGCTGTACCCCCAACCAAATTAAAACCATGCAAATAGGGTTTCTGCATTAATTCGGTTAGTAATCCCAGTGTGTCGGGTGCAACTGTTGCTGTGTGTAACATTTGAATTCTTCTTTGGGGATATTAAAATAGCTGGAACAAAACGAAAAGGTTTTTTTGTCCAGGAACCTTATTTGGCAAGCGAACAAGCCAACGGATTCTTTTCCGTAATAGCTCATGATTTTTTTGAATTCCTCCCAGGTTCCCCTAACCAAAACCCTTTCAATGATAAAAAGAGCATGTTTGTCAAGGTCAATTGAATAAGGATCAACATCCCAGAACAGTGACTTTGATAAATCCAGGTCAACTTCCATGTTTGTTTCCATTAAACTTAATGCTATTTTCGAATATCAAAGATAGTATTTTAAGGGTGAAGTGTTGATAGTTTTATGGTTCAAATTTTATTTGATCAATGTGGCTGACTTGCTCGAAAACAATCAAACCCCGGAAGGAATTCGTGTTCCAAAGATGTTGGTTCCTTATTGCGGATTTGAGATGATAGATTAGGTTAACAATTTAATAGATAAAAAAGGCTGTTTCGATGTATATCGGAACAGCCTTTCTTTTTAATATTCAGAAAGATACAGGAAGTTTATACTTATAAAATAAACTTCCTTATATTTACAGAATAAGCATTTGAAAAATTTGATGTATGATATTCAAGTCAGAAATAGTACAAGCTTATACACTTCAGCAAGAAAATTTGCATCATCCGGCAACTTATACAATCCTTACTTATTTGCAAAAAATGGTGATTTCTAAAAGTCATGTTGAAGTTATCTTTGGTATTCGGAGGTGTTGGAAAAGTAAACTTCTTAAACAGCTTATGCTGACTTATTCCAATTATGCAAACTTGTTTCCGAAAACACCAAATTACTGTTTTGGTTCTTTTGCGTTTCTTTTTACAATCTGGTTGTCAAATTTACGATTTGATTACAATATAATCATCCAATCATCTTATTTTCGTGCTTATAAAGATTTACAAACTATAATTACAAACCGATGAAGAAAATTTTTACTATTTTAGTTTTATACTCCTTGTTTTTAAATCAATCATTTGCTCAGCAATGGAGCCTGGTAGGGGCAAAAGCTTTTTCCGATGGAGAGGCTTTTAGTCAGCATATTCTAATTGTCAACGAAATACCATACGTTGCCTATCAGGACAGAGCAAACGGTGATAAAGCCACTGTAATGAAATTTAACGGAACCAACTGGGAACCTGTTGGCAACAAAGGCTTTACTCCGGGTAAAGTTTCGAGCCTCAGCTTTGCAAACGGGAACGGAACATTATATGTGGCATTCAGCGATGCGGCAAACGGCAACAAAGCCTCGGTAATGAAGTTTGACGGAACAGCATGGGTTAATGTAGGGCCGGCAGGTTTTACCCAGGCCAGAAGCGATGTAATGAGCATTGATACTTACAATGGCGTTCCGTGGATTGCTTTGGAAGATGTTATGCAAAACAGCAAAATTACGGTAATGAAGTTTGGTGGCGGAAACTGGACAACTATCGGAATACCCGGATTCAATACTGGTGGAATGACAAATGTTATTCACCTTGATGTTGAAAATGGCACTCCTTTCGTGGCTTACCGCGATTATGGAGCCAATTATAAGTCAAGCGTGATGAAGTTCGATGGGAACAACTGGATTCTGTTGGGCCAGCAGGGTTTTTCAGGAGGAACTTACGACTCATATTGTGGACTGGCTGTTTATAACGGCATTCCTCATGTTGCTGCATGGGGGAACAATGGTAAAGCATCAGTTTATAAATTAGAAGGTTCAGAATGGAAAAACCTCGGAAATGCAGACTTCTCAGAAGGACAGGCTTCTTCCCTGAACATTAAATTTTCTCCAAACGGAACACCTTACGTTGTTTTTAAAGATGCAGGAAAATCGAATAAAGCAAGTCTGATGAAACTTAATGGTTCCAGCTGGGTTCAGGTTGGCGATGCTTTCTCGTCCGGAAACGCAACATACACAAGTCTGTCATTTTCTGCGGACGGCAGCCCTTTTGTGGCTTTTCGTGATGAAGTCAGCTTCCGGAAAACTACTGTAATGAAATACGCTTCTGTTACCGGATTGAATGAAGTAACAGAAGATGTAACGTTTCGAATTTACCCAAATCCAAACCATGGTATTTTTACAATAGATTTAAACGGTGTAATTGCAGGCCAATCCACATTAGAAATTATAAGCCTGACTGGTCAGGTAATTTATAAAGAATCTCAGTTGGCCGGGAAATTGAAGCATTTTGATTTAACAGGAAAACCAAAAGGCATTTACCTCGTGAAAATCAAGCAGGGGAAGGAAATCTTTCAGAAGAAAATTATTTTTCAGTAAAATTAAGCTGGTCCGAAGGAATTTATATACACCTCCGGGCCAGCCTCAACCTAACCCATATTGCCGCATATTCTGGCTTCAATTCCCGAAAACAATCAAACTCCTGAAGGAATTCGTGTTTCAAAGGTATTGGTTCCATATTGCGGGTTTGAAATGATTGATTAAGTCAGAATTTTTAAAGATTTTTAAACATGGCTGCCTCCACTCATAAACGAAAATTTCACTGTTCTCTTTTGTATAGAAAATATAGCGTAAATAGGCATAGGTATTAGAGGGTATCATATATTGTACATAGTTATGAAATGTGAATAAGTCAAGTTTTCCATCAAATCTTCTCCATTTTTTTTTAAATTTGATGCTCATTGCCAAACCTCAAGAACTGAACAATGAATAAACTTCTAAACCATTCCCTTTTAATCGGGTTTACTGCAATACCTTTCTTTGGTTTTTGCATTTCAAAAGAAAAGCCTAAAAGTCCGAACGTAGTCCTAATTTTTATGGACGATTTGGGCTATGGCGATTTGAGTTGTTACGGAGCAACACAATACAAAACTCCGAATCTCGACCGAATGGCGGCGCAAGGAATTCGTTTTACCAGTTTCCTTTCTGCACAGGCAGTTTGCAGCGCTTCACGGGCCGGAATCATGACAGGATGTTATCCGAACCGTGTTGGAATTTCAGGAGCTCTGATGCCTGATGCAAAAATCGGTTTAAATCCTGCGGAAGAAACAATTGCTGAAGTACTGAAGAATAGCAGCTATAAAACTGCGGCTATCGGCAAATGGCATCTGGGGTATCAGCGTGAATTTCTTCCATTGCAGCAAGGATTTGATGAATATTTGGGGTTGCCGTATTCGAACGACATGTGGCCTGTAAATTATGATGGAAAACCTGCGGCCATCAATACGAATAAAGCAAAATATCCGGCACTTCCGTTGATTGAAGGGAATGAAAAAATCAGGGAAATAAAAACACTGGAAAACCAATCTGGATTAACAACCATCTATACTGAAAGGGCGGTTCGCTTCATCGATCAAAATAAAGAAAATCCTTTTTTCCTTTACCTTGCTCATTCCATGCCACATGTTCCTCTGGCTGTTTCAGCTAAATTTAAAGGTAAAAGTAAACAAGGAATGTTTGGCGATGTGATTATGGAAATCGACTGGTCGGTTGGTGAAGTGCTGAAAGCATTGGAGAAGAATGGACTTACGAAAAATACGCTGGTTATCTTTACTTCCGACAATGGGCCATGGCTGAATTTCGGTAACCATGCCGGCTCAACCGGAGGTTTGCGCGAAGGCAAAGGAGCCAGTTTCGAAGGTGGCCAGCGGGTGCCGTGTATTATGAAATGGCCCGGCCATATTCCTGAAGGTGAAATTTGCAACAAGCTTGCGTCAACCATTGATATTCTCCCGACTTTGGCTGCCATCACCCATTCTGCCCTTCCGGAGAAAAAAATTGATGGTGTGAATATTTTGCCCCTTTTGTTAGGCGATGAAGCAGCCAATCCACGTGAATCTTTCCTGTATTTTTACCGCAAAAACAGTTTGGAAGCCGTCAGGAAAGGCAACTGGAAATTGGTTTTTGCTCATCCCGGTCGCACCTATATTGGATTTAAACCGGGTGCAGACGGATTTCCGGGCGGCACAAACGAAAATTTTCAGTTTGAAGAGGGTTTATACGATCTGCGCCGAGATCCGGGCGAAAGATATGATGTGAAGGAATTTTATCCAGAAGTGGTTGCCGAATTAAAGAAACTTGCTGATGCTGCCCGACTGGATTTGGGTGATGATATTCAGAATATAAAAGGTCAGAATCAACGGGAACCCGGACGAATCGCTGAAAAGTAATAAACCATTTAACCATTCAACCAATGAACAAATGAACAAATGAACAAAACAAATCTATTAACCATATTTGGAATTTGCTCAGCTGGTCTTTTCCCTTCGTCTAGCGGTCGAGCTCCAAAACAAAACCATCCCAACATTATTTTTATAATGAGCGACGATCATGCCTTTCAGGCCATTAGTG
Organism: Bacteroidales bacterium; assembly: GCA_038248385.1. Lineage (GTDB taxonomy): Bacteria > Bacteroidota > Bacteroidia > Bacteroidales > Prolixibacteraceae > Aquipluma. The sequence continues at coordinate 30,905 of JBBRXN010000026.1, forward strand.
CCTACGGACATGGGTTAAATGAAACACCGAATATTGACCGTATTGCAAAAGAGGGAGCGATTTTCAACCGTGGATTTGTAACCAACTCGATTTGTGCACCAAGCCGGGCAGTAATGTTAACAGGTAAGTTTAGCCACCTGAATGGCAAAATTGATAACAGAGGACCATTCAACTGGGATCAGCAAAATTTTGCAAAATTGCTTCAGCAAAATGGATATCAAACGGCCCTGATAGGTAAAATTCATCTCGAAGGTTCTGCGCAAGGATTTGATTACTGGAATGTTTTGCCCGGACAAGGTCAGTATTACAATCCCGATTTTATTGAAAACGGAGTAAAAAAGCGTTTTGAAGGATATGTAACCACCTTGACAACTGAATTTGCCATCAACTGGCTGGATAAGACACGCGATAAATCAAAACCTTTTTGCCTGTTGTATCATCAGAAAGCGCCACACCGGAACTGGCTTCCCGAAGAGAAATACCTGAATTTATATGAAGACAGGGAATTCCCCTTTCCTGAAAATTTTTTCGATGACTATCAGGGCCGCGGAACTGCTGCTCATACACAGGAAATGGGTATTGTCAATGAAATGAGGTGGGGGCACGACATGAAATTTGAGAACGATCCATATACCGGTGAACCGACTCCCTTTGCTGCTGATTTAAAACGAATGAATGAACAGCAGCGGCAAGCATGGAGGAATGCCTACAATACAAGGAACGAAGAGTTTGTGAAAAATAACCCTGAAGGAAAAGAGCTGGCCAAATGGAAGTTTCAAAGGTATTTGCGCGATTACCTGAAATGCATCAAATCGGTGGACGATGGTGTTGGACAAATGCTGGATTACCTCGATAAAAACGGATTGGCAGAGAATACCATTGTAATTTATACTTCCGATCAGGGATTTTACCTGGGAGAACATGGTTGGTTCGACAAACGTTTTATGTACGAAGAATCATTCCGCACACCCATCCTGATGAGGTACCCGAAAGAAATTAAACCCGGAACAGTGATTAATCAGTTGGTGCAGAACCTCGATTTTGCTCCCACATTTCTGGACTTTGCAGGGATTAAATTACCTGCCGATATGCAGGGAATGTCATTCAGGAAGCTTTTCAAAAAAGAACCCGGCGAATGGCGCGATGCCATTTATTACCATTATTATGAATATCCGGCGGAACATCAGGTAAAACGTCATTATGGAGTTCGGACCGAACGATACAAGCTGATTCATTTTTATTACGATGTGGACGAATGGGAAATGTATGATCTGCAGAAAGATCCGCACGAAATGAAAAGCATATACAATGATCCCGCCTACGCCACGGTACAAGCCGATTTGCATCAGAAACTGAAAGATCTGCGGGTAAAATATGGAGATTCTGAAGAGTTGGATCAGAAGTTTATCGACGAGTTTACGAAAAAGAAATAAGATTTTGCATGCGATACCGGGCATCTCATTTGATGTGAAACGCCCGGTATAGTTTATTTGTACCTCAATCCCCATCCAAACGGGAACAATGGTTTTTCGGAGTCGTAAGGTAAATCTTCTTTTTGTTTTTTAACCGATTCCATTGAGGAAGGAAGTTCAAATGGCATTTGGGCTGTCGGATTGAATTTGCCGAATACCACATCCAAAACAGCATCGTCATAAGCGCCAAAATCTGCCAACAATCCTGAAGCTTTGGATGCTATTTCAGGAATAACGGCAGCCCTGTCGAGGTAAATGCAGACAATGGTTGGTTTCCGATTCATGATTTTCAATATCCGACTTTTCTGTGGTTCCTTGAAATCAAGATCACCCTGGTGAAACATTCGTTCAATTAGATCGCCGTTCCGCGGCTCGAATGGTGCTGCAATCCTTAGAATTGCCACATCGGCATCATTCAGGCTATCAACCACTGTTCCATATTCGGAAGCAGTCTTTTTGTCGATTTTTTCCAGATAAATCTTCAGATCTTTGCGTAGTGGCAAAACGAAACTGCTGTCAGCATTCATTTGGTTCTTCAGTAAAACAATTGATTTCCGTTGTGCAAATTTTCCTTTCTCTACAAATTCAGGATTGCCAACTATTTTATCTGCCTGTTCCACATTCACAAACGGATTGTCGAACAGTCCCAGAATGAATTTAACCCGAAGCAAACGTTTTACCGATTCGTCGATCCGGCTTTCAGCGATTTGTCCATCGCGCACCAGTTCAAATAATTCTTTCGTATTGTTGTTGCCGCCAAACTGATCAACCCCGGCATCAATGGCTTTTTTGATGCGTTCTTTGATACTGAGCTTCTCGACACCCCAGTTTTTAGCTTCCACGATTTGAATTCCAAAAATAGAGAATCCTTCCAGAATTCCCCAGTCTGTGCAGACAACCCCATCGTATTTGTATTTTTTCCGGAGTAAATCGGTAATAATCTCCTTGTTGAAACTCATACCGACATTTTCGCTGGTCTGGTTGAATGCAACAGAATAATATGGCATAATCATAGCAGTTCCGGCTTTGAAAGCTGCTATGAAAGGAATCTGAAAGTATTCGAAATTCTTTCCGGGATAAACCTGGTTCTTTCCATAATGGAAATGGGCATCCTCTCCGTTTTGCAAAGGACCGGCACCAGGCCAGTGTTTAGTCATGCAAGCCACCGATTGGGACCAAAGCTTTTCTCCCTGAAAACCGGTAATATAGGCGCCTATCATTTTTGACGACAAATTTGCATCTTCACCAAAGGTGCCGCTTATCCGCGCCCATCGTGGTTCGGTTGCCAGATCGGCCATCGGACTTAGGGCTGTACGGATGCCTACCGCCCGGTATTCCTGATTGGCAATTCGGCCAAATTCAGCAACCAGCGCTGGGTCTCCGGTGGCTGCCAATCCAATTGGTTCGGGCCATTTGGAGAAATCGCTGTTCAGTAGCTTGGAATCAAGAAAATTGGCGATTCCGTGTCGCGGATCTGTACTGATAGTGAGAGGGATTCCTAACCGGGTTTGTTCTGCAATGGTTTGAATGGCATTGTTCCAAATGGCCAGTTGTTTGGCTTTGGGCGTCATAAATAGGTTGAAATGGGTGATTTTTTGATTGATAATGATGTCGTAGCTTGAACTGAAACTCATCATTCCGGGTTTTCCGGTTACTTCGCCCGAACTTCCAACATTAATCGGAGGATGCCACATCATTCCCACTTTTTCTTCAAGGTTCATCTGCTTCAGAAGGTCATTGACACGGTTTTCGACGGACGCCCGGGAGTCTTCATAAATATCTAATCGACCGTCTTTATTCAAGTCGCGGAAGGTGAATCCGTTCCCTTTAATTGTTTTTACTTCAGCAAGCTGATTTTTTGCGTTGTAGTTCTGCAGGCCGTAATAAATAATGAATGCCAGAAAGCAAATTACAAGTATGGCAAGAAGTCCGCCCATGAAGTACAGGAATCCTTTGATAATTTTTTTCATAAAAACAGGTATAGGTTTGCAGTTGTTTGAAGTCAACCAAGTTAACACATTTAGTTTATTCCGGAATACAATATTGTGTGTTGTACAGTATGAAAAGACAAAATTGATGCTGAAAATAAAACTAAAAATTAATGATCATTTTTCATTAAACTAATATAAATGACAACTTGTTTTACTTACCTTTAAGCAAATTGAAAATGCAATGGAAAACCCAAATTTAATAAAAAACGATCCATGGCTTGAGCCTTTTGCGCCAACCATTATTTCACGATTAAAAATTGCTCATGAAAAGGAGCACGAAATACTTCGAAATGTCAGTCTGTCAGAATTTTCGCAGGGACACAAATGGTACGGATTGCACAGGAAAAACGATCAGTGGATCGTTCGCGACTGGGCTCCCAATGCCAAAGAAATATATCTGACAGGCGATTTTAATAACTGGAAGGAAACTCCGGAGTATGCCATGAAGCCCATTGGAAATGGAAATTGGGAATTGATTCTTCCGAATGATAAAATGAAGCACGGTGATCTGTTCGCTTTCTCCATGTTCTGGAACAGTGGTCATGGAAAGCGAATACCAGCCTGGATAAACAGGGTCGTTCAGGATGAGCAAACGAAAATTTTCAGCGCTCAGGTTTGGGCTCCAACCGAATCCTACAATTGGAAAAATGAAGGTTTCCGCCGGTCGAATGAACCACCTCTGATTTATGAAGCGCACATTGGGATGGCAGGTGAAAGCGAGAGGGTTCATACATACAACGAATTCAGAACTAATATTTTGCCCCGGATACAAAAAGCCGGGTATAATACTATTCAGTTAATGGCCATTCCGGAACATCCTTACTACGGAAGTTTTGGCTACCATGTATCAGGCTTTTTTGCCCCTTCATCCAGGTTCGGGACTCCGGAAGAATTAAAACAGTTAGTTGATGAAGCACATGGGATGGGCATCTCGCTGATTATTGATTTGGTCCATTCACATGCCGTGAAAAATGAAGTGGAAGGATTGGGCAAATACGACGGAACCCGCTGGCAGTTTTTTCACGAAGGGACCAGAGGTGAACATCCGGCCTGGGATTCGTACTGTTTTAATTACGGAAAGCCTGAAGTAATTCATTTTTTACTCTCAAATATCCGTTATTGGCTAGAGGAATTCAAGTTCGATGGTTTTCGTTTCGATGGAGTAACCAGCATGTTGTATTTCGATCATGGTTTGGGCAAAGCATTTACCTGTTATGATGATTATTTTGACGGCGGACTCGATCAGGAAGCGTTTACCTATTTCATCATGGCAAACCGGCTGATACACGAAATTAATCCACATGCATTATCTGTTGCCGAAGAAATGAGCGGGTTACCCGGACTTGCAACACCTTATGAAGATGGGGGTCTTGGTTTCGATTACCGGATGGCGATGGGTGTTCCTGATTTCTGGATCAAAGTAATTAAAGAATTAGCGGATGAACAATGGGATGTTGGCAATATATTTCATGAGCTGACCTCCAAACGGCTAGACGAAAAAGTGGTGAATTATGCCGAATCGCACGATCAGGCTTTGGTGGGGGATAAGACCATCATTTTCAGGCTGATTGACAAGGAAATGTATTACAGCATGCGCAAAGATCAACCCAATCTGGCTGTTGAACGGGGAATAGCCCTGCATAAAATGATCAGATTAGCTACCCTTTCGTGTGCAGGTGGCGCGTACCTTAATTTTATGGGAAATGAATTCGGACATCCGGAGTGGATCGATTTCCCCAGGGAAGGAAATAACTGGTCGTACGCTCATGCCCGTCGTTTATGGAGCATAGCCGATAACAAAGATTTACGGTATCACCTGCTGGCCGATTTCGACCGTGAGATGATCCAGTTTGCAAAAAAGTCGAAACTGCTTGAAAATTCTGAAGTTAATTGGATTTACGATCATAAGGGAAATGAAATACTGATTTATTCAAGAGGAAAATATTTATTTGTATTCAACTTTCATCCATCTCAATCGTTTCCTGACTACGGAATTCCGATGCAGGCATCCAAATACAAAATTATTCTCGATACAGATGATGTGAAATTTGGCGGACAAAACAGGATTGACCGGCGAATGACTTATTTCACCACTCCTGAAAGCGGCTTAACCAGCCAACATTATCTACGACTGTATTTGCCTGCCCGGACTGCACTGGTTTTAGAAAAGCAGGAGTTCAAAAGGGTGCGATAGATGGTTGGATGGTCAAATGGCTGGATGATCAAATGGTTGAATGGTTGAATGGTCAATAGTAAATTACAAATGGCTAAATGGTAAATTGTTACGATGTCGTTTTATACTGAAATAGAAATTGCGGAATTTCCATGGAAAATGGATTATTCGATGAGCATGATGTTCTTTGGGTCTTGTTTTTCGGAAAATATCGGGCAAAAATTGATTGATCTCAAATTCAATGTAGATTTGAATCCATTCGGCATTTTATATAACCCTATCTCTATTGCAAATAGTTTAAAAATTTTGCTGGAAAAACGGATTTTCGGAAAAGATGATTTATTTCATGATCAGGGACTTTGGAATAGTTATTCTCACCATAGCCGATTCTCCGATGGCGATAGCGAAGCAACACTGGAAAAGATAAATGGCAGGATTGCATTATCACACGATTTTTTGTTGAAAGCTGATTTTTTGATTATTACATTTGGCACTTCATGGGTGTACGAATTAAAAGAAACAGGACAGATCGTTTCAAACTGCCACAAGGTACCTGCCGCCGAATTTAAACGATTTCGGCTTGGTGTATATGAAATAACCGAGGCTTATCACACATTAATGGAGGAACTTTGGAAATTTAACCCAAATTTAAAGGTGGTGTTTACTGTAAGTCCGATCAGGCACTGGAAAGATGGAGCAGTCGAAAATCAGGTCAGCAAAGCAACTTTATTATTGGCAATTAATCGTTTGTTAAATGGATTTGGAAACTCAAATTGTGCATACTTTCCTTCCTACGAATTGATGATGGATGAATTGCGCGATTACCGCTTCTATGCAGAGGATATGCTGCATTTAAGTCCTCTGGCAATCGATTATATTTTCGAACGATTTGGGAAGGTAATGATTTCAAATGACAGCCTGAAAGTGGCAAAAGATGTGGTGAAAATAAATAAAGCCGTTCTGCACCGTCCTGTACATTCAAACTCAGAGAAATACAGAAATTTTCTGTTGTATAACTTAGAGGAAATTAATAAATTAACAATTACTTTTCCATATCTTAATTTTGCAAATGAAAAAATGTATCTGGAAGAGAAGTTAACTGGTTTTCAGTAATAAAGGATGAATTAGTAAGCATATAAAAGTTACTTTTGTAAGGATTCTATTCATCATGTCTTAAACACTAACTTTTCCGGAAGTTTTCGGATTAAAGACCCAAAAAGTCAGGAACTATGAGTTATCTAAAATTTGATAAAAATCAATTGGTCAATCTGGAGTATTCACTTCAGCGGGAGCTACTTCGTTCGAACCGTGCCGGTTCATATACAAGTACCACCCTTTCGGGTTGCAATACACGTAAATATCATGGGTTACTTGTATGTCCACTCGAAGAATTGGATGGAGAAAAGCATGTCCTTCTTTCATCGCTCGATGAAACAGTGATTCAGCACGGATCGGCTTTTAACCTTGGTATCCACAAATATGAAGGTGATCATTACGAACCCAAAGGACATAAATACATTCGCGATTTCGATGTTGAAATTATTCCCCGGACTACATTCAGGGTAGGAGGGGTTGTATTGACCAAGGAACGCGTTTTGGTTGAAAAAGAGAAACAATTACTGATTAAATATACGCTGGAAGAAGCTCATTCACCCACGACTTTAAGGTTCCGGCCATTTTTGGCGTTCAGGAATGTTCATCAGCTGAGTAAAGCCAATATGTATGCAAATACCCGATATACAGAAATCGGAAATGGCATCAAAATCAAACTCTATGACGGATATCCTTTTCTGCACATGCAATTTTCCAAAGAGGTGGAGTTCATACCAGCTCCTACCTGGCAATACGGCATTGAGTATCCCAAAGAGCAAAACCGTGGATACGAATTCAAAGAGGATCTTTTTGCCCCCGGATATTTTGAACTACCTATTAATCCAGGCGAAACTATTGTATTTTCAGCTTCAACCGTTGAAAATACTCCTGGATCTTTAAAACAAAAATTTACCCGAGAGCTTAAAAAACGAATTCCCCGTGTTACATTGTTGGGTAACTTAACCAATGCCGCCCAACAATTTTTTGTCAGAAAAAACCATCAGACAGAAGTACTTGCCGGATTTCCGTGGTATGGGCCAATTTCAAGGCAAACCTTTATTGCCTTGCCCGGACTAACAATTGATTTAAATGATCAGACTACCTGCGAGGAGGTGTTGGATACCCAGCTTGAATTATTGAAGGACGGATTATTTCCGAAATTTCCCGGAAAAGTTGGAACATTTTACGATTCAATCGATGCACCTCTTTGGTTCTTCTGGACTATACAACAATATTACCGTCAAATCAAAGACTCCAAAAAGATATGGGAGAAATACGGCCCAAAGATGAAATTGATTCTTTCGGCGTATAAAAACGGAACTGATTTCAATATACGGATGCTCGAAAATGGCATGATATACGGGAAAGTTGAAAATGTGGCTCTAACATGGATGGATTCTTATATTAACGGAAAACCTGTTGTGCAAAGAGGTGGAATGCCGGTCGAAGTGAACGCACTTTGGTACAATGCCCTCAGTTTGTCGCTTGAATTGGCTGAAGCAGAAAATGACCAGGCATTTATCAATGAGTGGAAAGATTTACCTTCACTTGTGGCCAAATCATTCGTTGAATTGTTTTGGTCCGAAAACCGTCAGTATTTGGCCGACTGCATTGATGGTGATGAAAAAGACTGGTCAATCAGACCCAATATGCTGATTGCCGCAGCGCTTGAGTTTTCGCCCCTCGACCGTGAAAAGCAAAAGGCTATTTTAAGCACCGTAAAACGCGAATTGCTTACCCCACGCGGTTTAAGAACATTGTCTCCACGTGATAAGCATTATCAGGGTATTTGTCAGGGAAATAATCAAGAGCGCGAACTCACCATTCATCAGGGTACCGTCTGGCCCTGGTTCATCTCGTTTTTTGTCGAAAGCTATCTAAGAATACACAAGCGAGGTGGATTGCCGTTTGTAAAAAAAATAATCGAAGGATTTGAAGATGAAATGACAGAACATTGTATTGGTACCATTTCTGAGATGTACAATGGAAATCCTCCGCATCATGGCAAAGGGGCAATTTCTCAGGCATGGAGTGTTGCAGCATTGATCCGTGCATGTAGATTACTTGAGAATTGTGAAGATTAAAATCAACTAATTAATTTGAAACTATGAAGGTATTGATGTTTGGTTGGGAATTTCCACCTCATATTTCGGGAGGACTGGGGACTGCCTGTTACGGGTTGACTAAAGGCTTGGCCGAATTTAAAGATGTGAGTGTGATTTTTGTTGTCCCCAAAGCTTTTGGAGACGAGGATCAGTCGAGTATGAAACTGCTAGGGGCCAATGAAGTACCTGTAACCCGTAAACAAATTCAATTCAGCAATCTTCAGTCGAAAATTGATTATTACGAAGTTGAATCGGGAATGATACCCTATGTCGATCCTGAAGAATTTTGGAAGCTGACGACCAAAGTAATCTCAGAAAAGACAAAGTTTGTTGAAACAAATTCAGAGGGAAAAATCAATTTCTCAGGCAGATATGATCAAAACCTGTTTCAGGAAATATACAATTACTCAATTGTTGCTGAAGTAATTGCCCGCGACAATGAGTTTGATGTTATTCATGCCCACGACTGGTTGGCTTATCCGGCAGGTATCGCGGCCAAGCGCGTTTCAGGGAAACCATTAGTGATTCATGTCCATGCCACCGATTTTGACCGTAGTGGCGGGAGTGTCAATCCCATAGTGTATGCCATGGAAAAAGAAGGAATGGATGCTGCTGATAAAATAATTACAGTAAGTAACCTGACCCGCAGCATCGTCATCGAAAAATACAATATCAATCCTGACAAGGTGGTTACGGTGTACAATGCTGTTGAACCTTTATCACAGGAAGAAAAAATAAAGTTGAAAAAGGGAGTGGATGAAAAGATTGTCACCTTTTTGGGTCGCATTACTATGCAAAAAGGACCCGAATATTTTGTGGAAGCCGCCAACCTGGTGCTTCAGAAAATGAACAATGTGCGTTTTGTAATGGCTGGCAGCGGCGACATGATGAATGCCATGGTGAAGCGGGCAGCAGAATTGAAAATCGCCGACCGTTTCCATTTCACAGGCTTCCTGAAAGGCGACGATGTCTTCGATATGTTACGGATGAGCGATGTCTTTGTGATGCCTTCTGTTTCAGAACCATTTGGAATAGTGCCGCTGGAAGCCATGCAATCCAACGTACCGGTAATCATCTCCTATCAGTCGGGTGTTTCCGAAATACTGAAATATGCCATCAAAATTGACTATTGGGATACTTATGCACTGGCAGATGCAATTTACGGACTGATTAATTATCCTGCACTTCACACCATGTTTAAAGAATACGGAAAAGCTGAAGTGGATAGTCTGCTTTGGAAAAATTCAGCCAAAGAAGTACGGGATGTTTATCTCAAAGCAATTGAAAAAGAATAACAAGATAAAACCATCGATATGAAGTCCATTTGTTTCTATTTTCAGGTTCATCAACCATTTCGTTACCGTCGGTACCGTTTTTTCGATATCGGTAATGATCATTACTATTACGATGATTATGCCAATGAATCAATTCTCCGCAAGGTTGCCGACCGCTGTTACCTGCCGGCGAATAAACTGATGCTTGAACTGATAAAAAAACACAAAGGCAAATTTAAAATCGCTTATTCCATTTCAGGGCTGGCCATCGAACAATTCGCTTTATATGCGCCCGAAGTGCTCGATTCATTTAAGGCACTTGCCGATACCGGGTGTGTTGAATTTCTGTCAGAAACCTATGCTCATTCTTTGGTTTCGTTGAAGAATAAGGATCTTTTCAGAAAACAGATTTTGGATCACGACCAGATGATCGAGAAATACTTCGGACAAAAACCAACTGTTTTCAGAAATACCGAACTGATTTATTCGGATGAAATTGGTGAATTGATTGCCGACATGGGTTATAAAGCGATGATAACTGAAGGGGCAAGGCATATTCTCGGTTGGAAATCGCCCAATTATCTTTATGTCAATGCCATAAACCCAAGATTGAAAGTTCTGATGCGTAATTATAAATTAAGCGACGATCTGGCTTTCCGCTTCTCCAATCAGGGATGGAATGAGTTTCCACTGACTGCTGAAAAATATGTAGGATGGATAAAAAACATGGGGAAAGATGAAATATTCAATATTTTCCTCGATTACGAAACATTCGGAGAACACCAATCAGCAGAAACCGGAATTTTCAGTTTTATGGAGAATTTGCCTGATGCAGTTTTCAAAAATTCTAAAATAACATTTGCAACTCCTTCTGAAATTGTGACAAAGTTCCAACCTGTTTCGTTGGTCAGTGTACCATCACCCATTTCATGGGCTGATGAAGAACGCGATCTTTCAGCCTGGTTGGGCAATGAATTACAGGATGAGGCCTTCAATAAAGTATATGAACTGTCTGACCGTATGAGTCGGGTTACCGACAATGCAATGATTAAAGACTGGAATTATTTGCAAGCCAGCGACCATTTTTATTACATGTGTACAAAGTTTTTCTCCGACGGCGAAATACATAAATACTTCAATCCTTACGAAAGTCCTTACGAAGCATTTATTAATTATATGAATGTACTGAGCGACTTCAAACTTCGACTTAATACCTTTGTTCCTGAAAGCAAAGCTGAAATAGAAATTGCAGGACTCAATAAAATATTAGAGGAGAGAGAAGCTAAGCTAAAAAAATATGAAGATGAAATCAAGTCTCTGCAAACAAAACAAACTTTGCAGCGTTCCATGGATTTGACTAAGGCTGCCAAACCTAAATCATCCAAAAAGTAACAATTGCAATTTCGTAAAATTTAACATTGCCTTGATATTCAGTATTTCTGAATAAGTATTTTTTTGACTTCTTTTGCATCCTGTATTTTTTACATGATCTAAATGTAAAAAAGAACGAAGGAGAAGTTATTGGAAGGTGTAAGTTTTATAAAACATTTGATCGTGGAACAACCAGTTTGGAAAAAAATATTTGTTGAATCAAATATTCCGGAGAAATTATCTCCGTTGAAGGAATTAAGCCGCAACCTTTGGTGGGTTTGGAATACTGAAGCTCGTGAATTATTCAAGTTAATGAATGCTGAAATTTGGGACGAGTGTGAACACAACCCGATTGCTTTGCTTGAAGAAGTTAGCTTTCAGCGTTTTGTGGAGCTTGAGAATGACCAGAACTTTATTCTGAAAATGAATCATGTTTCGGGTATGCTTCATAAATATCTGGCCGACAGGAAAACACTTGAAGGTCCCGCCATTGCCTATTTCAGTATGGAATATGGATTGCATGACAGCCTGAAAATTTTCTCGGGAGGTTTGGGAATTCTGGCAGGTGATTACCTGAAAGAAGCCAGCGACTCGAAAGTTAACCTGACAGGTGTCGGACTTCTTTATCGTTACGGATATTTCAGACAGAATATTTCGGTAACCGGCGAGCAGATGTCAAATTACGACGCACAACAGTTCTCAAAAATACCGGTACAGCCTGCATTCGATCAAAATGGTGACTGGCTGAATGTTAAGGTTGAGTTGCCAGGTCGTACAGTTACTGCACGCATCTGGCAGGTAAATATCGGCTCAGTTAAACTTTATCTTCTGGATACCGATTTTGATGGCAACACTGATGAAGATCGGTTTATTACCCATCATTTATATGGCGGCGATAACGAAAACCGGCTGAAACAGGAAATGCTGCTTGGCCTTGGAGGGATTCGTGTCCTTAAGAGTCTCGGCTTTGAAGCAGATATGTATCATTGCAATGAAGGACATGCTGCAATGATCGGTCTGGAAAGAATTAAAGATCTCGTTGAAGAAAAATCACTCAAATATGCCGAAGCCAAAGAAGTGGTGAGGGCTTCAACCTTATTTACGACACATACGCCGGTTCCGGCCGGACATGATTCGTTCCATCAGGACCTTTTTAGAAGGTATATGGAAAAATATCCGGTAAAAGTTGACATCACCTGGGACGAATTTCTTGGATTGGGAAAAGCCAATGTATTTGAAGATCATTTCAATATGAGTTATCTGGCTTGTAACCTTTCACAGGGAATAAACGGCGTCAGCTGGTTACACGGAGATGTTTCGAAAGAAATTTTGCGTCCGTTGTACGAAGGTTATCTGGCCGAAGAGATTGAAATAGGCTATGTAACCAACGGCGTTCATTATTCGACATGGGTTGCCAGAGAATGGAAAGAAATTCATCAGAAATATTTTGGAGATCAGTTTCCTGAAGAACAACTGGATTTTGATATCTGGAACAATATTTACAAAATTCCGGACGAAGAAATCTGGAACACCAAACAAGCCCTTCGGCTAAAATCCATCGGTTTTATCAAACAACGTTTCACAAACAACTGGATCAACCGGAATGAAAATCCGAAACTTATTTCCGAGGTTTTGGGTAAATTGAATCCCTATGCCTTAACCATTGGTTTTGCAAGGCGATTTGCTACTTATAAGAGAGCTCATTTGTTATTCCGGAATCTTGACCGGTTATCGAAACTTGTCAATGATCCGGCACGTCCGGTTCAGTTCCTTTTTGCAGGTAAGGCACATCCTGCCGATAAAGCCGGTCAGGACCTGATTAAATACATCGTTGAAATTTCAAAGCGTCCGGAGTTTGTCGGCAAAATTTTATTCGTTCAGAATTACGATATGAACCTGGCAAAAGTGATGCTTCAGGGTGTTGATGTATGGATGAACACGCCTACCCGACCTCTCGAAGCATCGGGTACCAGCGGCGAAAAAGGAGTGATGAACGGAACCATTCACTTTTCAGTTCTCGATGGATGGTGGGTCGAAGGGTACAAAAAAGATGCAGGATGGGCGCTTCCTCAGGAAAACTCATACGATGTGAGCGAACTTCAGGATGAATTGGATGCTGAAACCATCTACAATATTTTTGAAGAAGAAATTTTACCAGCCTTTTATACCCGTAACATCAAAGGCGTTCCGGAGAAATGGGTGCAGTACATTAAAAATACCTTTGCCCAGGTGGCACCAAATTTCACTACAGCCCGCATGATTCGCGATTACCAGGATCGGTTTTATAATCCACAGTGGAAACGTGCAACGAAATTAATCGCTTCTGATTACAAGTTGGCCAAAGAAATTGCCCAATGGAAATCTGGTGTTTCGTCGGTCTGGGACCAGATTGAAGTAAAAGAAGTTCAGATTACCGACGGAATTACCAATGTTTTGAAAATTGGTGAAAAATATCCGGCAAGAGTGGTCGTCGATTTGAAAGGATTGAAACCTGAAGATGTAGGTGTTGAAATGGTTGTCACTGAAAGTGTAGATGATAATCCGACGGCCTTGGTTGATCGCTTGCAGTTTGAAATTGAAAAAGTGGAGGATTCGGCAGTTACTTATCAGTTGAACCTGCAGCTCATGAATGCCGGTGCATTTGGTTATGCCATCCGTATTTATCCAAAAAATCCGGAATTACCCCACCGTATGGATTTCCATTATATGAAATGGGCGCAGTAAATACATTATTTGTATGAGGAATTGATGCAAAACAGCGGATCAAAGGGGATGAAGCATAACATGAAACTGTAAGTAAAACAATTAGTGATTTAGCTTTTTATATTCAACAGAAAGGCTGCCAGGAAGATTTGTCTTCCCGGCAGCCTTTCTGTTTTATTTTCTTTCCTTTGTCAGGTTCGGCGGAATTTCTACAAATATAAACCTGTCAAGTGGAAAAACTCTTACATACGGAAAAAGAATTACTGAAAAAGTTGAAAGAAGGTGATTCATTTGCTTTCGAGGTGCTTTTTTATAAATACCGTAATAAGCTCAAAGGTTTTGCCAAGCGACTTGTTCCGACACAAATAGATCCTGAAGAAATTGTACAGGAGGTGTTTGTAAGGGTTTGGTTCAAAAAAGAGTCCATCAATCCGGAAAAAGATTTTCAATCGTTTTTATTTTCCATTGCCAAGAACCTGATCCTTGATCACCTGAAATCGGCAGTCAACCGCAAACTCTACTTTGTTGAGGAACATTTTCATCAGGATTTGATGATTGAGGAAGTTCTGGAAAGTCCGATTCCCGAAAATGCAGAGGAAAAGCTTCGAAACCTGATTCTACAAATTCCGGAGCGAAGAAGAGAGATTTTTTGCATGAGCCGGTTCGAAGGGCTGAGCTACAAACAAATCGCCGCGCGGCTGAACATTACAGAAAACACGGTTGACAGCCAAATCCGGAATGCACTCACATTTCTTCGGAAAGAATTCCGGAAAATGGCGATACTGGTTTTTTTGTTTTTAATGCAATAAAATACGAATTCCCTTCACGGAAATTCTGACCTCCCTCGTATTACTGTCAAATCTATTTAAATGACTATACGAATGATTCAAATTGCGAACCGGTTTCTGGCAGAAAAAGACTGTACCCGGCAAGAAATTTCAGAATTAAAAAGATGGCTGTCAGAACCTCTTACTCAACCAGAAGTTGAAAGCTGGTTGGCAGCACATTGGGGCACTTCTTCCGAAATAGACTCATCTACTTTGATTGAAACTGTTTTCCAACAAATTCAGGATTATCAGAAATTACATTCAACAAAATCCGAATTTTCACTAACCCGAATTCTGAAAGTTTACCAAAAAATAGCCGCTTTTCTGCTCATTCCGGTTATAGGATTGGGAATTCTTTATTGGGTAAGCCAGACCGGTGAATCGTCCGGACAATTTTCTGAAACCATTGCTCCACGCGGACAGAAGTCGCAAATTGTATTGGCCGACGGAACCAAAGTCTGGTTGAATTCGGATACAAAAATTAAATATCCGGGCAACTTCAGCAAAAACCAAAGGGATGTTTATTTGGATGGGGAAGCTTTTTTCGAAGTCAGCAAAAATGCGCACCAACCTTTTGTGGTGCACACTTCAGGAATAGATGTTAAAGTTCTGGGAACCAAATTCAATATAAAGGCCTATAGCGATGAAAATCAAATAGAAACTTCCTTATTTGAAGGCAAGGTAAATCTTTTACTGAATGATCCTTCGTCAACCCAAACTATTGAAAAGGAGATCAGACCCGGACAATCGTTCGTTTACTCAAAAACCGATAAAAATCTTATACCGAACCGCTTTCCAAAGGAAGAAATCAATGGGTGGAAGAAAAACCAGCTCATTTTTAAAGATGATACGTTTAGTAATCTGGTAAGGAAGTTAGAACGGTGGTACGATGTAGAAGTAATTTACGATGAAAATCAATTTAACGACCGTCGGCTGACCGTAGAGCTTTATGAAGGCGAACGTCTGGATCGGTTGATGGGAATCATCAGTCTGGCCTTGTCGGTTAACTATCAGTACGAAAAAGGAAAAATTATTTTAACACCTAAAAGCTGAAAGTATGAGAAATAATAAAGAGCGATAATTGGTCGAAGAATTACCGCTCTTTCAATGTCAAACCTTAGTTAAACACTTAACACTTCAAATTTATGAAAAAAAACAGTACAAGTTTGTATAGGGAATCTTTTATCCCTATACGAAAGTATTTACGAATTATGAAACTAACTTTCATTTTACTATTTCTGGGATTGATGTCCTTTGCTTCAGTCACTTACTCACAGGCAACCAAGTTGTCTTTTGAGTCAAAAAATGCTACCATCGAGAGTGTTTTCAAACAAATTGAGTCACTTTCGGAGTTCAAATTTGCCTACAACAGCACCAAACTGGATGTTGAAAAGCAAATTTCTATTAAAGTCGATAATCAGACCATTGATGCTGTGCTGGATAAAATTCTCGGTTCAGCCGATTTGCAGTATAAAATCGTTGACCGTTACATCATTATAACTGATCAAAACGTGAATTCGGATAATTCAAACACGGCGGGCTTGCAGACCATAAAAGTTAGCGGTAAAGTGAGTGATACTTCAGGCTCACCGTTGCCAGGTGTTTCGGTTGTGGTAAAAGGTACCACCAACGGGACTATTACCGACGGCAATGGGTTTTATTCACTTTTAAACGTACCTGAAAACGGAGTTCTTCAGTATTCATTTATTGGAATGAAGTCTCAGGAGGTTGTTATAGGGAATAAAACCAGCATCAATATTGTACTTCAGGAAGAAACCATTGGCATTGAAGAAGTTATTGCAGTTGGATATGGAACAACCCGCAAATCGGATTTGACTGGTTCCGTGGCTTCAGTTAAATCTGACCAACTTGTTACCTTTCCTGCTTCAGGAGCCATTCAGGCATTACAGGGACGTGCAGCCGGAGTTCAGATTTCAGCTAATAATGGTGATCCGGGTGGCTCTATGAAAGTTCGGGTACGTGGCGGAACTTCGATTAATGCCAGCAGTGATCCGATTTTTGTGGTTGATGGATTTGTTGGCGGCATTTTACCTCCACCGGAAGATATTGAATCAGTTGAGGTGCTAAAAGATGCATCTGCTACGGCTATTTATGGATCGCGTGGTGCCAATGGTGTGATCATGGTTACTACAAAAAAAGGAACATCTGGTAAAACTAGAATTGAATTCAATACCTCCTATTCCTCTCAGGAAGTGATTAAAAAACTTGATTTGCTAAATGCTGAGCAATATACTGCAATGACTAAAGAAGCATTCCCAAATTATGTCAGTTCAGGTCAAAACACCAATTGGCAGGATGTGATATTCCGTTCAGGTATGATTCAAAATCATCAGCTGTCATTTTCCGGTGGAAACGACAATGTAAATTATTACATCTCTGGAAATTTCTATGATCAGAACGGGATTATCATTGGTTCGTCATTTAAAAAATATTCGGTCACCAGCAATATCAATCTGAATGCAACTGAAAAGCTAAGAATTGGCCTGAATATTTTCGGAGAAAGATCAACGACTGATGGCGTCAGAACACAGGAAGTATCAGGGGGTGCCAACGAGGCCGGCGTAATTGGTTCGGCTTTGAAATTTATGCCTGACCAGGGGATTTACAATGCAGACGGAACTTACACAACAGCTGCCATGCATGATCCAATCGACAATCCATTTGCAATAGCCATAGAACACACAGACAATCAGGCTGTTGACAGGCTTCAGGCAAATTTCTCTGCTGAATACAAATTGCTTGAAGAGTTGAGGCTTAAAACTACGCTTGGGGCATCAACGTCAAACAGCAGGGAGGGTGAATTTGTAACTACCAGGCTTAATCAAGGCCGTTCGTATGGAGGATTGGGAAATATAACGAGCTATAAGAATACAAACATCGCCTCAGAAAATTACCTTTCATATAATAAAACTTTTGCTTCAATCCATAAATTTGGGGCTATGGGTGGGTATTCGTACCAAACATACCGGAATGAAAACTGGATGGCTTCAGGTAGTAAATTTATCACCGATGCTGTTTCGTATTGGAACCTTGGCGGAGGTGCTGTGCCTCAGATCCCAAGCTCCAGTCTGACCGATGGAAAATTGTCATCGTTCTACAGCCGTGTTAATTATGGCTATAACGATAAGTACCTGGTAACTTTCAATGCCCGTTACGATGGTTCATCCAACTTCAGCAAAAACCATAAGTGGGCATTTTTCCCTTCGGGAGCATTGGCATGGAACATGAAAAATGAAGAATTTATGCGTAATGTAACTCCTGTAAACAGTTGGAAATGGCGCGCCAGTTATGGGATCACCGGTAATCAGGCTATTGGTCCGTATCAGACTCTGGCTGGTTTAACCAATGTTTTTTCAGTTGTAAATGGAGTAGTTGTGAATGCGATAAGACCATCCTCTGTGGCAAATGATGATTTGACATGGGAAACTACCGCACAACTCGATTTGGGAACGGATATCGGGCTTTTTGGAGGAAGACTCAATTTGACTGCAGATTATTACAAGATGGAAACCTCCGATTTGTTGTTCAGTGTGCCACTTCCGCAATATTCAGGGTATCCCAGTCAGTTGAAAAATATCGGGAAAGTGGAAAACAAAGGATTTGAATTTACAATTTCAGGAAAAATTCTGACAGGTAAATTTAAATGGAATGCTGATTTCAACCTTTCAGCCAATCGCAACAAAATTCTGGAACTTCCTGACGGGAAAGATATATTATACGGATCGGGTCCCGGACATTTGATTTCGTTGGGGAATACCCAAATCCTGAGGGTTGGTCAACCAGTGGGTAGCTTCTACGGATACATTTACGATGGTGTTTATCTGCAGGGCGATACCTTTATTCCGGGATCTGGTTTTGAACAGGTTGCCGGTGGTGAAAAATACCGTGACATTGATGGGAAAAAAGATGCTGACGGAAAGTTGACCGGTGAAGCCGACGGACTGCTGAACGCCAGCGACCAGACCATTGTTGGTGATCCACAACCTGATTTCTTTTACGGGTTCAACAATGAATTTAAATGGAATAATTTTGACTTGAATATTTTCATTCAGGGTTCACAAGGAAACGACATTTTAAGTTATACTTTATTGGAACTTGAGACACTTGGGAAACCAATCAATTCAACAACCCGTGCGTTGGATCGCTGGACTCAGACAAATACGAACACTGATGTTCCTAAGAAAACAGCCGCTCGTTCTGAAAGGGTTTCAACACGTTGGATTTTTGACGGAAGCTACCTGCGTGTGAAAAATATCCAGTTGGGTTATAATATGCCTAAATCGCTACTCGACAAGCTCACTATACAGAAATTGAGACTTTATATCAGTGCCCAAAACATCTTTACAATCAGCAATTATCGTGGATTTGACCCTGAAGTAAACTATCGTGGAAGTGGGAGTGGTGCACAGTCAAATCAAAACCAGGGACTCGATTTTGGAAGTTATCCAAATGCAAAATCTTACACAATTGGATTGAACATCGTTTTCTAATAACTTAAAAAGACTTTACATGAAAAATATAAGATTAAAAATGCTCTTCCTTATTTTAATGGCCGGAGCGATGAGTTGTACCAATCTTGATGAAGAACCAATTGGATTGTTGGCTCCTGAAGGATTTTTTAAAACGAAACAAGATGTTCTGACATCCATATTCGGAGTAAACGGCGCTTTGGCGCACGAATCACTTTATGGACGGGCCTATATATGTAACATCTTACTTCGCGACGATCAGTGCGATGTCGGTAACCGATCAACAGCAACCTACCGTATCCAGGTTAACGATTTTGGAGTGAATTCTACTAATCAATGGATGCGTCAGATTTGGCAGCAATCGTATGTGGCCATCAGTTGTGCCAATACTGCCGAAGCCGGAGCTATTAGCCTGGGACTTCCTGACGATGAAATTAATCCACTGATCGGAGAAGCGCGGTTTTTGAGAGCATTCTGCTATTTCAATCTTGTTCGGATATTTAGCGATCTTCCATATATTGATTACCCTGTCTCAAATCCTGAAAGCGTAAAGACACTTTCGAAGACTCCGGAAGCCGAAGTTTATCAAAAGATTATTGCCGATTTGGTATTCGCCAAAAAATGGTTGCCAGCCAAACAGACATCTGATTGCAGGACAAGACCTTCACAAGGTGCTGCCGCAGCTTATTTGGCATCAGTTTATTTAACCATGCACGATTATGCGAAAGCTTATACTGAAGCAAAATACGTGATCGACAATAAAGCTCAGTTTGGCTACCAGCTGTTGTCCGATTTTCAGAATGTTTTCAAGGCTGAAAATGCAAGTTCAAATCCTGAAGTGATTTTTGCAATTGATTTTCTTGGAGCCATTAATCAGGGTAGCTACAACGATGACCTTATTATTCCGATGATTTACCCAAGAGATATCAATGCTGGATTCGGTGTTGTGGTTCCTTCTATGGCTACTTACAATTCGTTTAACGATTTGGATTATCGTAAAAAAGTGAGCTTTGATACAGAAGTTTTAGACCCTAAAACAGGGAACAAAGTTCCTTATTCTGCATGGAAAGAAGCACGTCCCCATATTGCCAAATTCTCCAGATTCCCTGGCGTTACAGGCTCCGGGTTCAGGTATTCTGATAACAATTATATTGACATGAGGTATGCCGAAGTATTGCTGATAGCCGCTGAAGCGCTTGCCGAATCAAATAGTCCGAATACAGAAGCAGAAGGATATCTGAATCAAGTTAGGACAAGAGCCCGCAATGCTGCTGGTGTAGCAGGAACTTATCCGGCCAATGTTCAGAATGGATTGTCGAAGGCCGCATTTGTCGATGCTGTGATGGACGAACGCCGAATTGAACTGGCTTTCGAATGGAAAAGATGGTTCGATATCAAACGCAGAAACTTGGGTGATATAGCTTTCAAAGGAGCTAATTCAACTGAGCCTCATGCAAATTTCGACGCTACCCGCGACTATTTGTTCCCGATTCCGAATACGGAGCTGGATGTAAATCCAAATCTTGCTCCACAGAATTCAGGGTACTAAACAAATACAAAAGAGCAGGCATTTCTCATGTAGAAAATGCTTGCTCTTTTACCTTTTTGGTAAGATAGATCCGAATTTCTATAGCATACCATTTTTAAACCAAACATTTGGAAATGAATAAATATATAAGGCACACTGTGCTTTTCTTGTTTATGATCATTGCTTTGCCCATCTATGCCAGCCAACCATCAATCGGAATATGGTCAAAGTATGAGCAAGAATTGATCAACGAAATCAAATATTCAAATCCATTTACCCAAACTGAATTAAAAGTTGAATTTACCAGACCTGATCAAACCAAGCTCAAAATTGAAGGATTCTACAATGGCAAAAACGTCTGGAAATTCAGGATTATGCCCGACCAAATCGGAACATGGAATTATGAAGCATGGTTTTCTGATTGTTCAGACAAAAGAATTTCAGGATCGTTCGTATGCACCGCCTCTGATATACCGGGCTTGGTAGCCGCCGATCAAACTAATCCGGTGTGGTTTGGATTCAAAGGAGGAAAACATCAACTCATCAGAAGTTTACATACGGGTGACAGATTTTTTGCCGACAATTGGCCTGATTCGGAACGAAAACAATTTCTGGATTGGTTGGTCGAAAACAAATATAATACCCTATCGGTAGCCAGCCATTTACTAAACCGGAATGATGAAAATCGTGGAAAAGGCTGGAATACGCCCGATTTATGGAATTCAGAGAAACAACAACCCAATCCGGAAGAATACACTAAGATGGAGCGGATTCTCGATGAATTGGCTGACAGAAAGATTATTGTATTTCCGTTTGCCGGTTTTTTCGGACAAAAATCAAATTGCCCGCTTGACAGTGCGAATCAGGCACTTTATGTCCGCTATACTATTTCCAGATTGGGAGCATATTGGAACACCCTTTACAGTGTTGCCGGTCCTGAACCACTCTACCGAAATGTAAAACAGTTTACAAAAGAACAAGTTGATAAATTAGGGAAAATGATAGCTGATCAAAACGCTCAGGGACATTTACTTACTGTTCATAACGAAAAGGATCAGAACCCCTTTGTAAATTCTTCCTGGGCAAGTTATCAATGCCTTCAGGGACCAACCACAATCAGTACAGATACTTTATATCAGGGATTGATGGCGCGAAGAAACCTTCATCAGCCAGTACTAGCGCAGGAAGTGCTCTGGTATGGTAACATTTATCAGCAAACCTATAACGACGAACAGCTTCGCAAGAATGCCTTCACAATAATGATGGCCGGTGCAGCTCTTAATTTTGCTGACAATACCGGAACTAGTTCGACCGGATTTACAGGAACTTTGAATCTGGCAGAAAGACATCAGGACAAGCATGAAATCATCAAGAAAGTTTGGGATTTTTTTGAGTCGATTCCGTTTTACCAACTAACTCCATCCCGGAACCTAAGCGACAATGGGTTCAGTATGGCCAAAGAAGGCGAAACATACCTGACTTATCTTCCAAATGGCGGAGAAGTTTCAGTCAACACCAACCAAGGTAGCTACATCGGTGTGTGGATTAAAGGTTCAGATACTACCATTAGATTCGATATCGGCTTGACAAATGGAAAGAAACTGGTACCTCCTTCAGATAACGATTGGATATTATATCTTCAAAAGAGTAGCCGCTAGTGGTCATCCTTGATTGAATGCCAGACTTTTTTCTTTTTCAATTCAGAATCATTAGTTTTAAACAACTTTAAACAGATTTTAATGAAAGCCAAGTGTTTTTTGTTCTTTCTTTTTCTTCTTCTCCTGAAATCACATTTTTTGGTTGGGCAGGAAATTCAGCGCCCCGCGGTTTGGGGAATTGCCAAAACGACTTTTTTAGTCAGCGATTTTCAGATGGCCCGAGATTACTACGGAAGATTTTTAGGTTTTGATGAGGCATTCTCCTATTCATCAAAACTCGGTAAAGTCATCTCATTCAAGGTGAACGACCGGCAGTTTCTGGAATTTATTGAAGATCGTCAGGCCAAAGAGAAAAAACGGCTTGTTTCCTTCTCTTTTGAAACAGATGATGTAGAGCAAATGAGGCAATATCTGAATCAAAAAGGATGGACGGTTCCTGATAAAATCAGCAAGGATGGCGCCGGGAATGAGGTTTTTGTGGTGGATGATCTTTCCGGAAATCATATTGAGTTCATCGATCTGAAAAAAGATGGACTCCACCGTAAGTCGAAAGGAAAATATTTGTCTGACCGCAGGATTTCCAAACGAATTCACCATGTCGGAATTTATGCCGAAAACATAAAGGACGACGATCCTTTTTATGCCGGGATACTGGGATTCAGGGAGCTGGTCAGGTATCCGGAAGATAAGAATGTTTCGCCCACCATATTATACCTTGGGATTCCCGACTGTGTTGAAAACATCGAACACTATTCTCCTAATGATGAGAATGTATCACATCCATGCTTTTTGGTTGACGATATGCAGGAAACCATATACACTCTCAAAGAACAAAAAGCCGCCTATAAAATCGGAAAACCTGGCGTAGGAAAAGGCAAACGCTGGATTATGAATATGTATAATCCTGATAATACCAGGGTTGAATTTACAGAAGCACATTGCGTAAAATAACAGATCATGGAAAATTCAAATTATTCGCGTAGAAAATTCATTAAAGGAACAGTTGGAACCGGATTACTGGTTGTTGGAACTGGCCTGTTACCTTCCTGCAATATTTTCAGAATGTCATCGAAATCAGAATCCAAATACGATTCCAAAGGCTTGCCAACTGTACTTTTTGGAAGTACCGGAGTCAGGGTTCCGCGTATTCTTTGTGGTTTGGGCTCGCGGTTTTGTAATATTGAGAGTGATGAAGAGGCATTTGATATGTTGAATTTTACCCTTGACAATGGATTATATTACTGGGACACCGCCTGGGCATATGATAACACCCTTGGTGTCCCTCCCGGAAAGGCTAAAATCCCCCGCATGATAAAAAGTGAAGATCGTTTGGGACAGGTTGTGAAAACCCGTAGAAATGAGATATTCCTTTCGACTAAGGTGACCAGCCGCGATCCGAATGAGGCTATGCGACAGATAGAAACCAGCCTTAAACGACTGCAGACAGACCATTTGGATCAACTAATGATTCACGATGTTCAATCGATGGCAGATGTGGATAAACTAAGTGAAAAGGGCAACCTGATCGATATTCTGCATCGGCTGAAAGAACAAGGGCTTTGCCGGTTTATTGGATTTTCGGGTCACACCGAAGCCGCTGCAATGAAAGCAATGGCCGAACGTGGAAATTTCGATAACATGCTAATTGCCATGAATCATTGGAACGCTGCAAACAATCCGCAAAAACGTTTTGAGATGGCTGTTCCGGCAGCTAAAGCAAAGGGTATGGGTGTAATTATGATGAAAGTAGTTCGTCCCCGTGAAACAATTACCACACTAAAAACTACTGATCTGATTAAGTATGCCCTTTCACTGAAAGGTCCGGATGTAATTGTACTGGGATTGGATAGTATTGAGGTCGTGAAATCGAATCTGGATATATTGCGCAGTTTCAAACCACTGAGTGAAGATCGGATGAAAGAATTGACAGAGGAACTCACGCCATTTTACAATCATGAAAACCTTCCCTGGATGCAAGCTGGCTATACCGATGGCAACTGGGCGTAATTTTAATATTCTATAAATAAATGTTCATGAAAAAGTTATTTCATATCGTACTTCTGTTTTCCACCTTCTTTTTTGTATTATTCACTTTTTCCTGCCGGAATAAAACTGATTCTGAATGGTTTGAATCAGCAATTAACCGATCATCTGATCAACTTCTTGCTGCTGCCGAAAAGTATCAGGATTCGTTGAAAGTTCCCCGAACATTTGAAAACGGAAAGGTTAAACTGGTTAGTGAAAAAGACTGGACCAGTGGATTTTTTCCAGGATCACTTTGGTACCTGTACGAATTAACCGGGAATGAAAAGTTTAAAACCGAAGCACAATTTTACACTTCACTTTTAGATTCAGCTCAGTACAGAAAAGCTACACACGATCTTGGTTTCATCCTGAATTGCAGTTACGGAAATGGCTTTCGGATAACTGGCGATAGTACTTACCGAGAAGTAATGCTTAACGGAGCAAAATCACTGATGACCAGATACAATCCGAAGATTGGACTGATCCGTTCATGGGATTTCAATCGGGATGTCTGGCAATATCCGGTGATTATCGATAACATGATGAACCTCGAATTTTTGCTTTGGGCTTCTAAAATATCAGGAGATACAACGATGAAAGCTGCCTGTATATCACATGCTGACAAAACATTGGCAAATCATTATCGCCCGGATAACAGTTGTTTTCATGTGGTCGATTATGACACAATCACTTTCATGCCTCGTCATAAACAAACTCACCAGGGATACAGCGACAGTTCCTCATGGACTCGGGGACAAGCTTGGGGTTTGTATGGTTTTACCATGATGTACCGGGAGACAGGAGACAATAAATATCTTGATCAGGCAAAGAAGATTGCTGCATTTATTCTTCAAAATCCCAACTTGCCTGAAGATAAGATTCCTTACTGGGATTTCAATGCACCCAATATTCCCAATGAGCCGCGCGATGCATCGGCTGCCGCTGTTATTGCCTCAGCGCTTCTGGAACTTAGTACTTATGTTCCTGAAAACAAGACCTATTTTCCAACTGCCGAGACTATTCTCAAAAATCTGTCATCAGATCAGTATTTGGCGGCAAAAGGCGAAAATGGATTATTCATTTTAAAGCATTCAACCGGAAATTGGCCTGCAAAATCAGAGATTGATGCGCCGTTAAATTATGCTGACTATTATTTTCTTGAAGCAATGCTTCGATATAAAAGTGTGAAAGACAGATAGTATGGTTGGGATATATTGTGGCATCTTCAAAAATGTATGCTATCTTTAAAAGCCAATTAGCAATAAAAAATGAAGACTCTCATCAACAGAATATTTGTTTTACTCCTGGTACTTCTGGAATTTCAGGGCTGCATTAAAGAATCAAAAACTCAAAATCCACCGGCACCTATTCCTGAAATTGCCTTTGCAAAAGGAGCCGATATCAGCTGGTTACCACAAATGGAAGCCACTGGCTACAAATTTTACAACGACAATGGGCAAGAGGAAGATTGTTTTAAAATCCTGAAAGATCATGGTATCAATTCCATCCGGTTGCGGACTTTTGTCAATCCTTCAGACGATAAAGCCAGCGGCCATTGCAGCAAAGATGAGACTGTTGCAATGGCGGTGCGGGCGCAAAAATTGGGAATGCGGGTGATGATTGACTTTCATTACAGCGATACCTGGGCCGATCCGGGCAAACAAACAAAACCTGCCGCATGGGAAGGTCACGACTTTACGACTCTGCTGAACGATCTTTACAATTATACTTTTGATGTGATGACCGCACTTAAAACGGCTGGGATTTCTCCGGAATGGGTACAGGTTGGAAATGAAATCCCCGGTGGAATGGTTTATCCGGAAGGAAGTTCCAAAAACTGGCCGGAGTTGTTACAGTTGCTCAATAAAGGTTATGACGCGGTGAAAGCCGTCAGTCCGCAATCAAAAGTAATTCTGCATGTAGATCAGGGAAATAACAACGATCGTTTCAGATGGTGGTTTGATAATGCAAAAGCCAATGGGGCAAAATACGATATAATTGGGTTA
>JBBRXN010000027.1:0-56944 GCA_038248385.1 Bacteroidales bacterium
CACGAACCGTGCCAAACGATTTTGCATGGATTTTTATCTTGGCTAACTGATTTTCAGTATTTACTGTAATTCTTTGGATATCTATAATTTATAATTTCTATTTGTAATCGTTACAAATTAGAAACAGGTTTCTTTAGGCTGCTGTAAGAGGGCAATTCAGGTCAGAATTTTTACGCGGTGTAAATTTTTTATATGTGCATGTTTATTGAACGTAAATTACTTTGCCATAAACAAATAAAAGAAGTGAAGATAAAAAATTGAAAACTTCGTCACTCCATGGCTAAATTTGTTCCCAGCCATCCCGGTAATTGTGCCTGATCCATTCTTCTGCTTTAGCTAAAGCCGGAATCGTATCGTATTTGGTGTCAAATTTCGGATCACCATTCACCACTTCAAATTTATTGGAAGTGACCACCCGGATTTCTTCGGAAGATCCAATATTGGTGAACTGCATATTTTTGCCGTCCCACAGCAAACGTTTTCTCAAATCCTGAAGGCGAACTGCCAGAACTCCCATCACCACCATTTCGTTGAGTGGCCCGGCATAGCTGAAGTTCGAACTGGCTTCTACCCTATTCCCTTTGCTTTCCTTTGCTGCACGAATCCAATCCTGTTCGTGACCATTGGTATCGGCATTTTGAATCCGGCGAATGGTTTTTTCAGGCTCAGCAAAACTTGTCATTCTGCTTAAAGGAAGCAGAGTTGGGTTTGCAGCGTAACAACCGCACATGATTTTCCCGTGCGTGCCGTTAAAAATGACACCACCATTCCAGTCGCCCATCGGTTCGCCATCTCTTAATTCTTCAGGTCGTTCGGGCAACATTCCGCCATCGTACCAGGTAATTTTCACCTCGGGCATACCAACCTTTTGCAGGTTGTCGCGCCTTGGAAACCAGTAAGTCACTTTTTCGGCATTGGGAGCCGATTCATTATTTATTTGAGTAGAACTTCCTTCCACTGCCGTCGGGTATTTTAACATCAGGGCTTTAAAAACCGGATCGAGAATATGACAAGCCATATCGCCCAGAGCGCCGGTACCAAAATCCCACCACCCCCGCCAGTTCCAGGGTGTATAAACTTCATGGTATGGTCGGAATTTTGCAGGTCCGATAAACAAATCCCAGTTCAGGGTATTCGGAACACGCATTTTATCGGTAGGTCGCTCCAGTCCCTGCGGCCATATTGGGCGGTTGGTCCAGGCATCCACCGAGGTAATTTCACCAATGGTCCCGGTCCATATCCATTCACAAATCCGACGGATTCCCTCGCCCGAATTTCCCTGATTTCCCATTTGGGTGGCAATTCCATATCTCAGGGCCGTTTCAGTCATTATCCTCGATTCGAAAACAGAATGGGTCAAAGGTTTTTGCAGGTAAACATGTTTGCCGGCTTTCATCGCCATCAATGCAGGTAAAGCGTGTGAGTGGTCGGGTGTAGCAATCATCACGGCATCAATGTCTTTTTGTTTCGCGAACATTTCACGGTAGTCCTGGTATTTGTGAGCAAGAGGCCATTTGCGAAAGGCATTTCGTCCGGCATATTTCCAGTCAACATCGCACAAAGCGACAATATTTTCGGTATCCATGTTGGTCAGGTTGTTAAATCCCATCCCTCCAACCCCAATTCCGGCGATATTAAGTTTGTCACTTGGCGCCTTGTGCCCAAGTCCGGCAATAACGTTTGAAGGAAGTATGGTGACGGCAGTTGCAGCCAGCAAAGTGTTACTCAGGAAGTTCCTGCGGCTGATGTTCGAATGATTGTTTCCCATGGTAATTCTGTTCCGAAAGTGTTGCTTTTCTATTTTTGGTGAAAATAGGTATTCTGGATTAAATTCAGAAATAAACAACATTAATTGCTGTAAAAGAGTTGACATAAAGAAAAAACGTCTATATTTATCAATTCAATAATTAACTTTTAAAATCATGAAAAAACTTTTCCTTGTCGTTGTTTTATTTGTAGCGGTTTTGTCTGTAAAACAGGCAAACGCTTCGTCTTATTCTATTAACGAGCAAGCTGTTGACCAACTTTTTGCAAGTGCTGTTGAAACAAGTATGATTTCAATTAATGCTACTGAACTTAACTCTGTTGCATCAAATGTTTCTTCAACGGTAAGCGCTGCAAAAGAGAAAGAGGCCATAGTAGCGATCGTACTCGATTTCTTTCTTGGTGGTTTGGGAATTCACCGTTTCTACCTGGGAACTGAAACACTTACCTGGGTGGGTTATATTTTAACTTGTGGCGGTATTTTTGGTATTGTTCCGCTGGTTGACTTCGTTGTGTTGTTAATCGACAATAAAGACATCAGCGCTTACATCAACAATCCTAAATTTTTCATGTGGAGCAAGTAAAATTTGAATAATTTAAACAAGGTGCCTGTTTATTAACTAAAAACAGGCACCTTTTTTTTAGTAAATTATGAACGTATCTTTTCGAGCAATCTATATATTAATGAGTTTTTTGCTGCTGTGTGTCTCTTTGAATGCACAGACCGGGAATTATATTTCATTGAAACAGCAGACCGAAGTTCTTGAAAATAAAAAGAAAATTACCAATGTGGTTGATCTGTATTTTGACAACAACAAACTGATTATCACCAAATATTATCATTCCCTCCCTGATTTTGTTGTGATCGCAAATTCTTTGGGCGAAATCAAAACCTGGTATCCGGGCAGCAACGAAGTAGCATACAAGCAAATCACAGAATTGTCATCAAAAAGAAGTCTTATTTACTATTTTGCGAACAACCTGACCGACGATCTGGGACTTGCAGAGGAAGGCTTTAACCTAAGCTCAAACACCAGGGAAGACCAGTTTTATGTTACCTTATGGACGGCTCCGTCAATATTAAAAGGCATCGCAACAGTCAAGATGGTTTTCGAGAATGGACTTCCGGTCTATTCAGAATATCAGGCAAACAAAAAAAAGATATTAAAAAAGATCTATTACACCAATTATAAGGATTTCACTCAATTCAGAATTCCTTTAAAAATTATTGAAATTAGTTATATGCCTTCAGGAGATTCAATCATCAACAGAACCAATTTCTCGGATATAAAGGTATCTTCATCGCCCGATGGCCAGTACTTTAATTTCAAAATTCCTGATAATGCAAAGCCTGTTAGTATCTCTAAGGGCAAGTAGTATTGTACTGCTCCTCTGTTTTATTTCACTGATGGGTTTTGCACAATCCATTGATCTATCGTCTGATTTGCTGCTCATTGATTCTGTTTCGAAACAACAAGTTCACCACGAGGGGAAACGGCTTTATATATTTAAAAATCAACCAAAAACTTTTAAAAACAGCAACCCGGTGAGCCTGATTTTTGGCGGAACCTTGTATGTATATCAGAATTTCATTTCCCAACATTTTTCAGCCGACTGCCTTTACGATCCCAGTTGCTCCGAATTCAGCAAACAAGCAGTAAAGGAATATGGATTACTGAAAGGTGGTCTGCTTTCGTTTGACCGGTTAAGCCGATGTAACAGAATCGCTGCAACCGGCCTTGATCCGGGAATGGTCAACAAAAAAACTCATCGGTTTAGTGACTCAATAAAACGATACAAATGAAGTTCTTCTGTTTTGTTGTTTTCATTTTAATGGTTCGCATTGGATTTGCCCAGAATAGAAGTGATCTTCCATTTATTGAACATCTGATCAATAAAGGATATTACAATGAGGTGATCCATTTAATTGATCGTGATTCTCTGATTTTAGGGAAAAGCCGGCAGGATTCCATAAACTATTACAAGGGTTGGGCTCACTATTCGCTCAAAAATTTAGACCAATCGACCACATCACTTTCGAAAGTTGGAAAAGAGTCTCCATTCTATTTGAAATCGCGGTTTTTTGCAGGTTACAACCAAATATTTCTTGGTAATTATGCTGAAGCCAGAGAAATAATCGGTCAGATGAACGTCCGCGACGAAACCATCTTATCACTGGTAAATTTCGAATTAAGCGGAATTGACATGCTGCAGGGAAACTGGTCAAAGGCAAAAGAACAGCTTCAACAGGTAAATCCAAATATTGCCACAATCAATCAGCAGGTTTTAGCATTGGGTCAAATAAGTAAAGGACATGAAACTCATCGCTCAAAGTCACCATTTTTGGCGGGGCTCATGTCAGGCATAATCCCCGGTTCAGGAAAAATTTATGCCGGAAAAACCGGAGAGGGAATTGCCTCGTTGATAGCTACTACCGGGTTTGGACTGATCACCTGGGAAAACTACCGAAAACTGGGGATTGGTCATGTGAAAACAATTTTCTTTGGTAGTATTTTTGCCGCCAACTACGTATCAAATATTTACGGATCAGTCATTTCTGTGAGAATTATTGAAAACGATTATAAGGATGCTACACACAATCAAATTCTGTTTCAGCTTCATATTCCTTTGCGGAATTTTTTTGAGTAGCAAAGGCACAAGCCTGAATGGAGATAGTTTGTATGCTTCGGGTCAGTACTTTGAAGCATCAATCGAATATGAACGCATGATTTTTGAAGCTGAAAATCAGGCTAAATTGTATTACTATAAATACAAAAAAGCTTTGTGCTATAAACAGTTGAAAAAATTTGACCGGGCATTGGACGAACTTCAGCCGATGTATTTTTCCAATTCCGGTGATTCATTATTCCTGCCTGTATATTACGAACAATCACTCTGTTTGTATCTGAACGGAGAGCCAACGAAAGCCTTGTGGAAAATTGATGAGTATATTCACCGAAGTTCAGATACTGCTTCACACCGGTTCTTTTTGTCCCTAAAATTATTGTGCCTCAACGAAACCTTTCAGTGGAATGAAGCTCAGGAATGTTTTTTACGTTTAATACAACTGCAAAATTTCACTCCTGAAAAAGAGGATGAAATGCAGCAAATGGTGCACGATCTTTATAAAAAGAGAAATCTTCCGCACATCAAATCCGCTAAAAAGGCTGAAAACTGGTCACGTTTCATCCCCGGTTCAGGACAGATTTATGCGGGCAAGACAGGCGAAGGCATCGTTAATTTTCTAATAAATGCCTCTTTACTTGCATTCGCTGCACAGCAGGCATACAATGGTTTCTATATCACCGGATACCTTGCAGGGCTGGGATTTTTCAATAAAACCTATCACGGCGGAATGAAACGTGCCGGCATTTTATCTTCCCAAAGAAACAAGGAACTTATTTTTGGGTTCAACAGCAGAATCAATGTAATACTTCGTTCCAATTTTGAGCTAAATCAAAGGAATTAACTCACCGTCTGCGGATTACCGAAAAACTGATGTGAGCAATACTGCGGAAGCGGTAGAGTATGCGGGGAGGCTGGGATTGTTGTAATCAGATTATATTTTCTTCGAAAAACATTTATAAATAGGTGATTATATGATGATTAATTATTAAACTTGCAAATTAGAAAATGATATTCTAAAATGCAAACTTACATTAATCGCTTTGTTAAAGATGAAATAGTCAGCTATATGCAATTATTTCCTGTGGTTGCAATACTTGGGCCCCGTCAATGTGGAAAATCGACGCTGGCCAAAGAACTTGGAAAAAGCTTTGATAATTTCCTGTACATTGATCTGGAGGATCCTTCTGATCGATTGCGAATCAACGATTTAAGCTTGTTTTTTAATCTGAATAAAAGTGCTACTGTTTGTATTGACGAAGCCCAACTTTTCCCACATCTTTTCCCGGAATTAAGAAGCATTATCGATAAAGAACGACGAAACGGGCAAATCCTGCTTCTGGGTTCAGCCTCTCGCGAATTGGTCAATAAAAGTGCAGAATCGCTCGCCGGACGTATTGGGTACATTGAGTTAAGCCCTTTTACTTTTTCGGAAATTGATGACAATAAGGAAGAAA
Source organism: Bacteroidales bacterium (assembly GCA_038248385.1). Lineage (GTDB taxonomy): Bacteria > Bacteroidota > Bacteroidia > Bacteroidales > Prolixibacteraceae > Aquipluma. The sequence continues at coordinate 5,847 of JBBRXN010000027.1, forward strand.
CAATGATTAAACATTGGTTAAGAGGTGGGTTCCCTTTGTCGTTCCTCGCTGAAAACGACAGGTTTAGCGAAATTTGGAGGAAACAGTATTTGCAATCTTATCTTGAAAGAGATTTAGTTCTATCAGGAAACTCGATTCCTTTAATGACTATTCAGAGACTAATTCAAATGCTTGCAAATAATCACGGGCAACTGTTTAATAGCAGTCAATTAGCAAGTTCATTGGGGATTTCGTATCATACAGTTCGAAGTTATATCGATTTTTTTGACAAATCATTTATTACCAGAACTTTGCAGCCATTTGTACCTAATCTGAACAAACGGATTAACAAATCACCGAAAGAGTACATTCGCGATAGTGGTATATTGCATTCATTACTTGATATTTCAAGTGTCAATCAATTGCTGGGACATCCGGTTTATGGATATTCATGGGAAGGATATGTGATTGAAAGCATAGTAAATGCTGATCCCGACTGGCAACCCTGGTTTTACAGAACTGCAATTGGAAATGAAATCGACCTTCTGCTTACAAAGGGAAATAAAATGATCGCTTTTGAAATTAAAGCGACCATGGCACCGGAATTGACCAGGGGAACTTATGCTGCAATAGAAGACTTGAAACTCGAAGAACTATTTGTTGTAGCAATGGTACCTAACTCATATTACTTTAAACCAAACATTCAAGTTGGAAATTTAGCTGATGCAATAAAGCATGTTGAAAAATTTTAAATCTCACAATTAGGAGCGAATAATCGAAAAACTGAATGTGAGCAATACTGCGGAAGCCGTGCAGTATGCGGGGAGGTTGGGGTTGATTTAAAAGCTCACGCAACTTCGGAACCTCTTTTCTCATCTTCCACAAAACAATTACCATGAAAACCTTTATACTGACAATCCTGATTTTGATGCTCAACCTGATTTCCTGCAACAAAGATGAGGCGACGAATTCCGCACTTTTCTCAACATGGGAAGCCAAAAGTTTTATGTCAATCGAATCGGTTGCCTATCCTAAAAACGAAAGCAACAAAATTTTGCTCACCTTCAATAAATCGGGTTCGTACCAGTTGAAACTTGACATCAATAGTTGTGGTGGTAGTTTTACTTCAGAAAAAAATAACCAGCTTGAAATTCAATCGGTGGCTTGTACCGAAGCCTGTTGTGACAGCAAATTTTCTGAAAAGCTGGCGATGATGCTTTCAAGAGTAACCAGCTACAATATTGAAGGTAACACCTTAAAACTAAATGTTCCTCAATGGGGATATATTGAGCTTAATTTGGCAAAATAATTATTTGAATTCAAATAAATTATCTTTTGTGTTTTTACTGACGGGGTGACTTGAAGTCACCCCGTCAGTTTTTTTTAGCACTGCGACTACCCACTTTTTTCTGCGCTACCGAATCGGTCTCAAAATCCATCACAAACTGAACTACTCCGAAATAATCCTCAATGCCTTTCTCCACCTTGTTGGTTTTCAGATAGACATCGTTGACTTTTCCGGCCACCTTGTCAATTTTTTCGCTCCGCATTTGTTCCCAGTGTTTTTGAACCTTGCGGATATCGTCAATTACCGGTTTGTTGATTTGATGTACCAGATCCGGGAAATTGTGCAGGTGCTTTGCCTGCGACAAAAAATAATTCACCATGCTGATGTTGGCGCTGTACTGAAGGTGTTGCGATTCACTTCGCGAACAAACTAACCAGCCGTAAAAATTGGCTTCCGCCTCGCCGGTAATGCCAAACTGATGGGCAAATTCGTGCGCCAATACTTGTGGGTACTCAATTGCAAGGAGGCTGTCGTTTATTTGAACTTCGCTGAAAAAAGGTCCGTAATAACCGGCAATCGAAGCTTTTGCAAAGAAATTGCTTAAAGTAACCGGTTTCGGACGACGGTGTCCCTGTGGATATTTAAGTTTCAGAAATGAAGCGTTATTTTTGTAAGAAGTTTCGACCAGTGAATCGATGGTTGCATAACTTACATTTTCGTAAGTGCAGTATGAATCATTTGTCTGGTCAATCAGATTTTTAAAAACACGCGCAAATTGAACGGTATCCGGCTTTGATTTGACAATCGAAAGACGATCGTTGATGCCGGTCCTGTAATAATTAAATCCCCAAAACCAGTAAAACAGCACATAACAAATGGCCAGTGTTTGTATGACTATCAGTATAAATCTGCCAAATTTGATTTTCCTGAACAAGGCTAAAAGCAAAATTACAATCAGAAAAACAGCTAATGCAGCATAAAATGCATCGTCAACCGAAAATGTAATCCATTTGCTTAGAAATGAAAGCAGAAAGGCAATTAGCGGATAGATCGCTTGTGAATAAATGGTTTCGGTTTCTGCCGGATGCCGTGCAAACAGCTCGGTCAAACCAAAAGTTGCCAATGCCAGCCAGATGGGGAGAGATGCCCAACCAAAAAATATTTTTCGGAATTTGTTTTTTGCCATGTAATAAAAATTAAATTGCGAAGATCAGGTTTTTTTGTGCATCAACAATTTAAAATTGAATTCTTAGTTCGCTTTAAAATGAAAAGAAAAAAACAAATCCTACTATTTGTATTATTACTGCTATTGACAGGATATACTTATGCTCAGGGAGAACGGCTTGATGCGGACCTTGTGATAGGCGCATCGGTACCTGAATTATATCATGCCGGAATCAGATTTCACTATATTCCCAGAGCCCGGTTTGATTTCAATTTTGGAACCGATTTCAAGAACGATGAAAATGGCCGATTGTACGCGTTAACCATCAACCATGCTTATTATTTCAAAAAAAATAATTGGAGATTTAATAAGGCATTGTGGTCATTCAATTCGGGAATTTCATTTTTAGTTGAGAAGGGCGCACACGAAAAATCAACTGCTTCCTATCTAAATTTGTATTTTGCACGGGAAATCCCGATTGCAAAAAAAATATTTATTCAACCCGAATTAGGTGCTTCCTACTTTCTTTTTGAGCAAATAGCATTTGACGATTATACTGTCAAATCTTTAAGTCGAACCCGGATTGTGCCTAAATTTGGAATAATCCTGATCATGAAGATTTGAAAAAACATAGAAACTCAACAATTAATTGGGAGAATAAGGAATTACGGCCTCATTTGATGAAACCAAGAACTACTGGTCACTTTTCAATTCATATTTAAAGAACTGCTCATAGCAGTTGAAATGACTATATTTGCCGGTCATAAGAAGAATTTTGAATTGATGAGAAATAATGGAGAAGCAGAATTTCAAAAACGATACGGAAGCCCTTGTGCAAATGGCAGATGGTAACATCGGTGCTTATCGTTTTTTGTTCGACCATCACTTTTCCGATCTTTGTAATTTTCTCCTGATTTACCTGCATTCAAGGGTAATTGCAGAAGAAATAGCCCTCGAAATATTTACATATATCTGGGAGAAACGGGAAACCCTTCAAATTAAAGCCACCTTTAAATCCTTCCTGTTTGCTTCTGCTAAAAACAAAGCCATCAGTCACTATCGCAAAGAAAGTAAAGTCATGTTTACTTCTCTTGAGACAGGTGAATCAATGATGCCGGATGTTTCAAACGCCCAGCAATTTATGGAGAACAACGAACTTCGCGAAATCATAGAATCGGCAATCAGTAAACTTCCGGAGAAAAGCAGACAGATTTACCAATTGGCGTGGGAGGAAAACCTTTCGCACAAAGAAATAGCCATGCAATTGGGAATTACACCAAAAACCGTTGAAAACCATGTTGGTATTGCCTTGCGCAAACTTCGTGAATCGCTGAACCCTTATTACAAACAGATATTTATGATTTGGGCGATTCAGTTTTTTATGGATTGAAAATAAATCGACTTTTCTTTTGAGGGATTTTTTCATTTTTTGCGACATATTACCGAAAGCAATACTATGGAATCACAAAACACACCCTGGGAAGCGATTTCCGCACATTTGAAAAAGGAGGCAACTGATGAACAACGGTTGCAAATTCAGGATTGGCTGGATGCTTCGCCTGATAATCCTTTGCTTCTTGCTGAAATCGTGAATACCTGGTCAATCACCAAACACAAAACCGAATTTTATCAGCCCGATTTGAGTCTGAACTGGCAAAAGCTGATGAAGAAAATTAATTATCAGCCAAAACAGAAATCAATCCAGTTCAATTATTATCGCTGGATCGCTGCTGCTGCTGTCCTCGTTCTGGTTTTTCTTGCCGGAATAGGTCTGGGCGATGGAATTCTTAATAAGCAAGCAAAAAAAACCTATACAAAAATCATTGCTCCTGAAGGAAACAAGACACAAATTGTTTTGCCCGACAGCACTTATGTCTGGCTTAACTCTGGATCTACTCTGGAATACGCTTCTGATTATACGGCTCAAAACCGGGAAGTGAAGATGAAAGGCGAATGCTTTTTTGATGTAGTGAAAGATCCGAATCACCCATTCATTGTTCAAGGGTCAAAATTCAAGGTAAAGGTTTTTGGCACGCGTTTTAATGTGAATGAAGAAAATGCCAAAAACATGGCCGATGTGACTTTGGTTTCCGGGAAAGTACAAGTGCTGAATTTTGAGAATCAACTGATTTCAGAATTAGCACCCGGGCAGCAGTTGATTTACGATGATGGAAAATACAAGCTTCAAAAAGCTGAAAATATTGAAGCGCTAACTGCCTGGCTGAATAACATGCTGATTTTTGAGAACCAGCCATTTGAGGAAGTGATTAATTACCTGGAGAAATGGTATGGAGTTAAAATTCAACTCGATCACAACTTATACTTAAAATACAATTATACATTCAAAGTTAAAACCGAAAGTTTACGCGAAGTGCTGGAACTTATTTCATTGATTACACCCATTCAGTATAATATTGAAGGAGAACAAGTAACCATTAAATACAAAAAAAGAATGAAGTAATGAGAAACAAAAAAACAGGAAGTGTTCGAGACTCCCTGTTCCTAAGTTAGTTTTATTGTTGAACCGAATTTTTATGCAAAAAGCTTCCTGAGAAAAAGACCTGCATATAAAATTCAAAAACTAAATTATTCAAAATTATGAAAAAAAAATTAATGAACGTATTTCGGCGAAATCCGGATGCACAAAAAATTCTTTTAATTATGCGATTAACGCTAATTTTAATTGTCACGAGCGTTTTTAGTGCCTATTCCATAAGTTATGCACAAAAAACCAAGCTAAGCCTGAATGTTAAAAACACCCAGGTGAAGGAAGTTCTGAATCAGATCGAAAATCAGAGCGAGTTCTTTTTCATGTTCGACAACAAGCAGGTGGATGTTGAGCGTAAAGTGAATATGGAAGTCAACGCTCAAAACATCGAAGATGTACTTCAGAAACTATTTGAAGGAACAGAGGTCAATTACCGTATTGTTAATCGACAGATTTTGCTTTTTTCTGAAAATACAAACAGTGGTTTTTCACAACAAAGCAACAAGGTTTCCGGTAAAGTTACCGACTCGTCAGGAGCAGGCTTACCGGGAGTTTCGGTAGTGATAAAAGGTACCACGAATGGAACTATTACCGACACCAGCGGTAATTATTCACTTTCAAATATTCCTGAAAATGCCACATTGCAATTTTCGTTTATTGGGATGAAAATGCAGGAAGTTGCTGCCGGAGGGAAAACTTCAATCAATATTGTAATGGAGGTTGAAACTTTTGGTGTTGAAGAAGTGGTTGTAACGGCATTGGGTATTAAACGTTCTGAGAGAGCGCTGGGATATTCGGTTCAAAAAGTAGATGGCGAAAGCATACGTAAAGTTTCGGGTATTGATCTTGCCACCTCTTTAACAGGTAAAGTTGCCGGTCTTTTAGTTAAAAACTCATCTGATTTTGGTGTTGTACCGGATCTAACTATTCGTGGTGAGAAACCTATTATTGTAATAGACGGAGTTGCATATAACAATAAGACGCTGAGCGATATTTCTTCTGAAGACATCGAATCGATGAGTGTTTTAAAGGGTGCAACTGCTTCGGCTCTTTATGGTTTTCGCGGAGCAAGTGGCGCTATTTTGGTTACAACCAAAAACGGCAGTACCAATAAATCGGGAATAACTACAAATTTGGCCACGAACACAATGTTTACCGCTGGATATTTAGCTCTCCCTGAGCGCCAGGGAGTTTACGGTCGTGGTACCAATGGTACATACAATATAGGATCAGATAGTTCATGGGGACCGGTTATGGACGGAACAGTACGTTCTCAATGGGATCCCTTTTTGAAAGAAAACAGAGATTATCCTTATCTTCCAATTGGTAAAGACAACTTCAAAAATTTTCTGGAACAAGGATATGTAACCAATAACAATTTTAATGTTGGATATAAAGGTGACATTCTATCTCTTAGAAGTTCACTTAACTGGACAGAAAATAAAGGTCAGTATTCCAATTCTAAATTGGATAAATACACTTATACTTTTGGTGGAGATATTAATCTGGAAAAATTCAAAATGAGTTCCAATTTTTCTTATGCCATGCGAAAAACCCCAAATTTAGGATCAAATAGCTATACCGCTTATGATCCAATGTACTCTTTATTGATTTGGTCAGCGTCTGATTTTAATGTTTTGGATTACAAGGATAATTATTGGCTTATTCCGGGTCAAAAGCAAAACTATACCTATCATTCAGGTTCAAACAATCCTTATTTTGATCGTTACGAAAGAACGAATGAGACATCCCGTGATATTTTTAATGCCGATATGTCTATGAGTTATCAACTTACCGGTTGGTTGAAAGCCAGTCTTCGTTCAGGGCTTGATTCTTTTACTGATAAAGGACAAATCAGAGTTTCAAAGGATTCATATCAATCCTCCGGTAATACAGCTTTACCTGGAAATCCATACACCTGGATAGGTGGGCCTACCGGCGCTTATGGTGTAGGTATCACTTCAGGAATTAGTTCCAATACTGATTTCTTATTAACAGGTGATAAATCAGTTACGAATAAAGTTAAGGTAGAATATCTTGCCGGAGGAACAATTTACTATAAACGGGATAATAATATGCTGGCAAATACAAATAATGGTATTTCTGTTCCGGGATATTTCTCGCTAAAAGCATCGGTTGATCCGGCATCTGTTTCAAGTACTCTTGTTAGCCAGCTGGTAAATTCTGTATATGGTCGTTTTGCCGTATCGTACGACAAATTAATCTATTTGGAAGCAACTGGTCGTAATGACTGGACTTCAACCTTGCAGATAAAAGGTAAGAACAATGATATTTCTTACTTTTATCCATCAGTAGCAGGGAGTTTTGTTGTTTCAGAGCTTCTGCCGGGAACGAAAAATTTTCTTGATTTATTGAAGCTTAGAAGTTCCTGGACAGTGTCGAAAAAACCGGCTGATCCTTATACAGTCAATAGTTCTTATGGCGTTACCGGCGCTGCCTGGGGTGCCAGTTATATTGCAGGATATGCTCCTACTTCATTGTATGATGCTACATCAATCCTTCCTGAAAGTTCTACAACTTTAGAGTATGGATTGCAGGCAATATTGTTTAAAAATCGTTTGGGCTTTGATGTATCATACTATGATAAAGAAACGGTCGATTTTTTGAAATCAGCTTCAATATCATCAGCTTCCGGATATAATGGTACACTTATTAATGTGGGTGAGGGAATAGCCCGTCGCGGATGGGAGTTATCACTTAATGCCACACCATATAAAAGTAAAGATTTACAATGGGACCTGGGCGCTAACTGGTCAACTTTTGCGCGCTACTTTACCAAGGTAGATCCAATCTATTCTACAAAAAATCCATGGGTTAAAGTCGGAGGACGTGTTGATACTTTCTTAGGAAGAGATTATTTAGTTGATCCTGCAGGAAACCATATCATCGATGGCAATGGGAAAAATATGTTTAATCCATTTGATACAAGATATGGTTATACCGACCCCGATTTTCTTTGGGGTGTTAATTCCACTTTAAGATATAAAGCTTTTAGTTTATTCGTATCAGTTGATGGTGTAAATGGTGGACTTACAAATACAAGAACTGAAAGTTATATGTGGCAATCAGGAGGACATCCTAATTCTGTTACACCTGAAAGAGCTTTGGATGTTGCTACACCAGGATCGAAAAACTTTCTTGCAGAAGGTGTAAAAATCGTTTCAGGAACAGTGACTTATTCTGATAATTTTGGAACTATTCTTTCGGATACCCGAGTTTTTGCTCCGAATGACATTAAAAGCACTTATAAAGACTACGCGACCAATGTGCACAACAGCAGTGCCTGGGGTGGTACAGGAAGACCTTTGGATACTTATGCAAAAACATTCTTTAAACTACGCGAATTATCTTTAACCTATACAGTCCCTACTTCACTTTTACAAGGTTGGGCTAAGGGTGCTTCAGTAAGTTTTGTTGGTCAAAACGTATTGCTTTGGGCGAAAGATTTCAAATATTCTGACCCTGACGGAGGCGTTGAAGATTTTTCAGATCCGGCAGTAAGATACCTTGGATTTAATATGAAATTCACATTCTAATCAAACTCAACAATGAAAAAGATACATTTTATATTTTTAGCAATAATTTCTCTTGCAATTGCAAGTTCATGCAACAAGTATGAGGAATTAAATACAAACCCTGATGCGGCAACAAGTGTTTCACCTGAAATGCTCGCCACCGGAGTTTTGAAAGGGACATTCAGGTTTTGGAATCCAAATCAAAGTGATTTCACTACCGGAAATTTAGGCTGTCATCATATTGTTTCTGAAGATTTGGCCAGAGAACAATATTATAATCCTTATGAATATGGCGGATTTGGATCATTTCAGAATTTAACCAATCTTAAACGTATGGTTGAGTTTTCAAAGGGATTTCCAGCTGAATCCTCATTTAAAGGATTAGCATTATTTATGAAAGCATGGTATGGTTTTTATGCTACATTAGATATGGGTGATATTCCTTATTCTGAAGCCGGGATGGCTGAAGAAGGAAATGTTACACCTAAGTACGATAAGCAAGCTGATGTATTCGTGGCTGTACTAAATGATTTTAAAGCTGCTGAGGCACTTTTTGCAGCAGGAAAAGATTTTGGTGGTGACATAATGCTTGGAGGTAAAGCTGTTAAATGGCAAAGACTTTGTAACGGAATGCAATTGAAGGTTTTGCAAACGATCAGCAGGAAAGCTACTGCTGAACAGAAAGCCCGATTTGCAGCAATTGTTACAGCAAATAATTTATTGGCTGACAATGCTGACAACTTTAGATTAACCTATTCAGACTTTACAGGAACAAATCATCCTTTTTATAATGCAACAGGTGAACCCAAAAGACTCAAGGTTATTGTTTCAAAAGAAGTGGTTGATAAATTAAAAGAATTGAATGATCGTAGGTTGTTTTATTTTGCAGAACCAGCTAAAGCCCTTATTACTGCAGGGAAACTGGAAAATGATTTTGCTGCTTATGATGGTGCATTATCATCTTTGGCAAATGGAATTATAACAAGTAATAATCAGGCAGGGAAGTATTCAACCATAAACAAACGTTATGGAGATACTAAAGCAGGAGATCCTATGCTTAAATTTACATACTCAGAGCAATGTTTTATTATCGCTGAAGCAATTGAAGAAGGCTGGATTTCAGGAGGTGCAACAGCAGCAAAAGTTTACTACGAAAACGGAGTAAAAGGGATGCTTAACGTTTTTAAGAGCTTACCTTCTGTCGGCACGCATGGTATGGCCATTGATCAGGCCTATATTGATGGTTATTTTACCGGAGCTGCCATATATGCAGTGGCCGGAACCAAAGTAGATCGTGAGCATCAAATATGGGATCAGAGATATTTGATAGATTTCTTTCAGGGAAATGGTTTATCTTATCCTCAGATTCAACGTGTAGGCTATCCTGTATTGCCTCTGGATCCGGCAACCAGCCAGAATCCTGATGATAAAAATGTATATCCTAAACGTTTGAAATATCCAACGTCTGAACTTACTACCAATCCGGTAAATTATAAAAAGGCGATTGATGAGCAGTACGGTGGATATGATGGGATTAACAAAGTTCCATGGTATTTACAATAACCGATAAATCACCATTGCATTTTCAATAATTTTATAAATGCAATTTTGAAAAGCTAATTTAAAATGGAGGAGTCAGCAATGCCTCCTCCATTTTTTCTTTATTGAAACTATCTTTCCGGTACCTTTAATTAATTAATACCAATATTTTAGAGTGAAATCAAAATTTTATTTAATCAAACTGTTGTGCTTTTTGGGAGTAGTACAGCCTGGTTTTTCTCATTCCACGAAACCCTTGCCCGAAAGTATAGAAACTATTGCAGCCACCTACAATCAGACTTTGCTTGGTAAGAACACATTTGTGTTCGATCCTGCAATGGATATGCGCGAAGTACAAACATTGATCGACTCCATTTATGCCGGCCAGCTCTATCCCGAAAATGAGTTCTCCAAAAACCGGTATGCACTGCTATTTAAACCCGGAACCTATAAATTAGACGTCAGAGTTGGCTATTACATGCACATTATGGGGTTGGGAAATTCACCCGAAGAGGTTATAATTGTTGGAGCTGTCAGGTCTAACTCTAACCAGGGAGGCCATGTACTTTGCAATTTCTGGCGTACAGCCGAGAATTTAACGATAGTTCCTGCGAAGGATTCAACCAATATCTGGGCCGTTTCGCAGGCAGCTCCATTGCGCCGCGTTTATGTAAAGGGAAATTTGAAATTACACGACGGGCCTTCAAGCGGTGGTTTTATGGCCGATTGTAAAATTGATGGAACGGTGACTTCCGGTTCCCAGCAGCAATGGTTTTCAAGAAATACGGTTTGGAAAAAATGGAATGGCGGTGTCTGGAACATGATGTTTATGGGAGTTACCAATGCCCCGGAAGAGAATTGGCCTGATAAGCCTTATACCACCATCAAAGAAACACCTGAAATCCGCGAAAAGCCTTACTGGGTTTATTCCGGTGAGAAATATAGTTTGAAAATACCTGCCTTAAAGCAAAATTCAACCGGAGTTGACTGGGAGAATAAAAACAGTAAGGAAAAGACAATTTCAATCGATGATTTTTATGTCGCAAAATCAGATATTGATAATTCTGAATCCATCAATAATGCTTTGAAAAAAGGGAAACACATTCTTTTTACTCCGGGTATTTATTCTTTAAAAGAAAGCCTTAAAATTACCCATCCCGGAACAGTTATGATGGGAATTGGAATGGCCACGCTGGTTCCTGAAAAAGGGAATAAAGTAATTGAAGTTTCCGATGTGGATGGTGTAACCATTGCCGGCTTGCTGATTGATGCAGCAATCATTCCTTCTGAAACACTCATGCAGGTGGGAGAACCCGGCTCGAAGAAGAACCATGCAGCAAACCCCACATTTCTGTTTGATTTGTTTTTCCGCGTCGGCGGCCCGCACGAAGGATCAGCAACACGCTGTTTGGTGATCAACAGCAACAATGTTTTTGCCGATCACCTGTGGATTTGGAGAGCCGATCATGGCGCCGGTGTTGGCTGGGATAAAAATAAATGCGCCAATGGCTTGGTGGTGAATGGCGATAACGTTACAGTTTACGGATTGTTTAATGAACATTTCCAGGAATACCAAACACTTTGGAATGGCGAAAACGGTCGGGTATATTTTTATCAAAGCGAAATGCCTTACGATCCGCCAACGGTTGATGCCTGGAAACATGGCGAAACTTATGGGTATGCTTCCTACAAAGTTGCCGATGATGTAAAAAAACATCAGGCTTGGGGATTAGGAATCTATAACGTATTTTACGATGCTCCGGTAATTGTCGATCAGGCAATTGAAACACCTGAATCATTGGAAAGCAGTTTTTACCATAAAGTCATTTTCTGGTTGAGCGGGAATAAGGAAAGTGTCGTAAAAAGCGTTATCAACGGCAAGGGTGGAAGTGTTTACAGTTCGAACAGAAAAGCGACCATGAAGTAAAAATGCTTTAGCTGATTTATCGATGGGCTAAAATGATTTGACATCAGAATATTCTAAACTATATTTTTATATCCTATTAAAAAACAAACCAACCAATGAGCAGACTATTTATTCCAATTTTATTAATCGCAATCTTTCTTCATCTTGGTTTCGATTTAAAAGCACAGGCAAAAAGTTCAACTCTGCAAAATGATTTTGCATCGAATGGAGTTATTGCTCATCGGGGTGCCTGGAAAAACCAGAGTTTACCTCAGAATTCGATCGCTTCACTTCAGAATTCAATCAAAATAGGCGCTGCCGGTTCAGAGTTTGACGTTCAAATGACTACTGATGGAGTCTTGGTTGTCAACCACGATCCTGTTTATGAAGGGATGGAAATAGAAAAGACAACTTATTCAGACCTGAAAAAAATCCTGCTAAAAAATGGAGAAGTACTTCCCACTCTTGAAAATTATATCAAAACCGGGATGACTCAGGAGAAAACCGGTCTGATTCTGGAACTTAAAAATTCTGTAATCAGCAAGGAAAGGTCATTACTTCTGACTAAAGAAGTAGTTGAAAAAGTTCGCCGGATGAATGCTCAGAAATGGATCATTTATATCAGTTTTAACTATGATATTCTAAAGGAAATAATTCAGCTGGACCGATCGGCTAAAACAATGTACCTCGGTAGTGATAAAACTTTGGCGCAGATAAAATCTGATGGAATTTCAGGAATAGATTACCACTTAAATGCCTACAAAAAAGATGATCAGTTGATCAGCAATGCTCACGAAACTGGCTTATTAACAAATGTATGGACTGTCAATGACAGTTTAATGATGGATTATTTTCTTGCGCGCAACATTGATTTTATCACAACCGACGAACCGGAACTTTTACTGAAAAAAATATCTGAAAAGAAACAGCAACCAGCCTGGAAAATGGTGTGGGCCGATGAATTTAATTACTCCGGATTACCTGATTCCATCAAATGGAATTACGATACCCGCGGGAACACCTACGGATGGGGAAACAACGAAGCGCAATGGTACACCGTGGCCAATCCTGAAAATACCCTGGTAAGCGACGGTACTTTAAAAATTGTTGCCCGAAAGGAACCAACTTCAGGCAAAAATTATTCCTCCGGAAGGTTGACCACCAAAAGCAAAGGTGACTGGAAATATGGCAAGGTAGAAGTCAGGGCAAAAGTTCCGGTAGGAAATGGAACATGGCCTGCCATCTGGATGTTGTCGTCGGATAATACCTATGGAGGATGGCCCAAAAGCGGTGAAATTGACATCATGGAACATGTGGGGTACGATCCGGACACCGTGCATTCAACGGTTCACACCTGGCAATACAATCATACAAAAGGCACACAGGTGGGTAAGCCAATTGCAGTGAAAACCGCAACTACTCAATTTCATATTTATACTACCGAGTGGGACGAAAATGAAATCAGGAGTTATGTGGATGGGCTTCTCTATTTTTCATTTCAGAAAGAAAACAGCGGATTCGACGCCTGGCCTTTTGACCAACCGTTTCATTTGATCCTGAACCTTGCGGTTGGCGGCGGATGGGGTGGTAAGTTCGGCATCGACGACAGCAAATTTCCGCATACTTTCGAAATCGACTATGTTCGGGTTTTTCAACAGTACTAATTTACATTGTTTATAAAAAGTAGCTGCTCAAAATCGCTTTCCTTATTTCTGACAACCGTGTTGTTGATCGTCATCTGTAAGCCAGTTTCAGCTCAATCGATAAATGCTTCCGGAACCAGAAAGGCTGAAATCAAAACACCATTCAGTAGGAATCAAAAACAGTAGGAACAACCCGCACTTCATTGATCTACACACCACCGGGTTACAGTAAAATCAAAAAGTATCCGGTTTTGTATCTGCTTCACGGCATTGGCGGTGATGAGTTTGAATGGTTGCACGGCGGCCATCCCGAAATCATTTTGGATAACCTGTATGCCGAAAAGAAGACTGCTTTGAAACTGAAACTACTCTGGATTTCGTGCGGCGACAAAGATGGACTGATCGTTTTCAGCCAAAAAATACATCAATATTGCCAAGAAAATAAAGTTCCGCATATCTGGCATGTGGAGCCGGGGGTGCACGATTTTAATGTCTGGAAAAGTGATTTGTATTATTTCACCCAACAATTCTTTAAATGATGCTGGAAAATAATTCCCGTTGTAATTTTATAAAAGGAAAACCAGAAACCTTACATCCTGATTATAAAATCAGTCAGATTTCCGTCAGCATCCAAGCCAAGTTTTTTTCGTAGCCGATAGCGGTGGTTTTCAACCCCACGAACCGATATTCCCAAAAGCGGGGCAATTTCTTTCGACGATAAGTTCATGTGGAGAAATGCACACAACCGCAAATCGCTGGGTGTCAGGTCACGGTAATTGTTTTTGAGTGTCTTTAGAAATTTCTCATGCGCCCGCTCGAAGTTGGCCTCGAATACTTTCCAATCGTCCTGACTGGTCATATTATCGTCGATTTTTTGTATTAGCCTTTCGTAATATTTATCCGGATACCGCGAACCGAGCTCCGCTTTTTGCTTGTTCAACATTTCTTTCACATTCATCAGGAATTCGTTTTTCTTGATGATCGCCATTGTTGAACTGGCCAGTTCGGAGCTTTTAAACGAAAGTTCAGCCTGAAGTTTTTCATTCCGGAGTTGAATAAGTTCGCGTTCCCTTTCTTCGCTCGCACGGCTTTCTTTATTGCGTGTTTTGGCAATAATTCTTTTCCTGAAAATTAAAAGTCCTGCAATAATGATTAAAAAATAGCCGAAGTAAGCCACAATCGAAAGATACCATGGAGGCAAAACAACCAAATTCATTGAATACCCCTGACTCGATTCGCCCCAGCTATTGATCGCTTTCACCTGTATTTTATATTTCCCTGTGGGGATACGTTTAAAGCTGAAAATTGGCTTTTCCAGAGGATCCGACCATCGCTGGTCCAGTCCTTCAATATATGATTGATATTTAATATTATCGCTGCTGAAAAACGGAAACGAAAACCGCAGTTGCAGATTATTCCTGTTGTATCGCAAGTTAATTTCATCGCTGTTAAGCGGTAAATCGCTTATTTGTTCGTTGGTGCCACTTATTGTGATCTGCTTTAGTTCGGGTCTTTTTCCTGAAATCAGGGAAGCCGGGCTGATGGTATCGGCATTCAAAATCGCATATCCATTTTCGAGGCAAAGAATGGCTTTGCTTGTGCTGATTGGCAGAATGTTTTCGTAACCTGTGATTACCTGATTATTAAACAGTCTGGTGGGATATTCCTTTAGTTTTTTGACTTCTGAATTCTGGATGCTGAACAAGCAGTATGACTGATCAGTGATCAGCCAGTAATGGTGTTCAGGGCCGGCAACAATGCGGGTTGCCTTTCGGTACTCACCCAGTTTTTCGTTCATCGTTGTATAATCGACGATCGTATCTTTCAGGTCGTCATAAGTATAAAGTTTTTCGCCGGTGGTAAAAACAATCCGGTTTTCAAGCTTAAATACATGGATATTGTTGTCCTTCCCAAAGATATTACTACCATAATAACGGTTGTAAATCAGTGAATCGCTGCTGTTAAATTTTAGCCTGAAAATGCCACGATACAGGTGGCTGGCCCAGTAATTTCCAAGATAATCCACCTCGATGTAACGAATCAGGTCGTTGAACTGATAAATGACCCGATCGATTTTCCACTGCGAATTATCTTTCTTGTAGAATATCAGGTTTGAATAAGTGCTTTGGACCAAAGAGTTAGGCTTCAGTGGATTTTCGATGACAGAAAAACCTCCGGAAACAGCCGATATTTTTCTCACCTGATCGCCCTGTATTTCAAAAGTTCCGGTATTGTGATTTACAAACAAACGGTCGTCAATCACTTTGCAATCCCAAACATGGCCTTGTGTTTCGGGTACAAGTCGGAATGGTTCGTCAGATGAGGGGAATGGCCTGAAATACAATCCCTGGTTGGTTCCAAGGTACAGTTTGTCGCGGTAAACCGCAGCAGTGTAAACGGCTCCAAGCTCTTTCCTTTCTATAATAAAAAAGGAAGGATCGGGCGAAAATGAAACAAAATCAATCCCTTTATCGAGTGCAATCCAGATGTTCTGGTTGGTGTCAGACATGACGCCGAGTACTGTATTGTTTTGGAGCCCGTTTTCTTTGTTAAAGCGATTGAGAAGTTTGCCTTTCTGATCAAAGACTGAAATTCCATCGAGAATAGTTCCGATGATGATTTTACCATCGGCAGTCATACAGCCACGGTTGATGATATTTTTCCGGAAATAGTCTGTTTGGCCAGGCTCCCATGGCGAAATTTTTTGTCCGTCGTAAAACAGAAGCCCTTCATTAGCCGTGCCAATCAGTTTTTGTGAGCCGCTGAGCGATAAAACGAACCGTATTTCAGCCCTGATCAAAAAATCGTTTACCAAATAAGGATTCAGTTTTGTCCCATTAATTTCGTAAACGCCCTTGTTCATAATATTGACAAAAATCCGATCGCCTCCATCAGAAATAGAATTGACAAATCCATCCGGCTGAATGATTTCAAATTTCTGATAATCATACACATAAACTTTCGAGAACGACTGAAAATAAACGTGTTCGTTGAAAGTGATAACATTCCAGAATTCTTCGTTGGTGGTAAAATTCTTCTCAACCTCTTGTTTCAGGGAATGATATTCGAGCCTACCCAGAGAATTGCGTTCCCAATAACCCAATTCGCGGTAGCCGGCAGTAAAAATGCGGTTCTTTTTATCGACTGCGACTGAACGGATGATGGCACCTTCAGGAGCAGGATAAAGCGTCCAGGTAATACCATCGAATTCGAGCAGTCCGATGTTGTTGGCAAAATACAGGTATCCATTCATATCCTGTGTTACTGCCCAGTTTTGGCTGGCCGCCTGATATTCCTGCTTGGTATAGTTTTTCAGATAAAGCCCGGATGCAGCGAATAATTGAATACTGCCAAGCATAAAAAGCAAAACAATAAATATGCTCCGGCTGTTCAGATATTGGGTTTTGATCATTGTTCGATTTGGGTAAAAACATACTAAAAGTAGTAAAAATTAAAAAATGGCCACGAAAACTTATTTACTTTCTTCTTCAGAACTTCACTTTCAGAACCCTTATGGTCATTTGTTCGTTTAATGAAAAAATAAATGGAGCAGTCGTAATATCCATATTTATAGTTCTTTAAATCTTGATTGCAGGCTGTTGGTGTAGTAAATGTGCAATGTTACGCAACATCTTTATGAGTTGATGAATCAGAGGTGTATCATTTTGTTTTTCTTTTAGTTAAAGGTCAGGTAGTTTTGATTCAATAATTTTTGACAACTAAAACATTGAGACTATGAAAAAACTTTTTTTTGTAATGAATCTACTCTTATCAGTTTCGATGCTTTTTGCACAAACTCCGCTAACTATTAAAGGTAAGGTAACTGATGTCACAAAAGAATCACTTCCCGGAGTTTCGGTAGTAGTAAAAGGAACGACCCAGGGAGCGATGACTGATGTGGACGGGAATTATTCCATTCCCAATGTCCCCGAAAATGCAATCCTGCAATTTTCATTTATAGGAATGAAAACTCAGGAAGTAAATGTTGGCAAGCAAACAACGATTAATATTTTACTTACCGAAGAAACCATTGGAATTGAAGAAGTCGTTGCAATTGGATACGGTGTAGCTCGAAAACGCGACCTGACCGGATCAATTGTATCAATTGATGGAGACAATCTAAAAACCTCACCTGATTACAGTCCTGTAAAGGCATTACAAGGAAAAGTGCCGGGTTTGGTCATGACCAACAGTGGAGCTGCAGGTGGTAGCCCTACCATTCGTATGCGTGGAGTTGCTACAGTAAATGCAAGCACCAACCCGCTTTTTGTGGTTGATGGAATGTTTGTTGATAACATCGACTTTGTTAATCCAAACGACATTTCATCTATCGAAGTACTTAAAGATCCGTCATCTCTCGCAATTTTCGGGGTTCAGGGCGCCAATGGGGTAATTATTATTACCACTAAACGGGCTGATAAGGGAAAACTTTCCGTAAGTTATGACGGCTATGCCGGTGTGCAGGTATTGTCCGACCGCGATCGGTTGAAACTGACCAATGCAACGGAATTTACCATGCTCTACAACGAGCAAATCAAGAATATGAATCCATCGGCCACAACATGGGTGCCTGATTTACTCGGAGGAGGCACTGACTGGCAATCAAAGATCTTTCGTCCGGCAGTAATAACGAACCAAGGTGTAAGTGTTTCGCAATCAACAGACAAATCAAGCAGCATCATTTCACTTGGATATTTCAAACAAGACGGAATTGTGAATTACAACGCTTACCAACGCTTCAACGGGCGGTGGGCAGGCGACTATACCCTAACCGATAACTTTAAAATGGGAGGAAATGCCTCTTTAAGCCGTTGGGACACAGATCCGGCAACGGCCAGCGTATCCAATGCAGCTCAGGCATTGCCAACTTATCCGATCTATTCACCTGCCGAAGACCATGATCCAAAAAACATTGGATCATATTACACACCGTCTCCCGGAATTCAAAAAGATGTACCGAATCCGGTTGCTGTAATGGAAATTAACAAAGGGAACAGCGAAAGTTATGGCTATCGAACTGTAGGAAATGTATATGCCGAAATTGCATTTCTGAAAGATTTTACCTTCAGGACAACTGGTTATGGCGACATTGGAATAAACACAGGCAGCAACTACACTCCACGTTTTGATGTAAACAATGCAACAAGCAATTCATCACACAAAAGCGAAAAAACGTCATTCAGCCGAAATACAAGTGAATATACAAAATATCAGGTTGATATGATTGTGAATTACACCAAAAACAAAGACCTGCACCGCTTGAATGTCATGGCTGGTTATACTGCACGGGTTCAGGAAGGTAAAGGATTTAGCGCTGGTGTTGATACACTTGTCAGTGCCGATATGTGGATTGTACCAAAAGATTTTTGGATGTTAAACATGGGTTCAACACAAAACAGAACAAATGGCGATTGGTACGAAGCAGAATCGTTTATCTCGTATTTGGCCCGCCTCAATTACTCCTATGCCAACAAATACTTGGTTTCAGCTACTTTCCGTGCCGACGGTTCTTCAAAATTCTCGCCCAATAAACGGTGGGGATATTTCCCGTCAATCGGTTTAGGATGGGTTGCAACCGAAGAAGAGTTTTTTAAGGACTTGACAGATAAGCTTAACTACCTAAAGATCAAAGCCTCATGGGGCCAACTCGGAAACGATAAAATCGGGAATTGGCTGTGGTTTCCAACAATTAATCCAAAGGGTCAACAGGTAGTCGTTGACGGGAAAACCTATTATATTCCTACCGTTAGCAACTTAGTTGACGAAAATATTCACTGGGAAGTAGTGACTGGATTGGATGTCGGTTTTGAAAGTCAACTATTCAAAAGCCGTTTGGCGCTGGAACTCGGATTTTTCACCAAAACAACCAGTGACTTGCTTGCCTATGTTGCCCCTCCTATTTCAGTGGGTGCCGGATATGCGATCACCAATGCCGGTTCAATCCGCAACAGAGGTATCGAATATATTCTCGGGTGGCGCGATAAAATCGGGGATTTCAGCTATGGGATCAGTACAAACGGAGCAACTTTAGATAATGAAGTACTTTCGCTTGGAAATGATGATTCGGATATCGTAGGCAGGTACCACCGGACTTCGGTAGGGCATCCGGTTGGTGCGTTTTACGGATATGTTCAGGATGGAATATTTCAAAATCAGGCCGAAATCGACAATTACTTCCCTGCTCCATGGATTTCAAAACCCGGAGATATTCGCTACAAAGATTTAGACGGAGATCAGAAAATCACCAATAATGACAGGGATTTCATCGGAAGCAGTATTCCAACATTTACATACGGAATTAACGTGAACGGAGCCTATAAAAACTTCGATGTGGCCATTGATTTTAATGGTGTGTATGGAAACAAAATTGTGAATACGAAAAAACTTCCCACTCATGCGCAATTCAATTTTTACGAAACTACACTTGACCGCTGGCATGGCGAAGGCACTTCGACTGTTGAACCCATCTTGGATAACTCACGGGGAAACAATTTTGAACCATCAACCAACTTGCTCGAAAGTGGCGCCTACTTCCGCATTCGCGCCATTCAATTTGGCTACAGCCTTCCGAAGAATGTGCTTAAACTGATGGGTGCCAGTAAATTCAGGATATTCGTGAATGCTCAAAACCCCATCACATTCAAAAACAACAGCGGATATACTCCTGAAATCGGTGGAGAAATTCTCAATGGTGGCATTGACAATGGTGGTACTTATCCGCTGCCTTCGGTTTATACGGCAGGCGTAACAGTTAATTTTTAATTCTGAAGAATATGAAAAATATATCCTTACTTTTAATAATAGTACTGATTGGCACAGCTTGCTCCGAAGATTTTCTGGACCGTTATCCGAAGGGACGTTGGCATCATGGCAATTACACACCAGACAACGAACTGGATGCAAAAATACTCGTTGAAGCCAAATTGGCAGAAGCATACACAACGCTGCGCGGGTGGCCTTTTGCATGGGCCGGCCTGGCTATGAATAATTACACCACCCCTGATGTTGAAAAAGGGAGCACACCAAGCGATGGTGGTGAAGTCACTCAATTTAAGCCTTTAAGCTACACGGCGGGGAGCGCTGTAATTGCAGATTATTACAGTGCCTGTTTCAAGAGTATTTTCCTTTCAAATGAAGCCTTGGCCCTGGCAACTGCCCTGGATGATGCAGAACCCCTGAAAAATAAATACGCGGCCGAAGCAATTTTTCTGCGTTCTGTAATGTATTTCCGGTTGGCGCAGGCTTTTGGAGGCGTTTCGTTTGTGGATAAGGTTCTCGGACAAAACGATAAAACCCCGCCCCGATCAACGCGCGATGAAATATGGCAAAAACTGGAGCGCGATTTAAATTCAGTAATACCTTTGCTGCCCACTCGCAAAGCATTGGTAACAAGCAACAATACAGGACGTGCCACTCAAAATGCGGCCCGTGCTATATTGGCAAAAGTATATCTGTATCAAAAAAACTGGTCGGGCGCACTCGATCAGACAACCGCGATTATTGCTTCAGGTGATAACAGTTTAGCGACACCTTACGATCAGATATTTACTGAGGCCACTGAATATGGTGATGAATCGGTATTTGAAGTTTATTGTGATGAAAAACCCGAACCTGATAAAATTTATTTAGGAAGTCAGTTTGCACAGATTCAAGGCATTCGTGGTATTCCTAATTTAGGCTGGGGATTCAATGCTCCCAGCCAGGTATTGATGAATGCCTACGAAACTGGTGACCCTCGCAAAACTGCTTCAGTAATTGGCAATGGAGATTTGTTGGATGGAAAGGCTGTAAGGGCTGATGCCAGCGGGTATCAATTTTTCAATAAAAAAGTATATACAAAAGTTTCCGAACGCGGTATTTATGGACGCCCTGCAGAAGCTCAGGGAACATGGGTAAACATAAGGGTTATACGCTATGCCGATGTGATACTGATGCACGCCGAGGCAGCCTGTGAACTGGGAAACCCCACCGAAGCGCTGAATAAACTGGAAATGGTAAGAGCGCGTGCAAGGGGCGCTAACAATACCATTCTGCCTAAAATAACAACCACTGATTTAGTTGAATTAAAGGCAAAAATCCATCAGGAACGGCGGATAGAATTGGCCATGGAGTGGGAACGGTTTTACGACCTGATACGCTGGAATGAAGCCAAAACAGCCATACCCAATTTTGTTGTTGGCAAACACGAACTTTTCCCGATACCACAAACCGAAATTGATAAATCGGAAGGGGTATTAACACAAAATCCGGGGTACTAAAAACAAAAAGATGAATAATCTAACTTTTATATTACTGATAATTGCCAGCATTACAGCTTGTGCGAAAGATCCGGTTCCTACAACTGTTGTGCAAAAGAATGATGATACTTATTCTCCCTCAAAGGTTCAACCTGTTCTGGAAGAATGGCAGCGTAAAACATTCACTTACTTTTACGATGGCGCCGAGCCGACAAGCGGGATGGCATTGGAAGGCAATGAACGTGGAACAACCGTAACAACCGGAGGCAGTGGATTTGGGGTGATGGCCATAATTACAGGTGCTGAACGGGGATGGATTACCCGACAGCAAGCAGCAGAACGGATGCAAAAAATAGTTCGTTTTTTAGGCAAAGCCGAACGTTTCAAAGGCATGTGGTCGCATTGGTACAACCCGGACGGAACAGCACACCCTTTTGGAAATCAGATCAAAACGGGTGATGTCATTGAAAGTTCATTTATGGTAGCAGGCTTACTCACTGCTGCCGAATACTACACATCAAATTCAGCCATCGAAACTGAAATCCGCGATTCAGTCAAATCGTTCTGGAATACAATGGACTGGCGATTTTATGCCCAATCAGGCAAAGCATTGCAATGGCTCTGGTTTTCTCAGGATAACCGTTTAGAACTTGATATCAAAGGATGGAATGAAGGCTGGATTGCCTATATTCTGGCACTGGCAGCACCCGAAAACCACAATATTTCTGAAGAGGTTTATGCACAGGGTTGGCAGAGCAATGGAGGTATTTTTCATGCAAACCGGTCATTCTATGGATATAACCTTCCGCTTGGTGAAAATAAAGGTGGCCCCATGTTTTTTGCACATTACTCATTCCTGGGTTTAAATCCTCAATTGATTGAGGACAAATATGCCAACTACTGGAAACAAAATGTGGCACATACCATGATTAACCGTAATTACTGTATTGCCGAGGCTCCCAAAACCAATAAATATGATGAAAAGAATTGGGGACTAACTGCTTGTTACGGTGGAAAACCGCCTTGGGATTACAATGCACGTTCCCCATCAAACGACGACGGGGTTATAGCTCCAACTGCCGCGTTGAGTTCATATCCATATACACCATTTTACACCACACAGGTTCTGCTCAACCTGGCAAGTATGCCACTGGCACAGGGAACCTACGGATTTGCTGATGCTTATTGCCCAAGTACCAACACATCGGAAAAAAAACAACTTGCAATCGATCAGGGCCCAATAGTAGTAATGATGGAAAACTATCGTTCGGGCCTTATATGGAAATTGCTGATGAAGAATGAACACATCAAACTTGGACTTACCCGGGCTGGCGTGAAAGATAAACCTGCATACGGTCAGGGATTTCATTTAGCAATGCTAAACTCTGTTACCAACGAGTATGACATGATGCGCCATCCCGATCGCAAATTATTTGAGCTCAACTACTTTCTGGGAACCGCCGGAAATGTAAAATTTACTGTTACCAATCAGGCACAAAATAAAGTAGTGCTCGAAAAAATAATAATCGGAAATTCAGGTGAAAATGTTTTCGCATTCGATAGCCAGGAAATCATGAATGGAAAGCAACATACAATCAAAATGATTACCCCAGACAATAAAGAATATACACTTTTAACAAGATTGAGATAGCTTATATTTTCACTAACACTTTAATACATACTATTATGAAGAAAATAATCTTTACTTTTTTTATTGCCCTTTTATCCATGACAAATTTATTTGCATTGGATAATATAGTTTTGGACGACTTTGAAACCGGCACGGTAAGTTTTACTACCGTAGTGAATTTAAATCCACCTGGAAGTTTTAACGCTACTGTAGTGGATAATCCTTACAAGACAGGAATCAATACCAGCGCAAAAGTATGGAAATGGCAGCGTCTTAATACCGCAGACAATCAATCATGGGCAGGTTTTTGGGCTGCTTTGACAACTGCAGTTCCTTCAGGTTACGCCAAAATTGAGGTAAAATACCTACGCACCAATGCCACCTCTCAACTCCGGATGAAAATTGAGGGATCAGTAACAAAAGAGTTTGACCCTGTTGCTCCGGCTACGAAAACCAACGAATGGGAGACCATCGTATTTGACTTAGCCGCAAATGGGATAAAAAACATTACAGTGCTGAGCCTGTTCCCGGATAACTATTCGCCGGTAAATGCAACTGCACTTGTCTATATCGACGATATTAAAATAATTTATGAGGCGCCTCCAACCATTAGTTCACTCACCCTGTTCAGCAATAGTGCCAGCAATCGTTTCCACGACCAAAGCTGGGTAAGCCAAACGGCTCCAAGCACAGTGGTAACTGAAAACTGGGAAGGACCAGGAATGCCCAATGGGGATAAACTGCCATGCGTAATAACACCTGTAAAAGCAGGAGCCAATGCATTAAAACTGCAATGGAAATCAGCTACAGGCGGTGACTGGATGGCAATGGTCGCTGCTGTCGGTTGGACCTCATTCGACTTGACAAAAATGAAACAGCTCAGGTTTTGGGTCAATTCACCGGTCGCATTGGTTAAAACTGCATTGCCAAAGGTTCATCTTCAGGCGACTAACAATTCCGTAACGGGAAAATTACTTTTGGCTGATTACCTCACTAATGGTTTAACTGCCAACACATGGACAGAAGTTGTCATTCCGCTTGCGGATCTTTGGGCTGCCGATGCAACATTTGCAGCGAAGGACATCATAAAAGGCATTTTCTTTGACCAAAGCACAACGGACAATATGGAACACACCCTGTTTATGGATGAATTTACATTTAAAAACGCCAACATTGTTTTGGAAGATTTTGAAAGCGGAGCAGTGAGTTTTACCGATCTGATTAATGGAAATCCACCTTCTCACTTTGATTATGCAGTAGTGGATAATCCCTTTAAGACAGGCATCAACACCAGTAATAAAGTTTGGGAATGGAAACGCTATGATGCCTCACCCGATAACAAGATTTGGGCGGGTTTTTATGCTACTTTGAAAAATGCAATCCCTTCAGGTTATAACCGCATCGAAGTTAAATTCTTGCGCAAAAATGCCACCTCTCAATTACGGATCAAATGTGAAGGTGCAGTCACAAAAGAAATGAATCCGGTAACTCCGGCTTCGAAAACAAACGAATGGGAAACCATGGTATTTGATCTCATTGCGAATGGAATCAAAAACATTACAGTATTTGGAATGTTCCCTGATTATTATGAACCTATTGATCCCAAATCCATTACGTATATTGATGATATTGTGGTGGTTTTGGATGAAACCATTGTTCCTCCTCCTCCTCCCACTTCACTCACTTTGTTCGATAACAGTGCAAGTGATCGTTTCCACGACCAAAGTTGGGTGAACCAAACTGCGCCAAGTACAGTGGTAACCGAAAATTGGCAAGGAGCTGGTTTACCTGATGGCGATAAATTACCTGTAGTAACAACACCAGTAAAAGCAGGCACCAATGCACTGAAACTGCAATGGAAATCAGCTACCGGTGGAGACTGGAAAGCTATGACAGCTTCAATTGGATGGAAATTGTTTGATTTAACGACTATGAAAACATTGAAGTTCTGGGTTAACTCACCGGTAGCTTTGGCTAAAACTGCTCTGCCCAAGATTTACCTTGAAGCTGGTAGTGGAACACCAAATGCAACAGGCAAATTGCCAATGGCTAATTACCTGCCTAATGGTTTAACCGCAAATACCTGGACCGAAGTAATCGTACCCCTTGCTGACCTTTGGGCTGCTGACGTTACATTTGCTGCTAAAGACTTGATCAAGGATGTATTCTTTGCACAAAACACGATCGATAATGTACAACACACACTATTTTTGGATGAATTTACATTTGTAAGTACAACCACAGGTTTGGATATTAAGCTTGAAGCCAAAACAGTAAAAGCCTATTATTACAATGGTGAAATACGCATCTCTAACTATTCAGGCTATGTTCGGGTGTTCGACCTGTTAGGCAGAAATGTAGCTGAAGGTGCAGCCTTTGATGGAAAACTTAGTGTCAATCTCAAAAAAGGTATTTATATTGTAAATACAACAGAAGGAAATACAAAAATTGTTCTGAAATAAACCATTCTCATCATCCTTAATGGTACTTTAAAATTCGGGAAGGATGGTTGAGTCAAATCAACCATCCTTTCTTATTTTAAAATGTTGACTTTTAAAAATTATCCAATTATGCGAAAACTATTTATTGCCTTCGGCCTCTTGTTTTTGGCCTATGGTTGTGTTTCCAAAATTCAACCTGTAAAAACAAATGATAACGTTTACGGAGATAAAGCCGATTCGGTTTTGTCGCTCATGACCCTTGACGAAAAGCTGGGGCAGTTAAACCTTCCTGCTTCAGGCGATATCATCACCGGGGCAAGCAGCAATTCGAATATTGGTGAGAAAATAAAAGAAGGTCAGGTAGGCGGGCTTTTTAACATCAAATCGGTAGAAAAAATCCGCGAAGTCCAGAAAATTGCGATGGAGCAAAGTCGCATGAAAATCCCTTTGATTTTCGGTATGGACGTGATCCATGGTTACCAAACCTTGTTCCCGATCCCGCTGGGAATGTCGTGCAGCTGGGACATGGCGCTGATTGAAAAAAGTGCCCGTGTTGCCGCACAGGAAGCCAGCGCCGACGGTATTTGCTGGACCTTTTCACCCATGGTTGATATTGCCCGCGATCCGCGTTGGGGCCGCATGTCAGAAGGTTCTGGCGAAGATCCATATCTGGGCTCTCAAATTGCACAAGCGATGGTGAAGGGCTACCAGGGCGACGACCTCCGGAAAAACAATACCATTATGGCCTGTGTCAAACATTTTGCCTTGTATGGCGCTGCCGAGGCAGGTCGCGATTACAACACCACCGATATGAGCCGCATCAGGATGTACAACGAATATTTGCCTCCCTACAAAGCTGCCTTTGATGCAGGTGCAGGAAGCGCCATGTCGTCGTTCAACGAAATTGATGGTATTCCGGCTTCAGCAAATAAATGGCTGATGACCGATCTGTTACGCAAAGACTGGGGTTTCAACGGATTTGTGGTAACCGATTATACCGCTATTTTAGAAATGGTTGACCACGGAATAGGTAACCTGAACGAAGTTTCGGCGCTTGCCCTGAAAGCCGGAGTTGACATGGACATGGTAACCGATGGATTTTTGACCACCCTGAAACAATCGCTTGACGAAGGAAAAGTAAGCCAAACGGAAATTGATCAGGCTTGCCGGCGTATTCTCGTAGCCAAATTCAAACTGGGACTTTTTGACGATCCATATCGCTATTGCGATTTAAACCGGGCCAAAACCGAAATTTTTACTCCTGAAAACAGGCAGGTTTCCCGCGAAATTGCGGCTCAAACTTTTGTGCTCCTGAAAAATGAGAATCAGTTACTTCCTATTCAGGAGCAAGGTAACATTGCATTGATTGGCCCCCTGGCCGACAATCGTGAAAATATGCCGGGAACCTGGAGCGTGGCAGGCGATTTTTCAAAATCGGTATCGTTGCTCGATGGTTTAAACAATGCCATTGGTAATCAGGCAAAAATTCTGTACGCCAAAGGAACCAATGTGGTAAGCGATACTTTACTCGATAAGCGCATCAGTATTTTCGGGAAACCAACCAAATGGGATAAACGTTCTCAGAAAGAAATGATTGCTGAAGCAGTGGCTATTGCCCGCAAGTCGGATGTGATAGTGGCGGCTTTGGGTGAATCGGCAGAAATGAGTGGTGAATGTTCGAGCCGTTCTGACATCAACCTTCCGGAGAACCAGAAAGAATTACTGCAAGCTTTGTTGGCAACAGGGAAGCCGGTGGTAATGGTGCTGTTTACAGGCCGGCCGGTGACCATAAGTTGGGAAAAAGCAAATGTCCCGGCTATACTGAATGTGTGGTTTGCCGGTACCGAAGCCGGAAATGCCATTGCCGATGTGTTGTTTGGCAAAATCAATCCTTCCGGAAAACTAACCGCAACCTTTCCACAGAACGTTGGACAGATACCACTTTATTACAACCACAAAAATACAGGCCGTCCGCTGCCCAAAGGAGGATGGTTCACAAAATTCCGCTCCAATTACCTTGATGTTTCCAACGATCCTTTGTTCCCGTTTGGGTTTGGTCTGAGTTATACTACTTTCGGCTACAAGAACCTGAAATTGAGCGATTCAGAACTGACAAACGATGGCAAACTGACTGTTTCTGTCGAGGTTACAAACTCCGGAAATTACGACGGTGCCGAGGTGGTTCAGTTGTATCTGCGCGATATGGTCGGCAGTGTTACCCGCCCGGTGAAGGAATTGAAAGGCTTTCAGAAAATATTCCTGAAAAAAGGCGAAACCCGAACTGTTGAGTTTACCCTGACTGAAAAGGATTTGCGCTTTTACAATGGCGACCTGCAATTTGCGAGCGAACCCGGCGATTTCAAAGTGTTTGTAGGAACCAATTCGGCTGAAACAGAGGAAGCAGCATTTACGCTTAAATAGCAATCGGTACAAGTAAAAAATTGTGTTCCTTTAAAGAGTCTTTTTTCTGTCACCTTTGTTTGGAAATTTCATTAAGACTCAAAATAACCAACTAAACCTGATCACATTGAAAAATATAATTTTTGTTTTGACCATTTTCCTTTTAGCCTTGACATCCCTCAAGGCGCAAACTATTATTACAGATTCTGCAAAAGAAGGGAATACTTTAACCAGCAAACTTGTTAGTGAGCCAAAACTAACCTGGTCAGATGAATTCAACGGAACAGGGGTTCCTGATCCCACCAAATGGGATCGTCCGGAGTATAACAGAAGACCAAATGCCACAGGACCTGATGGTTATTGGAGTAAAGAAGATTCATTTCTTGATGGGAAAGGGAATATGGTCATACAAGTGAGAAAGATCGCTGATAAAAATAAGGATGGAGATCCATATGATTATAGTGTTGGTGCTGTTAGAACACTTGGTAAGTTTAAACAATTATACGGACGTTATGAGATCAGGTGCCAATTACCCAAACAACAAGGCTGGTGGGTTGCCTTTTGGATGATGCAAGGAAACGTAGGATCTGAAGTGAATGCCGGGGTTGACGGCTCAGAAGTCGATATAATGGAAGCTTTTGGGTGGACGAATAAAATAAACTTTGCTGTCCATTACGATGGTTACGGCTCGGCTCACAAGTCAGTTGGAAAAAACGAATTAATTCCTGGAATACGGGAAGGTTTTCACACCTTTTCAATGGACTGGTATCCGGACAAATATGTATTTTTCGTGGATGGCAAAGAAACCTATAGAACCGTAGGAGGAGGAGTTTGTAATCAACCTGGCTATGTTAAAGTAACGGGTGAAATATCTACTGAAGCATGGGCAATTAACAGTTATTGGTCCAATGATCCGGCAAAGGCAACTTATCCTGATTCTTTTCTGGTTGACTATGTAAGGGTATATGAAATTGACTTATCCGGTAATTCAACTTCCATCAATAGCATTGATCAGAATAAAACGTTTAAACTTTATCCAAATCCGGTAAATGAAACCTTAACGGTTAACCTTCCTGAAGAACTGTCAAACAATGAGAAATTGGATCTGCAAATAGTCAATTCAACCGGACTGGTCATTAAATCATTCAAGCAGGTTTCCAAACCATTAGAACTATTGGTAAGCGATTTAAGTCAAGGTTTGTATTTTCTTACAGTTCAATTAAATGGTTCTTCTTATTCCCAAAAGTTTATGAAGAACTAAAAATAATCTCAAGATATACAAAGTACTAATGTTTGTTTTTGTAACTGCTGTGTTTTTGTAATTTAGTGGGACGAAATTTTATAAGTTCAATTACGATGAATAAAATTTTCCTTCTTCTGTTTCTTTTTATTTCTGGCCACTCTTCAACGATTTCAGCCCAGGAGCCTGAAGATAGTGTAGTCGTGGTAAAAGGACAGGTAAGCGATTATACCATCACCCTGAAAAAGAAAAAATTCCGCTCCGGACAAATTACCGGTCCCGATGGAAAACCGCTGGAAGGTGCGACAGTCATGTATCAGTACAGTCCTGTGCACGACAACACCGACGAAAAAGGCATGTACCGCATGGTGGATGGTGGCGATACGGTTTTGGTAGTTTATTATCCCGGAATGGAGATGGAATATGTGAATGTGAAGGGCAGGGAAAATGCCGTAAATGTACAGCTAAACCCGGAAAAGCCAGCAGTTGGGAAGTCCGATAAAGCGAGTGCAACTGCATGGTTCGATCCGCTGGACGATCATCCGAAAACCTTCTGCAACCCGATGAACATCAGCTACAACTTTGAACCATTCAACAACAACGTGAAACTCAATGGATCGTTCCGTTCGGCCGCCGACCCGATGTTGGTAAATTACAAAGGCGAATATTTCCTGTTCTCGACCAATCAGGGAGGATTTCATTACTCCAAAGACCTGAACCATTGGGAATTTGCATATAGCAGTTTCCAGCGAACACCCACCGACGATGACCAGTGTGCCCCCGCAGCTTTCGTAAGCGGCGACACCCTGTTTTATACCGGTTCAACCTACCGCGGATTGCCGGTTTGGTATAGTACCGATCCCAAGAGCGGTCGATTTAAAAAGAAAATCGAATCGGTTGCACTACCTTTCTGGGATCCCGGATTTTTCCTTGATGATGACGGCCGATTGTATATGTATTACGGATCGAGCAACGAATTCCCGCTGAAGGCCGTCGAATTGAATCGAAGCAACTTTTACCCGAAAAGTAAAATCATCGACGTAACCATGCTGAAACCCGATTTGCACGGCTGGGAACGTTTCGGCATGAACAACGATGACAGCACCACGCTGGCACCTTTTACCGAAGGTAGTTTTATGAATAAACACAATGGGAAATACTATTTTCAATACGGCGCACCCGGTACCGAATTTAAAGTGTATGCCGATGGTGTTTATACAGCCGATCATCCGCTGGGGCCGTTTACCTACCAGAAACACAACCCGGTTTCATACAAGCCCGGAGGTTTTGTTCAGGGAGCCGGTCATGGCGGAACGTTTCAGGATAACTTCGGAAATTACTGGCATGTGGGCACCTGCATGTTGTCACTCAAATACAAATTCGAACGCCGTATTGGGCTTTATCCTGCCGGATTCGATACGGATGGAACGATGTATGTTTCGACAGGATTTGGCGATTACCCCTGCATGACACCCAATCAGAAAACCGACCACAGAAAAGGAACTTTTGCCGGATGGATGCTGCTTTCGTACCAAAAACCTGTCACCTGTTCATCAACAGATGGTGACCTGATTGCTAAAAATGCTTCAGACGAAAACATACGTACCTATTGGGCGGCGAAAAGCGGCGAACCCGGCGAATGGCTCCAAATGGACCTGGGTGGCCTGAAAGAAGTGCATGCTATACAAATCAACTATTACGACCACAAAGCGTTTCAGCACAACAAAGCTTTGGATTTATATCATCAGTACCGGATTTTACATTCAGTTGACGGAAAAAACTGGACTTTGCTGGTGGATAAAAGTGATAACGACCGCGACGTTCCTCACGACTACGTCGAATTGATGAAACCCGTCAACACCCGACATCTTAGGATTGAAAATATCCACATGCCAACCGGATCGTTTGCCATCAGCGATTTCAGGGTGTTTGGACTGGCAAAAGGTGCACTTCCTGAAGAAGTCAGGAATTTTAAAGTTGACCGTTCAAAGAGCGATCCACGCAATGCTAAAATAAGTTGGAGTTCTTCTTCAAATGCCTATGGCTATAACATCTGGTACGGTGTTTCGCCCGACAAACTGTATAATTGTATCACTGTAAACGGTGAAACAAATTATGATTTCAGGGGAATGGATAAAGGCACAACCTACTATTATTCGGTGGAAGCGTTGGGCGAAACGGGAAGGTCGAAGATGGGGAAAGTGGAGGAAGTGAGGTAAATTCTGTATCTTCATTTCACCCGTTTGTACAGCGGCAGCCCCGCCAATCGCGCAATTGTTTCAGCAGCCAAATCTCCTTCGGGACTAAAAGCCCAGATAAATGCAGCTTTTATCAGATGGCCGCGACGTATGTTTTCAATGGCATTCAATACAAGTTGTTTGGCAATTCCCTTTCTTCGGTATTCTTCTAAAACCAAAGCTGAACACAAATAGATTGCCTCGTAAGAAATATGAAGTGGCGTCAGGTCGAACAATTCCTTTTCAGAAATTTCAGTTTCAAGAAACCGGTTCATTAAATCAAGAGTGGTAGGAATGACCAAAACCCATGCAACCGGACCGTTTCCATCATCAAACTCTGAAATTGTAGTTGGATGTATTTGTTTCAATCGCTCCAACACTTCCGGATTTACATCGAGTTGACTGGTATCATTCTTAACAGCAAAAACTGCATCTGCCAATTGGATCAAACGTTCGAAGTTGCTTTCAGGCATGGGTTCAAAATTTTTCATCCACCATTAAACCATTAATCCTGTAATATCCGGCCGGTCATCAGTCTTGTTCTGCAAACGCGCAACACTAAACTGGAATTTGATAGTCAGTTTTTCTTCATCAAAAATGCAGGTCAGGCTATCACTGTGAACCGTTTCGATCAAACGCCATGTCAGCAGCAGGGTATTTTCATTCTTCCATGTGGCACTTGCTGCAACAATTGAATCAAAATCAATCCGGCGCAGCGAAAACAACGAATGTGGTAATGGTTTTAAATTTCCTTCCCTGATCCAGTAATTCATGCCATTGGTAATGATGATGTCCGGTTTCCCTTCTTCCTTCAGTGTAAAAATACATTTATCTCCCGCAAATTTAAAAGTGACAGCCTTTGCATTGAATTCGTTTTTATCAAGCAAAAAATCCTTTCCTGAAATTTTTGCCCCAGTTGCAGAACTGATCTCCAATTTTGGCGGATCATATTTGAGTGTTTTCAGATTTGTCCGGAGTTGTTTTATACTGGCAGCGTTTTCAGGCAGTGGTAATTTGGTCATGGCAGGAACCAGTTCGTCCCAAACCAGTTGCATCACTGTTTTTGTATCAATGCTCTCACTGGTTATGGTAACCACCGCATCCTGTTCAGGCAAAACCATGCTGAATTGGCCAAAAGCACCATCAGCCCTGAAACCTCCGGGAGGATTGAGCCAAAACTGGTATCCGTAGCCAAATCCCCAGCTGCTGTCGTTCTTGCCATTTTCAATTTGTTTCGAAGTTGCTTCAGAAATCCAGGCTTCAGAAAGTACCTGTTTCCCGTTCCATTTACCCTTTTGAAGGTACAACTGACCAAATTTTGCCAGATTTTCTGTTCTCATACGTAAATGAGATGCTCCCATATTAACGCCTTCAAAATTCTCCGTCCAGGTTGCACCGGTTATGTTGAGCGGTTCGTAAAGTCTTGGATGCAAATAATTATGGGCGGTTTGTCCGGTCACTTTTTTGACAATGGAACTGAGCATGTAGCTTGCTCCGGAATTGTACATGAACTGCGATCCGGGTTTAAAAACCACCGGCTGGTTTAAAAATGTTTTCTCCCATCGAATACCGGCAGCTGAAGCTTCAAGTATCATGATCGAATCTTTTGCATGACCCACCGACATGGAAAGTAAATGTCGCACTTTCAGATCAGCCAGATTTTCACTGATTAAATCAGGAAGATCATTAGGAAAAAATTTGATTACCGGATCATCAACCGATAAAAGCCCCTCGCTTACCGCGAATCCGATTGCAGTACTGGTAAAACTTTTACTTGCCGAATACAATTGCTGCCTGTGTTCCGATGAATAAGGAGCCCACCAGCCTTCGGCAACCACATGACCATGTCTCAATATCATCATGCTGTGAAATTCCTGCTTGCTCTTTGCAACAGAATCCAGAAATTTTAGAATATCTGTTGATGAAATACCCTGTTCTTCAGGAGTACTTCGAGGTAAAACAAAAGATTTAATTGCTGATGCGGCTTGACTGAAACCCGGGAAAGTGGCCATTGTGCTAAGGCCGGCAGCTCCAAGGCCTGTCGTTTTAATGAATAGTCGTCTGTTAATCATGGTTGTTGGCTCTCCTGAAAAATGACTAAAAACAATTGTTGTGTTGTAGTCAATTTTATTCTATAAACTCTTTATTTCACTCACCAGTTTTTGCAAGGTATCTTTGGCATCACCAAATAGCAGCCTGGTTTTTGCATCGAAGAAAAGTTCGTTTTCAATTCCGGCGTAGCCTTTACCCCGTCCACGTTTCATTACAATAATATTTTTCGCCTGATAAGCGTTAATGATCGGCATTCCTGCAATCGGACTGCCCGGATCGGTAATCGCGGCAGGATTTACCACATCGTTGGCGCCAATAACCATCACTACATCAGTGTTTGGCATGTCAGGATTAATGCTTTCCATTTCAAACAATTGGGTGTACGGAACATCTGCTTCGGCAAGCAATACGTTCATGTGCCCCGGCATACGTCCTGCCACCGGGTGAATAGCATAGCGCACATTGACTCCCTTTCCGGCAAGAATAATATCCAGTTCGTGGCAGGCATGTTGGGCTTGTGCAACAGCCAAACCATATCCCGGAACAATTACCACACTTTTCGAATAGCTTAATAAAATAGCGGCATCGCTCATATTGATTTCCTTCATGTCACCAACCTGCTCTCTATTTGCTGAAGCAGTTCCGACCCCAAACGAACCAATAATCACGTTCAGCAACGAACGATTCATGGCATTGCACATCAGGATGGTTAAAATAGTACCGGCCGCACCGACCAGAATACCTCCAAGAATCATTGCCTGATTGCCATATATGAAGCCTGCCATTGTAGCAGCGATACCGGTTAAACTATTCAATAGTGAAATTACTACGGGCATGTCGGCGCCACCAATGGGCATCACGAACATCACCCCATACACCAGCGAAACCACCAGCAATAAATAAATCGCCCAATTTAATTGTTCCGGTGTTTGTCCTGAAATCATGATGAAAACAGAAATGGCAACAACAACCAATAATAGGAACATATTGACATATTTCATCATTCCGGAGAAAATATCGCCCACTTTACCATCGAGCTTTCCATAAGCAATCATACTTCCGCTAAATGCGATGCTGCCAATAATCAACCCAAGTAAAGTCACTAAAACCGAACCGGTATTGTTCATATCAGCATTCGGAAATTCGAGCAACGCTACCATTGCTGATGCTGCTCCACCAGTGGCGTTGTAAAAGGAAACCATCTGAGGCATAGCCGTCATTTTAACTCGCAGAGCCATAATCCAGCCAACAACAGTTCCAACCCCCAGCGAGGCCAGAATAACCCAGATATTGGCAAGCGGAATACCTCCGCCATGTTCATTTTTATGAAGAAGAATGGTAGTTATAATTGCCAGAAACATTCCTGCGGCAGCAATAAAATTCCCTTTTCGGGCCGTTTCCGGATGACTCAACAATTTGAGTCCATAAACAAAAAACAGGGCCGCCAGTAAATAACTCAGTTCGAGTAAAGTTCCACCCAGGGTGAAATCAATGCCATTTAAATTTCCTATTACCTGATCCATAGCTTCTCCTATTTCTTTTTCTTTTTAAACATTTCCAACATGCGGTCGGTTACCACAAAACCACCCACCACGTTGAGGGTAGCAAAAATGATGGCAAAAATTCCAATGATCAGTTCCACTGAAAGTTTTGTTGCGTCGGTATGGCCAACAAGGATAATTCCGCCGATAATAATTACCCCGCTGATGGCATTGGCTCCCGACATTAGCGGAGTGTGCAGCACCGAAGGCACATGGGATATCACTTCTATACCCAGAAAAACTGACAGGGCTATGATGAAAATCGCCTCTTTATAAGTGAAAAAGTAAACCAATATTTGCTCCATTACATTTATTTTATGATTCGATTACTGACTTAACACGTTCGTTCAAAATTTCGCCATTATTAGTAATACAAGTTCCCTTTACGATAATGTCTTCGAAATTCAAATTCAGACCACCTTCTCCTGTAATAATTAATTGCAGGAAGTTGAAAAGGTTTTTGCCGAACATTTTACTCGCATCAACCGGCATAAGTGAGGGATAATTCGACTGTCCGATTATTTTAACTCCATTGTAAATGATCGTTTCGTTGTCCTTGCTGAACTCACAATTACCGCCACTCGAAGCTGCCAGATCGATAATTACTGATCCGGATTTCATCTTTTCAATGGCTTCTTTGGGAATTAACAAGGGCGCTTTTCGACCGGGAATTTGAGCGGTACAAATAATTACATCCGCTTTGGCTGCATGTTCGTTGATCACCTGTTGCTGTTTTAATTTAAATTCTTCTGTTTGTTCAACCGCATATCCACCTGCAGCAGCATCTTCTTTTGCGCCTTCCACTTCAACGAATTTGGCTCCGAGACTCATCACCTCTTCTTTTACAGCCGAACGCACATCAAAAGCCTGAACCTGCGCACCTAATTTTCGTGCAATGGCAATGGCCTGAAGCCCGGCAACTCCGGCTCCAAGTACCAAAACGGTAGCAGGACGAATGGTTCCGGCCGCGGTCATGAACATCGGAAAAAAATTGGGAAGCTCCATTGCGGCTTGCAAAACTGCTTTATAACCAGCCACTGTGGCCATCGATGAAAGGACGTCCATCGACTGTGCCCTTGAAGTTCGTGGAATGGAATCCATACTAAAACTGGTGATCTTTTTTTCGAGGAATTTCTTTACTAATTCTTTGTTCCAAAGTGGATGGTACTGGCTGATCCAAATTTTATCGCTTTTTATCAAGTCGATCAATTCAGGAGAAGGTTCTCCAATCTGAACAAGCAAATCGGATTTCTGCAATACTTCGGCTCTTGAAAAGATACCAGCTCCAACTTTTTGATAGGCAGCGTCGGTCTGAAAAGCCGCTGCACCAGCATCCTTCTCGACATACACTTCTACCTTTTGACTTACCAGATTGGCAACCATTTCAGGTAGAAAAGCTACCCTTTGTTCATTGCCACTTTCTTTCAGAAGTCCTATTATCATTGATTTGAATTTAAATGGATTGTATTGACAAATTAACTTAGTTTCAAACAATTCAAAACATAAAAAGTTTAGCGGATTGGTTGGATTAAGTTTCATTGCCATTTATCAAAAAATTTGGTTCTATGATGTTTGGTATGGGTAGTTTAACTGGTAGACTATTTGCTTTTGCGCCGAAGGTGCAAGATATTAATGACCCCCAATTCTATTGGGGGGTAAATAAAATGCAATAACCGCAACCCTGAATAGGGTTGAATAAGTTTTATAGTTTTAATATTCAACCCTATTCAGGGTTGCTTTCTGAGGTATGTCCTAACCCCCAGTAACACTGGGGGTGATTAATATTATACCACTTCGCGGTATCGGCTTTATCAAATTGGGGATATACTATTGATTTTTTTTGCAATCATTCCCTTCCATTACCCATACCAAATGTCATAGAGCCATTATTGGTTTGTACGATTAACCGGACACCAATGAATTGTTTTAATGAAAATAAAAGACTGAAATTGTAACATGCTTTCCATTTCCCCAACATTTCTGTATTTTGCGCTGCACAAATAACGTCATAAGATGCTTGCTTCAGGAACAATTATAAAAATGCGGTCTGAATTTGCAGATCCGGTGAAGTATTTTCTTCCAATAGGAGAAAACGAATTGCCGATGAACGAACTGATTGGTAAAAATATTCAGCTCGCGTTTACCGGACAAATCAATTGCATTTCGTGTGGTAAACGAACCAAAACCTCATTCGGACAAGGCTTTTGCTACAACTGTCTGCAAACGGCTCCCGAAGCCAGTGAAACCGTGATGCGGCCCGAATTGTCGAAAGCACATCTCGGTATTGCACGCGATATGGATTGGGCCCGCGAACACGATCTGATCGATCATTACGTTTATCTGGCAGTTTCAGGAGAGTTAAAAGTGGGGGTCACGCGGCATCACCAGGTTCCAACTCGGTGGATTGATCAGGGAGCTACCGAAGCCATTATTTTGGCTCGCACACCTAACCGCCACATTTCAGGGGTGATTGAAGTTTACCTGAAAAATTTCTTTTCTGATAAAACCAACTGGCGATCGATGCTTCAGAATAAAACCATTTTGCCTGTTGAACTGCTTCAGGAAAAAGAAAAGGCATTTCAGCTGCTCCCCAACGAATTGAAACAATATTTATACTCCGACAATCAAATCCGGCAAATCAATTATCCGGTTATCTCTTTTCCTGAAAGGGTGACCAGCGTCTCGTTCGATAAAGATCCTGTAATTTCTGGGATCCTGAATGGCATAAAAGGACAATACCTGATTTTTTCGGACGGTAGAGTGTTGAACATCCGCAAGCACAACGGCTACTTTGTGGAAATCAGCGCAGAAAATTAATCGGAGAATATTTACTGGTATGGGAATAAGTCTTTCTATGTCCGCATTATTTTTCGTTATTTTATGGTTCGAAAAAAACATTGATTGAAATACTACTTTATACATTATGGAAAATATAGACTGGGGTAATCTCGCATTCGGTTATATGAAAACCGATTACAATATACGCTGCACTTTTAAAGATGGAGTCTGGGGCGAGCTGGAAGTCAGCGACAGCGAATACGTGACCATGCATATTGCAGCTACAAGCCTCCATTACGGGCAGGAATCATTTGAAGGATTAAAAGCCTTTCGTGGAAAAGATGGGAAAATCAGGGTTTTCCGCATGGACGAGAATGCAAAACGCATGCAGGATTCGAGTGTTGGAACAATGATGGCTGTACTTCCTATTGAAAAATTCGAAGAGGCTGTAGTTAAAGCGGTTAAACTGAACGAGCGCTTTGT
Organism: Bacteroidales bacterium; assembly: GCA_038248385.1. Classification (GTDB taxonomy): domain Bacteria; phylum Bacteroidota; class Bacteroidia; order Bacteroidales; family Prolixibacteraceae; genus Aquipluma. Next base: position 44,430 of record JBBRXN010000027.1, read on the forward strand.
GCCTCCTTACGAATCGGGAGCCGCACTGTACATTCGTCCCTTTATGTTTGGAACGGGCGCACAGGTAGGTGTAAAACCTTCATCTGAATATATGTTCATTTTATTTGTAACACCGGTTGGGCCATACTTTAAAGGAGGTTTCCAGACTACGCCATTCGTTATCATGCGCGAATTCGACCGTTCGGCGCCACTTGGAATGGGAAAATACAAAGTGGGTGGAAATTATGCTGCCAGCCTTGTTGCAGGAGCAAAAGCACATGAATTAGGCTATTCAAACGTATTTTACCTGGATGCCAAAGAAAAAAAATACATCGACGAATGTGGCGCGGCTAATTTCTTCGGAATAAAAAACAATACCTACATCACCCCGAAATCGAGTTCCATTTTACCATCGATAACCAATAAAAGTTTAATGGTTCTGGCCGAAGAAATGGGATTGAAAGTGGAGCGACGCCCGGTACCGGTTGAAGAACTTGCTACTTTTGAAGAAGCCGGAGCCTGCGGAACTGCAGCTGTAATCAGTCCGATTGAACGAATAGATGATTACGATGAAAAAATCTCGTACATATTCTCGCACGACGGGAAACCGGGACCGGTCAGCGAAAAACTATACAACAAACTTCGTGGTATTCAATATGGCGACGAGCCGGATACTCACGGATGGAATACCATCATTGAATAACAAATCAGAGCAAGAACCGAAAAATTCCATAACTATTTGAGCTTCCCGATGATCTCCAGCTTGTCGGAAGCGGCCATTCCGTTCGGGTTACATCCGGGCAAACCTTCCGGTATCCCGATCCCAAGCTTTTTGTAATATTCTATCCATGTGAACGTAAATTCACCGGATTCCGGATCTTTAAATGTCATGGGAGTCAACCTGAATATTGAATCCGGAGCAAACGATCGGTAAATGAATTCGGAACAATAGTGTGTGCTGTCAGAAATCACATAGCTAAAATTGTAGGGAGTTCCCAACATTTGATGTGCCCGTTTTACAGCCTCCGGGATTGCTGTTTGCCATTCGGGCTTCAGGCGGCAAATGGTTATCTGCACCGTATCGTGTTCAGGATGCATAAAGGCGTCGAGCGAAATCCTGCATGTTCCGTTTTCCGGCTCGGCATGTAGTACCCAAATTCCCTGAGAATCGATCTCGACCAATCCAACATGACTAAAATGGGTTTCTGCCCCGGTTTGTGTAACCTGATCAATTGCCTGCGAAAGTTTTCCATTCATTGTTTGCCTGAACAACAAATCTCCGGATTTCAGTTCAGTTGATTTTTCGGATTGAGAGCAGGATAACTGCAAAGTTAAAATCAAAATAGTCAGATATTTATACTTCATTATTCAATTTTATTTCGCCTGAAGAAAAGCCTCAGCCACTATTAAATCTGTCGGTGTGGTAATTTTGATATTTTCTCGGTTTCCTTCTACCATGTTGATGTCAAATCCAGCCTTTTCGACCACCGAAGCATCGTCGGTAAAATCAGATTGGTAAGGTTGAAGAAACGATTTCAGGATTATTTCTGTACGGAAAGTTTGCGGAGTTTGAACGCTGAAAAATATACTTCTGTCAACTGAAATATTCTGCGTACCATCCAGTCTGCGCAACGATTCGGTTACAGACAAAACAGGAATCGCATTCCCTGATTTCTCAGCCATTTCAACGCATCTTCGCAATGTTTCCTTACCAACCAATGGCCTGACCCCGTCGTGAATAAAAACGATTCCTTCACCCTGTATCAGCTTCAATCCATTTTGTACTGAATGAAATCGGGTTTCGCCTCCTGAAACAATCTGATGAGGCAACGAAAACATATATTTCAGGCAAAGTTCTGCCCAATAATCCCGCTGCGCACCCGGAAGTACCAGAATCAGTTCACATTCCCGATCGAAATCAAAAAATACCTGAATGGTGTGCATCAACACCGGCTTTCCGCACAATTCCAGAAACTGCTTTGGAAGTTCTGATCTCATCCGCAATCCGGAACCTCCCGCGACAATAATTACAAACTTTTTCATGTTCTGTATGTTGATAGCAAAAGTACAATTTCAATCTAATCAATATGCAACAAATACTTAACTTCCTTTCAGAATTAAAGGAAAACAACAACAAGGAATGGTTTGACCTCAACCGTGACCGGTATCAGGAATGTCGCAAAAAAGTGCTCTTTTTAACTGAAGTGATTATACACGAAGCAGGTAAATTCGATTCTGAAATTGGTGTTCAGGATCCGAAGAACTGTGTATTCAGGATCTTCCGCGATGTTCGTTTTTCGAACGATAAAACACCTTACAAAACCAATATGGGCAGTTTTATTGCCAAAGGCGGCCGCAAAAGTGTAAGCGCCGGTTATTATCTGCACATCGAGCCGGGAGCCTCGTTTGTTGGCGGTGGCTCCTACTGTCCGCCAGCCGATGTGTTAAAAGCATTCCGGACTGAAATATTTGACCATCCGGAAGATTTTAAGCAGTTAATTTTCAATGAATCGTTCAGGAAAACTTATCCGGAATTATACGACGACAAGCTAAAAACTGCACCCAAAGGATTCCCTAAAGATTTCCCGGAGATCGATTTACTGAAATATAAATCGTTCGCCTTTGGATCAACAATCAGCGATTCGGTGGTGGTAAGTGATGCTTTTGTTGAGAGAATAGTAAGCTCGATGAAGGAATTATACCCCGTAAACCGGTTTTTAAACACTGCTTTGGACAAATGGTTGTAATTGTTAATACAAAAATATTGACCATTCAACCCCCCAAAATGATGGTTTCGACACGAAATTCGACCATTTCATGAATTAATTCAAAATGGATGGTTCCCTCTTTATCAAAATGGGAATTAACTGTATAGGCGAATAGTACATTTGCCCATCCACCAATTCTATAACAATAGAAGAAAAGAGCCAGGCATAATTGACTGGCTCTTTCTTTTTTCTATTATGTGTACAAATACCTTTTTATATTTCGCTTGGGCGTTTTCTCAAATTCTTTTTCAACCAGTATGATTGAACTAAGCTGCGCAAATTTGGGCAGTACCTTGTTCACTTGTTTGCAGTTTTCGGTCATGATTTGTTTCAGGCGGGATTCGTCAGGCTTGTCCGCTTCAATCCGTTCAGGATCAGGAAATACAAACGCAACTAATTTTCCATCGCGTTCGGTAATGACACATTCGAGCACGTAAGGTTGATTGTTCAGTTTTGCTTCCATCTCTTCAGGATAAATGTTTTGCCCGGATGGCCCAAGCAACATATTTTTGCACCGTCCACGGATGTATATAAAATTGTCGGCATCAATCACTCCAAGATCGCCGGTATGCAGCCAGCCTTCGCTGTCGATGGATTCATTGGTGGCCTTTTCGTTTTTAAAATAACCTTGCGTCACATTGGTTCCTTTCAGGAGAATTTCGCCAACCTCGTTGTAAGGATCGTTGGAATCAATGCGGACTTCCATACGGTCAACCAGTTTCCCGGCTGACGATTTTCTAAAACTTGTCCAGGGTTCGTACGAAATCAGCGGCCCGCATTCGGTCATTCCGTAGCCGATGGTGAACGGGAACTTAATTTTCCGGAAGAAGGCTTCCACCTCGTGGTTAAGCGGAGCGCCACCAATTACAATTTCGTGAAAGTTACCTCCAAAAGTCTCAACAAGGCTGGCACGTACCTTTTTAAAAAGGAGAAGTTGTATCCCGGGTACCTTAAGCAAAAATTTTATCAGTGGTTTTTCAATGTTTGGTAAAATCCGCTTGTAATAAATTTTCTCAATGACCAAAGGAACCGACAGGATCAATCGGGGTTTTACTTCCTGAAAAGCCTTGATAATCAATTGCGGAGTGGGCGGTTTGGTAAGAAAAGTGACATGGCAACCGACCGAAACCGGGAACAAAAACTCGAACAGCAAACCGAAAACATGCGCCATGGGCAGGAACGAAACAATGCGGTCACCAGCTTTTAATGGCATGTGATCTTGCGCATAAACAAGGTTTGACAACAAGCTTCGGGCCGGAATCATTACACCTTTGGTGAAACCTGAAGTTCCGCTGGTATAGGAAATAACACTGAGATCTTCGTCCTGAAAATCATCGAGTTCAAAATTTTCAGGGTTGGATTTCCCGGCGTATTCAAGACTAAAACATCGGGCCCATTTATCCTTTTCATCCCCGGTTTTAAAATACAGCGCTGAAAAATCATTTAAACTGACAACTCCCTGTATTTTGGGAATTAGTGTAACATCCAGTTTTTCGAATAAGGGTTCAGCTGCAAACAGGAAAACCGATTCAGAATGGTTCAGGATATGGTGAATATCTTCAGGATTAAAATCAGGCAAAACCGGAACTGATACGGCGCCATAACCTGACGAAGCAAGAAACGAGACAGCCCAGTTGGATGAATTTCGTCCAAGAATGGCAATTTTTTCACCCTTTTTTATTCCTGATTCACGGAAAAAACAATGAATTTGCCTGATTAACTGAGCAGCATCTCCATAGTTACATTGGGCTCCCTGATAATCCGAAAAAGCTGGCAAATCCCAGTTTTTCCTGAATGATTGAACATATAGCCCAATTAGTTTGTCTCGTTCCATAGTATTATATATTTCAAATTCAAAGTTTCAAATTCCAGGATGTTTTGGTTATTTGGTCATTTAAAGGTAATGATTGGGTTGTGCAAATTACCATCAATTACATGAAATAAATGACAATGAATGACCCCTTTTGTGCAACAGCGACTGTCCACTTCCTTAAACTTCCCCTACGATTCGCATGATGCGGTTTACGGCATCTTCCACCTGGTCGTTTGAGGTCATGCCAATGGTCATACAGTCCACATTTTTGCTTCCCAGAACGTACTTAAGCGACTCTTCGCGTTGGTTTTCTTCCACGAGCTTTCCTTCGCCGAAAATTTTCATCCCGATAATTCCTTTTCCGCTGTCGTGCGCTTTTTTAAGTACAGCCATTACTTCTGCCGGACTGGCATCCATTATTACACCTTCAGGATTAATACGGGCCAGGATGACATCCACCCATGGATCTTCAGCAGCCAATTTCAGCGCTTCAAAGCTGTGGCACGAAAGACCGACTGTTCTTACGATACCCTTTTGTTTGGCCTCCGAAAGCGCTTCAATGTATGGCTTTTTTTCTTCCTGCCATTTATCGTTGGTCATACAATGCAACAACATCAAATCAAAATAGTCAGAACCGGTTTCTGATCTGAAGCGGTCGATCGTTTTTACCGGTGTATCCTGATTCCATTTTTCAGGTCGTGTCCATATTTTCGAGAGCAGGATGGCTTTTTCGCGTGGAACTTCCTTTAAAATTGCTTTCACATTATAGTGCGAACCATACAAATCGGCAGCATCGTAAAAGTTCACCCCTCTTTCGTGGGCATATCGGGCTATTTTCACCCAGTTTTCGACACCCATCCGGGTCATATCTGAGGATTGATTTCCGCCATGAGTTCCGGTTCCCAATGCCAGACGGGGAACCATTAATCCGGTTTTACCAAGTTTTACCCTATCGATTTGGGTAATCTTTGAGTTGGCATAAACGGCATTTGTAAAACCGGTGGTGATTGCCGCAGCGCCTATAAGCCCAGCCTGAATAAAATGTCTTCTTGAAATCTGTTTCATGTTGAATTGTTTGAAATGGTTATAGGAATAAATACTTTTCACGGTGTAACTTTCAGTAGATATAACAAATCTCAAAAGCTTTTAGTGGTTCAAGATAAGAAAATATTTAATTAGTACGATATGTCGTTTTGCTAAATAGCTGAAATTCAAATTGAAAATAACTGTTAGGAAAATGTTGGTAACAATTTAAGCTGTAAAAATGACAATAAAGTTTCAGAAATATTTTTTAACTATTTTTGGCGATCATTCACACTAACCACTTAAAGATTACATTATGAAGAAATTACTTCTTTTTTTATTTGTTGGTATGCTTGCATTTAGCTCATTTGCCCAGAATATTCAGACTCATTACGACATGGGAAAAGATCGGGGGTACCTGACGACAACGGTTGAGATGTTCAGACCTGATAAATTAGGTAATACTTTCTTTTTTATAGATATGGATTATGGTTCCGGAAAAGTTGAAGGAGTTTCATTGGCTTATTTCGAAATTGCCCGCTGTTTTAAGCTGGGTAAGTCGCCTTTTAGCTGGCACGCTGAGTACAATGGTGGATTTGGACAATACAATGCCGGCGATTTCAATAAAGCTTATCAAATTAATGATGCCTGGCTGACCGGACTGGATTATTCGTGGAATGCCGGTGATTTTTCAAGAGGATTTTCGTTAAAAACATTATTTAAAACCATCAGAGGTAAAAATGATGCTTCCTTTCAGTTAACTGGAGTCTGGTATCTGAATATGCTCAAAAACAAGGTGACTTTTTCCGGTTTTGCTGATTTCTGGAGAGAAGACAACGATTTTAATTTCGATGGAATAAGAGACGCAAAATTCACTTTCCTGACTGAACCACAATTGTGGTTCAATATTACCAATAAATTTGCTGCCGGATCTGAAGTTGAAATTAGCAACAATTTTGGCGGACATGATGGATTTATGGTTAATCCTACAGCAGCATTGAAATACACTTTCTAATTCTGAATAACTATGGAATTTCTGAATAAATTTTTCGATATAAGCAAGAACAAAACAACTGTCAGAACTGAGATCCTTGCCGGACTGACCACTTTTATGACCATGGCCTATATTCTGGCCGTAAATCCTGACATCCTGAGTGCAACCGGAATGGATAAAGGAGCAGTATTTACCGCAACTGCCCTGGCTTCATTAATCGCTACTTTGGTAATGGCGCTTTATGCCAAATTACCGTTTGCTCTTGCTCCGGGCATGGGACTGAATGCTTTCTTCGCATTTACCGTGGTGCTTGGAATGGGCCATTCGTGGCAATTTGCGCTGACAGCCGTATTTCTTGAAGGCTTGGTTTTCATTGCTTTGACCGCATTTAATATCCGGGAGATGATCGTTAATTCAATCCCGAACAATATGAAACACGCGATTTCAGTTGGAATTGGATTGTTCATCGCTTTTATCGGATTGAAAAATGCAGGCATCATCGTTAGCAGTCCTGCCACATTTGTAACTTTGGGCGATTTGACCAACCTTACTGACAATGCCGGAGCACCTGTGGCGCTTATTGCTCTTGTAATTACCGGCGTATTGCTTGCACTAAAAGTAAAAGGAGCCTTGCTGATCGGTATCCTGGCTGGTACCGCTATCGGATTGCCATTTGGAGTTACCCATCTTCCTACTTCGCTCGAAGTGACTCCCCCATCACTTAGCCCCATATTTATGAAATTCGAATGGACCCAGATGTGGACAATTGATATGCTGGTTGTAGTGTTTACTTTCTTATTTGTTGATATGTTTGATACCGTTGGTACTTTAATCGGAGTTTCTTCGAAAGCGAACATGCTCGATAAAAAAGGAAATGTACCACGCGTAAAACAAGCTTTAATGGCCGATGCAATTGGAACAACAGTCGGCGCCATGCTGGGAACATCTACAGTTACCACTTATGTCGAAAGTGCTGCCGGCGTTTCAGAAGGCGGCCGTACGGGCTTGACCTCTCTGACTGTTGCCGTCTTGTTTTTCTTCGCGCTTTTTCTATCACCCATCTTTCTGATGATTCCCGGAGCAGCAACCGCACCGGCGCTGATTTTGGTTGGGGCAATGATGATGACTCCCATAAAGAACATTGATTTCGATGATTATACCGAATCAATCCCGGTTTTCCTTACCATCATTATGATGCCGCTCACCTACTCTATTTCTGAAGGTATTTTGTTTGGTGTCCTTTCGTATGTGATACTGAAACTGCTGACCGGAAAGTTCAAAGACATTTCGGTTGTGACTGCTGTTCTGGCTGTTTTATTCCTGCTGAAATTTTTGATGTAGCGTTTGATTTGTGTTACTCTTTATACTTCTGAAAAAGCGTACTTACAATGTGACCTCCAAATCCGAACGAATTGTTCAGGGCCGCGTTAACCGGCTGCTGACAGAGGGTTTGTTCAATCCGGATACGTGAATCAATTGCAGCATCACGGTTTTGAAGATTGATAGTAGGTGGAATCATGCTGTTTTTAATCGCCAGAACACAACACATTGCTTCGATAGCACCGGCGGCACCGAGCAAATGGCCTGTCATCGATTTGGTACCGCCTACTGCCACTTTGGTGAGACATGAGTCGAAAACGGCAGCAATGGCAAGAGATTCACTGATGTCGCCAACCGATGTTGATGTCGCATGAGCATTAATGTAGTCAATGTTTTCCGGCTGCAATCCGGCTTCACGCATGGCTTCGGTCATAGCCACCTGCGCACCAAGTCCTTCAGGGTGTGAACCGGTGATATGATAGGCATCAGAAGCAAGTCCGTAGCCTGTCATTTCAGCGTAAATTTTTGCACCCCGCTGTTTGGCGTGTTCCAATTCTTCGAGCATCAGAACTGCGCCACCTTCGCCCATTACAAATCCATCGCGGTTTTCATCGAAAGGTCTTGAGGCTGATTCCGGTGTATCATTCCGTTCCGAGAGCGCCCTGATCACACTAAATCCGGCGATTGCTGTTATAATCATAGGTGCCTCTGAACCTCCTGCCAACATCATATCAGCTTTGCCCAATTTGATCAGGTTGTATGAATCGGTGAGTGCGTGGTTGGATGATGAACATGCTGATACCGTAGCATAGCTGGCTCCATGCAGACCATATTTAATTGAAATTAATCCGGAAGCCATGTTTGTAATCATTTTGGTGATAAAAAACGGGCTCACGCGGCCTTTTAATTCAGGCGAATAAAACTCATGAATTTGCTGATCAAATGTACCAACTCCTCCAATTCCAGTGGCCCAAATTACACCGCAGCGGAAACGGTTTACTCTTTCGAAGTCAATGGCTGAATCGTTAATACATTCATGGGTTGCGGCCAGCGCATATTGAGAAAATAAATCGATTTTCCGGACTTCCTGTTTCTCCATATAAAGTAACGGATCAAAGTTTTTCACTTCGCAGGCAAACCGGGTTTTTAACACCGAGGCATCAAACCGGGTGATGGGCGCAGCGCCACTTTTCCCCTGAATCAGTGAATTCCAGTATTCCGGAACCGAATTTCCCAGTGGCGTAATGGCTCCAAGTCCTGTTATTACTACGCGTTTCATATAATATAATAATGGATGAGTTTCTTCTTTTAGCTAATGTCTGCCTAAATGTAATTGAATATTCGGTAAAATGAAAAATAAAATAGTTGTACACATGGAAAATACAATGTTAATTCAATTGACCAACCAGAAAGCTGCAGGGCTTTTGCATGAGTTGGAAGAACTTCACCTGATTAAGGTTTTAAAAGAAAATATTGAACCAGTCAAAACTAAATTGTCAGATAAATACAAAGGCTTTATCAGCAAAGAGGACGGGCAAAAACCAGTAAAGTTTCCGGGTTATTAGTAATTCACTTTGGTATAAAAGATGAACGACAACGATAAAGGGGTGGTTAAATCCCTGATCGACACTTTTATCACTAAAGGGAAATTAAAACAGTTAGTGCAGTAACAAACAAAACCCGACCTTGTGGACGTGGCGGTTGTTTTATCCTGTAAATGTATGGTAGCTATTTAAAGGAAAAATTATTTGCGATTTTTTAATTCTATTTATTAGCTTTATTTTTACGCAAACGGCTAATTAAAGCGGTTTTAGTACCATTTAGGTTCTAAAATCTGTCAGGCTCATTCAGTACAAGCATAATGAAGTTTACCAACTATTTTGAACATACACGGTTACGCCCAGACCGTGCCGACTTTAAAACGGAATGGATTGAATTTGCATACTACCATCCCGATTTTGAACAAATACAAACAGATGGCCGCATTAGACGCTGGGCTTTTATAAATGCAGCCGGAAAATATTTACGTGCTGTAATACTCGAAGATAAAGAACCAATACATAACGCATTCTTTGATCGTTCTTATTTAGACATTAAAAACAAAAGCGATGAAACGACCATTTGAAATCCTTTCTCACACAGGAGGATGATTATTGGGAGTTGCATCTGACAAATAAAAAACAAATTATAAACACATGAAAATAACCTACTTTAAAGATACCGACACGTTATTGCTTAGCCTTAACGAGAATGATATAACCGAGACTCGTGATTTTAGCGAAGATATTTTACTGGAACTTGACACAAAGGGCAATCTGGTAAGCATGACTATTGAACATGCCTCGCAAAAAGCCAATATGACCGATTTCTCGTTTAATCAGGTTACTAAACCTATGCAAAGTGCTAATGCCGTATAGCCGAAGTAAAGCCACCATCGAAGGTTTAAACCCTTACGAAAATCCCTTCATTCTTTTATACAGTTTATTCAGGTGTGGTTAAATCCCTGATCGACCCTTTTATCACCAAAGGAAAACTCAAACAACTGGTTCTACAATGAAGATGCCCGGCAGTGCGAGAGAGATTCCATACAACATTGTTTATCCATTTTATCCAACAAGATTTTAGGCTTTGATTAATCCTTTAAGTTTTGTATTTTTGTTTTAATTATTAAACACGAGGAATTAATAGATTTGCGATGTAAGTTATTGGTAATTAAAGAGTTTAAAAACCGCCATCCTTATGCAGCAAATCCATAATACAACAAACATGCAAGCTTTACTACAAATTGTAAACGTTAAGAATCATTCGCTAAGCATTGTTTTACCCAACGATTTTGTAGCCGATAGGGTGGAAATAATTGTGTTGCCTATTGAAGAAAAACCATTAAAAAAGAGTACAGCTCCCAATCTCAGGGGAAAGCTAAACCTTACCAATGAACAATATAATGATTTTCAGCAACATGTTAATGATTCTCGCAACGAATGGGACAGAAATATTTAATTGATACAAACTCAGTTATTGATTATCTGGACAATAAATTGCCTGATAAGGCAAGTAAACATATCGATAATATTTCCAGTAAAATATCTGTTATCACCCGCATGGAGCTTCTCTCATGGTCAGGTGCCATTATTTTATGTGGATTTGTATTTATAAACAATTAATGGATTCTATGCAATGGAAACGGTACTCGTACAAATAACCAACAACAAGGCTTACAGGCTTCTGGAAGACCTGGAAGACTTACACATTATCAAGGTGCTAAAGAAAAGCATACAGCCACAACAAAAACTCTCCGAAAAGTATGCCGGCAAACTGCCTTCTGATATTGCAGATGAACTTCAAAACTATGTAACCCAAAGCCGTAGCGAATGGAACAACCGCAGTATTTAATTGATACCAATGCCGTTATTGATTATCTCGGCAAAAAACTTCCTTCCAATGGGATGGATTTTATGGACCATATTGTTGATGCCGTGCCCAACGTATCGGTAATTTCCAAAATTGAAGTGCTAGGATTTAACGCCCCAGACCAACATTACCAACTGCTTGCCAATTTTATGGACGATGCTACGGTATTGGATTTGACAAGCACTATCGTAGATGTAAGCATCGACATACGCAAGAAACACAAAACCAAACTGCCCGATGCCATTATTGCTGCCACTGCCCTTGTGTATGACTTGGTTCTTATCTCCCGCAATATCTCCGATTTTAAAAATATCCAGGGGCTGCAGGTCGTCGACCCGCATACTCTGTAAAATAACAAAACCCAACCTTGTGTCCGGGTTTTGTGCTTATTCTACTTCTTTGCCGGTAAATGTAAAGGTGGCATATCCTTTTCACCTACTAACTTGCCTATTCTCAATAGAATTTCATATTCTTCTATTGTTGTCGGTTCTACCTTTTTTTCATTTACATATGCATGGCCCGAGAATACTGGGAAACTAAAATAAAGCACTTTCGAGCCGTGTGTAATCACTTCTACTTTTGTTTCATTTTCATTTATAACTGTAAAATGCAATTGAAATTCAGCAAAATACTCCAAAGATCTCCAAAATTTAAAGTAAACCTTCGAGTAACTGATTGTTGGATTATCACAAGGTCTTAAATAAAAATCGTATTTATTGCCCGGCTTTTCAAATACTCTCTCTCTTGCTCTAGAATTGATTCCTGATTTTTTGCCTGTTCTGCATCTTTGGGCTGGTTATTAGGACCAATTCCGAATAGTCTGAGAAATTGGGATATTTCATCAGGCTCATTTGTATTATATCCGGTATCTGTTTCAACCCACATTCCATTTGGATCATAATTGCAAATGGGATTATTTAAAGTGAAATTGTATGGAGACCAACCATCATAGTTTTCCGCCATTGGATCCGGCGAATGCCACCTCCCCAGCACCGGGTCGTAGAACCTAGCGCCGTAATCGTACCAGTTAAGCCCAAAGTCGGTTTGTAGCTCTTTGCTGTTGTAGAGGTAGCGGTTGTCGGTGAGGGAGAACGATGAAGTTTCGGACATGAGCATCCCAAACGGAAAGTAATTGAGTTCTTGATCTACATAAGCATAGCCGGGATTGGCGTGTGGCCTCAACACAACACGCACATTGCCCAAATGG
>JBBRXN010000028.1:0-56487 GCA_038248385.1 Bacteroidales bacterium
AGTTCCATGAGAACGCATTACAATTCAACAAATTAATACAAATATTTTCGAATGAAATAGAAGAATTCTGATGGACTTTTTACTTAAAAGTGTCGCCCTGACTTATATCACCAGTCTCCATGCCTTTTTGCAACCAGCTTTTACGTTGGGAGGCGGTTCCATGCGTAAATGAATCGGGAACAATGTACCCTTTTTGCGACATTTGGATTTTATCGTCGCCAACTGCGCTCGCAGCATTGAGGGCTTCTTCAAGGTCACCTTTTTCGAGAAAATTCTTCATTCGCTGTGCGTGATAAACCCAAACTCCGGCCAAAAAATCGGCTTGAAGTTCAAGTCTGACAGTCATTTCATTAATTTTCGACTCGCTTGCACCTGATGCTCTTATCTTGTCGAGTTTATCCATAGTGCCCACTAATTTCTGTACATGATGCCCTACTTCATGGGCAATGATATAGGCAACTGCAAAATCGCCTTCAGCACCCAGTTTTTGCTGTAACAATTGCAGAAAATCGAGATCAATATACACTTTTTCGTCAGCCGGGCAGTAGAATGGTCCTGTTGCTGATTGTGCATTTCCGCATTCTGACTGTATTGAGGAATTAAAAAGTACCAGCTTAGGTTCGCGATAGGTTTCTCCGGATTCTTTAAAAAGTTTGTTCCAGACATCTTCGGTATCGGCAAAAACAACTTTGACAAATTCGCCAATTTCATCTTCTCCGGCTACGGGTATTGCAGAATCAGAACCTGGGGATTGCTCTGTTGATGTAATATTCTGGAGAACTGACATTGGATTTCCACCCAGTATGTAAACTATAAACGCAACTACCAATGTGCCAATAATACCACCTTTAAATCCTATTCTCGGACCACCACCACCACGGTAATCTTCAACATTAGAACTTTGTCTTCTTCCTTTGAACAACATAATTTAATTTTTAAATGTAGAATTCAAAATGATCAGGATAAAAGTAAGTAGAATTTTAAAATTCCGAAGTAAAATGGAACTTAATCTCTTTAAATTCGCTTTGAGCCATGTCGAGGATAAACTGTGAGTCAGCCATGAATACATCGCGGCCGCGTTTGTCGGTGGCCATTTTCTGGTGCTTGCGGTTTTTGAATTCTTCCAGAGCTTTTGGATTGTCACTTTGAATCCAGCAGGCTTTGTACATCGACATGGGTTCGAAACGGCATTTGGCATTGTATTCATGTTCCAACCGGTACTGAATGACCTCAAACTGAAGCTGACCAACTGTTCCGATGATTCTGCGTCCATTGAACTGGCTGGTAAATAACTGCGCTACCCCTTCGTCCATTAACTGATCGATACCTTTGTTGAGTTGTTTGGTTTTCATCGGGTCGGCATTTTCGACATACTTGAACAATTCAGGCGAGAAGCTGGGTAACCCTTTGTAGTGGATATCCTCTCCTTCTGTCAGGGTATCGCCAATAATCATTGAACCATTATCGGGAACTCCCACAATATCGCCCGGAAATGCCTCTTCAATGATTTCCTTTTGAGAGGCCATAAAAGCTGTCGGACTCGAAATCCGGAATGTTTTACCTGTGCGGATATTTTTATACATGTTGTTCCGCTCAAACTTTCCGGAGCAAACTTTTACGAAAGCAATACGACTGCGGTGATTGGGGTCGATATTGGCATGAATCTTAAATACGAAACCGCTGAATTTTTCATCTTCAGGATGAATTACGCGTTCTTCGGCCTTGATGGGGCGCGGCCATGGTGCAATTTTCACAAATGCTTCCAGTAATTCCTGAACGCCAAAATTATATAAAGCGCTTCCGAAAAACACCGGCGCCAGGTTTCCTGCAAGGTATTCGTCGTGATCGAAAGGCGGGTAACCTCCAAAAACCAATTCGAGATCATCGCGCAAAGTCTGTGCATCGCCCCTGATGAATTTTTCAAGCTCCGGACTGTTGAGATCGGTAAATGAAATTCCGGGTTCGATATCCTGAATAGAGGCCTTGAACAGGTTCAGGCTTTTATTGAATATGTTGTAAACTCCTTTAAATTCGGGGCCATTGTTAATAGGCCAGCTCAAAGGATTGATGCTGATTTGCAGTTGTCTTTCAATATCGTCCAACAATTCAAATGTATCCTGAGTGGGTCGGTCGAGTTTGTTGATGAAGATGATGACCGGAGTTTTACGCATACGGCAAACGTTCATCAGCTTTTCGGTTTGCGGCTCAACACCTTTTGCCGCGTCAATCACAATAATTACACTGTCAACAGCTGTTAAGGTGCGGAATGTATCTTCCTGAAAATCCTGGTGACCGGGAGTATCCAGAATATTGACCTTGTAACCATTGTATTCGAAACCCATTACCGAAGTGGCTACAGAAATACCGCGCTGGCGTTCAATTTCCATAAAGTCGGAAGTTGCACCTTTCTTAATTTTGTTGCTCTTTACAGCACCGGCAACGTGGATGGCTCCTCCAAACAACAATAGTTTTTCTGTTAGGGTAGTTTTTCCCGCATCGGGGTGACTTACAATGGCAAAGGTCCTTCTTCTGCGTATTTCTTTCTGATTACTCATTTCACCTGTTTTTTTGAAGCTGCAAAAGTAGGATTTAATCTGACATGGATTGAAGGACTAAATTCGACAATGTGACAATTAATAAATGTAACAATCATTCAATCGTCGAATTGTCAAATCGCTCCATTGTCTAATTCTGTTTTACCTTCTTCTGCCTGATCGAAGATTTAATTGCCTTTGAAATGGTTATCCAGTATTTCCGGTGAAATTCACGACTTTCATCGCCGATAATTTCATAGTAGGATTTTGGTGTATCGGTAGGCGCAAATTTCAACTTCCTGCTATCTTTATACAAACCCGGTACTTCAGGATGAAACTGAACTGCAAATACATTCGGGTATAAACGGTGTCGGATACCTTCAATCACATCTCCGTCCATGGAAGTGGCGGTAACAATCAAGTCTTTGCCAAGCTCATCAATCGACTGGTGATGACTACTCAAAACGACCGGTATTACCTTCTTATCAGCTTTTACTTTCTGGATAAAAAACGGATCGGCAGTATATTGAATAGAATGAAAGTTGATGCCCATCAACATCGTATCTTTAGAAACTTCCTGCCAGTAATTGCGATGCAACTGATCCTTTTTCATTTTCAGAATCTCTTCAGGATTGGTTTTATGGTAGGTTTGATTTGGAATATCCTGGGTAAGCGTTCCGCCGGTGGCAACATTCATGCTTTGCAAACCAAGGCAAAATCCGGTCACGAAATATTCGGGTTTTTCTTTCAGGAATGGAACCAATGTTGCATTTTGTTTCCCGCCCAACAGATGAAACAGAAAACTCAACTCAAATAAATGCCGGTTCGGATCGGTCACTTCAGCGTAAAGGTTTTTTTGTCCATACAATTCAGGCTGAATATCGGGACCACCAAAAAAGAAAATCCCCACCGAATGATCGAACAGACTTTTAAAGATCATGGTCCATTCATTTTTTGCATAAACCTGAGCAGCACTCTGCTCTCCTGTAACTTTTTGCAAATGAAACCTGCTCATCTCAGGGTTTTTGATTAAATCAACGGAACTGCTGTAATCGTAACTTTCGTCCGCGGAATAAACCCCTACAAATTCGACATCAGGGAGCTGCAGAATGTTGTTTGTAAGCATAAATTGTATGGTTTCGATGTTCTGAACGGTAGGATGAGCCAGCAATACATAGATTTTGTTTGGCTTCAGCTCATTATCGAGAAAATTCTGGGCAAAACCGGCTTTCAGGAAAATCACTAAAACCAGCGTGAGAATAAGTTTTCCGAAGTTTTTCATGTGTTGAATAATCTATTCAGTTAAAATAATGAGGTGAATTTAACGTTTTTGATCCTAACATCGAATAAAGTCGGGATGTTTGTTTTATTTGCTATTTTTAAAACCTCGAATTTCAGATTAAAAAAAACCGATTATGTCGTTTAAATTGTTTATTGCAAGCACTTTCGGCTTGATTAAGCCAACCGCAAAAATTGAAGCTGCTCACGAAGCATTACTTTCTGATTACCGCTCATTCTGCGAGTTTGAAAAATCAAATGAACTTAAAGAATACCATGAGCTTGAAATTTTGGTGAATTCGCCTACTTTCAAACAAAAGAAAAAGGAAATTCAGCATTTGGTTTTGAAGGGAAGCAAGGAAGATGCCCAACTGATTGAGCTTAAAAAACTGGAAAGAAACAGTCGGTTACGGAAATTCTATTCGATGGCTAAATCGGAAGAATTAAAAAGATTTGACAAAATCGCTGAATCTGAATCAATGGCTAAGTATAAAAAACTGAAAACAGCCGTTGAAAAACATTCACTGGAAGTTCTCAAAAAAAAGGATAAAAACTCAGAAGAGTACACATTGTATATTGAATATGAGAAAATAAGGAATTCAAACGACATAGTATCTTTTAAGAAATTCAGAATATCGGCGGCGCATAAAAACTATGAGCTGATGATCGATTCGCAGGAACGTAAACGTTTTGAAGAACTTCAGAAAATAACCTCCTCCGCAGAGTTTAAGGCACGGGTTGCATATCTTGAAGACAAACAAAAATGGGAAAAAACCGAAGAATCGGCAAAAGAAAAGAAGTTAGCCGAATTTCGAAAACTGCCTCAACTAATTACTTATCTGAAATATAAAAATTCGAACGCTTTTGATTTTTTCAAAAAGTGGAATTTGGTTTTTGAAGATCGGTTTGAAAGCGGGAAACTTGATTCGCAAAAGTGGATAACTCAATCACATTGGGCCAATCAGGCGCTTGGTCAAAATTTTTCACAAATTGGCGATTTACATGCTTTTACTGATAGCAAAAATGTTTCGCTTGACGGCAAATCGTTGAAACTTGAAGTGCGCAAAGAAAAAGCAAAAGGAATGCAATGGCGGATTCCATTCGGATTTGTTGAACAGGAATTCGATTACACTTCGGGTATTGTATCCACTGCCGGCATCGAATGGTGGAAACATGGAATTCTGGAAGCCAAGGTAAAATATGCTCCATCAAAAAGTATTGTTGATGCCTGTTATCTGCTTGGCGAGGAAAGTTCACCACAGATTAATCTGGTCGAAATGGGCGCAAAAAACCGGGTGGGTATTTTTACTAAAACTACTGATGGAATCCATTCCGAAAGTGTAAGTATTTCAGGACTGAAAGAAGGTGAATTCTATATTTTCAGGCTCGAATGGTCGGCTGGTTCGCTGGTTTGGACCATCAACGGACGCGAAATATTAACCGTGAGCAACAATGTTCCGACATTTAAAATGCACCTGAACGCTGCGTCAATCTTGGTTGCTGACCCCACTGAAAGCCTGCCCCACCGCTTCGAAATTGACTGGGTACGGTTTTATCAACACCATAAATCTTAACCGATGAATTGGACGGATGGATTTTTAGGTGCAATTACGGTGTGCGACTGCGATGGAATAGTAATTTATATGAATGATTTGTCGAAAAAACAATTCGATAAAGATGGAGATACTGATTTACTCGGCAAAAGCCTGATTGAATGCCATCCGGAACCTGCAAGAACCATGTTGAAAAAGATGCTCGCTGAACCTTCTCCAAATTCTTATACAATCGAAAAAAGGGGAATCCGGAAAATGATTCATCAGACGCCTTGGATGGAAGCCGGAGAATTCAAAGGTGTTGTAGAAATTTCGTACGTGATTCCGATGGAGTTACCGCATTATAAAAGGGATTGATTTTGTTCATCAGATCCCAAAAATCAATCATGTATGCATTTACGATATTTACTTCTGTCCTTTCTATTCTACACTTCAATCAGTTCGGTTTTTTCGCAGGGAATTCGCGGCCGCATTACCAACGGGCAAGGTGAAGCGGTTCCTTTCGCGAATATTTACATTCCGCAGTTATCAACCGGAACCACTTCAAACATCGACGGCAACTATGAGCTGAAACTTCCGGAGGGAAAATGGGAAATTCTGTTTCAATATCTTGGTTACCAAACTCAAACGATGGCGCTAACTATCGAAAAAACATTTCAGGAAATTAATGTCAGGCTAATTACTCAGGATTACCGGATTCCGGAGATTAAAGTGTTGGCATCAGGCGAAGATCCGGCCTATTATATCATGCGCAGGGCGATTGCCATGGCTCCGTATTATCAGAAACAGGTCTCGAAATATTCGTGTAAAGTGTATCTGAAAGGTTCAGGTGTATTCGAAAAGATCCCATTTTTAATGGAGAAGCAAATGAAAAAAGGCGGATTGAAAGAGAATGAGCCTTTTGTAATGGAAACCGTCAGTAAAATTGACTTTGAACTGCCTGATAAAGTGAACCAGAAGGTATTGGCCATGCGCTCGTCAGGCAAGCAAAACAATACCTCTCCGATGGGAATGATTACCAATAATTTGTATGACGCCGATAAGTATGGTGTCGTTTCTCCGGTTGGGAAAAGCGCGCTCAAGGTTTACAACTTCAGGCTTGAAGGAGTCTTCGAAGATCAGGGACGAACCATCAACAAGATTAAAGTGATCCCAAAAATTAAGGGGAATGATGTGTTTTCAGGATACATTTACATCGCCGATCTGTTCTGGAATATTCATTCAGCCGATCTGAACATGCACATCACAATGACCGATGTAAAAGTTCATCAAATGTATGCCGAGGTAAACAAGAATACCTGGATGCCTGTCAGCCTCGACTTCGATATGGACTTTTCAGGACTTGGACTGAAGGTAAAATACAGGTATGTTGCTTCCATCAGCGATTACAACACCACTCTGAATCCGGCTTTGGATCATTCATTTATTGAAAAGCAAAAACAGCAACAGATTCAGGAACAACAGATTTTTGATCAGATTGCTGCAGAAACTAAAAAAGTTCAGGAACAACGGGTACAAAAATCTAGGGAGCAAAAACGGATTGCAGAACTGATGGAAAAGAAGGAACTGAACAACCGCGAAACCGTGAAGCTGAGCCGCTTAATAGAGGCAGAAGCCAAACGCAACAGTCCGCCCGAACCGCTCGAAATTAAGTCAAGCTTTCAGGTCAGTCAGAAACAGGTAAACAACGATACAGCCTATTGGGCAACGTTGAGACCTATTCCTTTGACTGACAAGGAAAAAGACAGTTTCGCGAAAAAAGACTCATTTCTGGTCGTTTCGTCAACTCCTGAATACAAGGATTCGGTGCGCGATTCACGACGGAAATTCAAAATCAAACAGTTGCTTTTCGGCAAGACCTACAATTATTCCATCGATTCGATCAGGAAATACGAATATTTCTCTATTCCGAAACTTACCGATCCTACTTCACTTTCATTCAATTCAGTGGATGGATTAAGGGTGGAATTGCCTTTTAGTTATTCCAGATCAGACAGTACCGGCCATTCATTGCGCCTTGCTCCGCATTTTGCTTATGCTTTTGCACGCAAAAAACCGGATGCTTCGTTTTCGTACAGTCAACGTTTGAACGGATTGACCAACACCTGGATTTCGGCCAGTGTTGGATCGACCACCGAAGATTTTAACCGGTTCCCGGGATTGCCGACCATGACCAACGATTTTTATACGCTCTGGCTGAAAGAAAATTACAAACGGTTTTACCGCCGCGATTTTCTGCAATTGATGGCCAGCCGCGACATTGCCAATGGGCTGAACCTGAACGCAACGTTGGAATACAGCGACAACAGTCCGCTAACAAATCATTCCAGTTATTCGATCATCAAATATGCTGACAAGGAAATTCAGCCCAATGTTCCTGGAAATAATTCAATTGAACCCTGGCAACTCGGAAACCACCAGTCGTTTATCAGCCGTTTTGTATTGGAATACACTCCGAATCATCGTTATCGCATCAGGAACAATACAAAAGTATATGCTGAAAGCAAATTTCCGACCTACTCGTTGGTATATAAAGGAGCTTTTTCGGGTGTTTTCGGAAGTGACTCGCGTTACGATCTGGTAAAGATTGGTATCAGGCAAAAGATTAATTTTGGCATTTCTGATCAATTTTCCTATCAGGTGAATACCGGTAAATTTCTAAACAACAAACAACTGTATTTCGAAGATTTTCAGCATTTCAATACCCAATCAACCGGGTTTATGTTTTCATCCTACGAAAATAGTTTCCGCCTGCTTCCCTTCTACCAATATTCAACCGGCAAACAATTTGCTGAAGGCCATGCCGAATGGCAATCACGTCGTTTAATCCTGAAACAGTTACCGTTGATTAGAAACTCCGCTATTTCAGAAAAACTGTTTGTGAATTACCTTGCTACTCCGGGAATCAAGAATTATATTGAAACAGGTTATGGGCTCAGCAACTTGTTTTTATTGCTGAATGTTGAAGCAGTTGCAGGATTTGAGAATGGGAAATTCAGGTCGGCAGGGGTGAAGGTGAGTTTGAAATAAGGTTGATCAATTTGTTGAATGAATTGTTATATTGAATCAACAAAGTTGTGTATAAATAAACTTGAAGCATGAAGACAAAAAAAACAGCGGTATTGATGATCAATGTGGGGACTCCGGATGAGCCGACAGTTAAGGCGGTGCGCCGTTATTTATCCGAATTCCTGAACGACCGCAGAGTAATTGATATTCCGCTTATTTTGCAGAAAATATTGGTGAACCTGATCATCGTCCCATTTCGCGCTCCCAAATCAACCAAACTTTATCAGCGGTTATGGACCGAAAAAGGATCGCCCCTACTCTATTTCTCTGAAAGTGTCCAGATCGGCCTTCAGCAAAAGTTAGCTTATAAAGCCGATGTTTTTATGGCCATGCGATATGGAAATCCATCAATCGGGAAGGCAATTTCGGCCATCCAGAAAGGAAATTATGACCGGTTGATTGTTTTGCCGATGTTTCCGCAATATGCTTCGTCAACCAGTGGTACGGCCATTCAGGCAGTGATCGATCAGATCAGGAAATGGAATTCGATTCCTGAACTTCATGCCATCAGCCAGTTTTACGATCACCCCGCTTTTTTAGATGCTTTTGCTGACAGAATACAATCGTATCAGCCCGAAAAATACGATCACATTGTTTTTACCTACCACGGTTTGCCCAACCGACACCTGGACAAGAATCACCCCGGCGAATCGTTTAAATCCTGTAATTGTGAAAACAGACTTCCCGGATTCGGACAGTTTTGCTACAAAGCGACCTGCTATCAGACTACCCGAGAACTGGCTAAACGTCTTAATTTGAAGGAAAACCAATATTCGGTCTCGTTTCAATCAAGGCTTTCGAATAACTGGATGACTCCTTTTACGGATAAAAATTTAATCAACTGCGCAAAACAAGGCCATAAAAATCTGTTGGTAGTAGCTCCTTCATTTGTGACCGATTGTTTGGAAACAATTGTCGAAATTGGTTGGGAATACAAAGAAATGTTCGAGAAAAACGGAGGAGAAAAGCTGCAAATGGTCGAAAGTCTGAATGATTCGCCACGTTGGATCAGTGCCATGGAAGAAATACTGAATCCTTACCTGCATTAAATATACAGGCAATAATAAGCGACCTGACCGTTTGCTCTTACTTTGAATTTAACATCTTTTGCTACGATAAAAATTTCACCTTTCTGATAGGTTTTCCATTCTGTTTCGCCTGGCAACAGTACATCCAGTATTCCGCTGGTAATGGTCATGTCTTCAATTGTTCCAGTTCCGAATTCATACTCACCAGCTTCCATCACACCCACTGTTGCCAATCCTTCTGCGTTTTCAAGCGTTATTGACTTTACTGTTCCGCCAAAATATTCATTTACTTTTAACATGATTTTTTCTTTAAATGATTGAAATAGGAAGAACAAAAATAAACCTTCCATCCGATTTCAACTCTTCCAACATCAAAAAGAGTTCAGGATTGATGAAAATTTGACTATGAATGACAACAAATGTCGCTTCTAATAACTTGAAATTTGGAACCTGGAATTTGGAATTATTTCTATTCATTCACCTTGTGTTTGAGCGACTGAAAGCCTTCACCCAGGATTTCGTGGGTATCCATTATGGTAATAAAAGCATCGGGATCAATGGTGCTGATATATTCTTCGAGAATAGCCACTTCACGGCGGCTGACTATAGTGTATATGATGTGCTTGTCTTCTCCGGTGTACATTCCTGTTCCTTTCAGGTAGGTTCCACCCCGTTCCAGATCGACTAGTATTTTATGGCTGATATCTTCGTGCTTTTCAGAAACGATCATCAAAGCCTTGTTATAGTTGCCGCCCTCGAGCACAAGGTCGATAGCGCGACCGGTAATGTAGATCACCACCCAGGAATAAAGCGGGATTTGCCAGTCTTTAAAAGCGACCAGACTAAGCAAAACAATTGTCGAATCAACATAAATCATCAACTGGCCAAGCTGCATCCGGGTTTTTTTGGCTATGATCATGGCAATAATGTCCGATCCTCCTGAAGTGGCCCGCGATTTGAAAATCAATCCAAGTCCGAAACCAATCAGGACCCCTCCAAATACGCACGAAAGTAAAATATCAGGAACCAATGGTGCATCACCGTCAACGCGCAAATAGGTAATCAAATCCATAAATACTGATGAAAGCACAAAACCGACCACCGTTTTTACGCCAAAACGGGGACCAAGAATCTTAATCCCTGCAATGGTAAGCGGAATGTTCAGTACCAAACCAAATAAACCAATCGGAATTCCTTCGGGCCAAAACGAAAACGCTCCCTGGGTCATGTAATGTACCACAATGGCAATTCCGTAAACGCCACCCGGAACAATGCGATGCGGAGAAATAAAATATACAAATCCTACAGCCAGGATAAACGCACCGATGACAATCATGCTGTAATCTCTAAACCATTTAAGGCTGAAGATTTTATCGTTTGGAATATAAGTCATAATGAGGATTTTTAATGAAGTACAAAGAAACACAGGATAAACAGTTTATCCTGTGATTTTTATCAATCATGATGGATACTTTTGCTCTGAGACGAAGATTTGTCAATTACGATGGACAAAAACAGAAGAAATAAGTCATTTGTTGAACTTAAATGAAATTATTAGCAACTCTTATTGATATTTCAGATTTAAACTCTGCTACAATTTATGCAGAGCAAGACATTAAGGATAAATGGGAGCATCACAAACTGCGATATTTAAAAGGATTGAAAAAATGACAAATAAAGAAACAGTGAACAGAAATATTGGATTGACTTTCGATTTGATACGTAAAATCATTAAAGACCCTGATTTGGCAGACAAAATACCTGACAATAGTGTAATTGAATTTGTAGAAAAGGATTTTGAAGTCAGGAAAAAAAGCTATGCAAAAAACAGCAAATTGATTAATGTTAAAAATGAGATTGAAATACGTTAACGGAGTACCTTCATCTCCTTCTCAAATCATCCTTCAGATTAATGGCAACTGAAATAATATTGCTTGCGCCGGACAGATGATAACGTGTTGATCCGTAGTTGAAATGAAAACGTGAAATCTTGAATCCGAATCCCCAGGAGAAACCAACTGTTGACATTCTTTCTTTCATCCCCAGCTCTTGCCTGAGCTGATAATTGTAACCTGCCCGAACAGTGAAATTGGGAGATGGGAGCAATTCGACACCAAGCACCAGATGGCGCATAAATTTCTTTGTGAATTTGTCTTCTGTATATACAACCGCTGTACCGGTTTTATCTTCCGCTGGTTTTGCCAAATCCCATTTCTGAAGGTGTTGCATGGTGGCTGCAATCCGTATTGGAGCATGTTGCAGCTTTTGTGAAATACCAAACTGAAGGTCAAATGGTATAGATTCCCTTTCAGCGCCATCATAGTAAGTAGTAATTTGAGTTCCGATGTTGCGTGCGACCAGCGAAGTCACGGTAAGCCCGTTTTTACTGAATAAGCTAACGCCCAGATCGGCAGCAAAGCCAACAGATTGATAACTTTCAAATTCAGTAAGCAAAGGTTTCAGGGTGATCCCATAAGTCAGCCTTTTTTGATCCAATACGCGAAATCTATTGCCTGACGAATCTTGTATTGATGAATCTTTTTCTTTGTATCTCCATTTGAATTCGTTCGACCAGATAATGTTTAAAGCATATTCGGCAGCGATAAAATTACCTGTTTTTTGTCCATTGGCCTCTGCTGCAATAAAATCGCCGTAATTGATGTAGTGCATTCCAACGGCAAAGTTACCGGGCAATGGAGTGCCAAAAGAATAGGCCGCATAACCGTAATTTACACCTGCAAAATAATTAACATAGTTGATTGCCAACATGTTTTTCATGCCGGGCATCAGCAAGGAAGGATTGTTGTAAGAAACATTTAAATCGGTCGAGTCGCTGAGTGCAACCTGGTTACCGCCTAAGGCTGCCATTCGTGCCGAATTGGTCAGGGTCAGAAATTGATAAGTGTATTCTCCTCCGATCTGGCCGAACGCATTTGGATAAACAAATGCCAGCAATGCTATCAGGATAATTAGTTTTCGCATAATTTTTTGTTTCGGCTTTTTATCCGAACGTTAAATTCAGGTTTTTAGTATCGGCTATTTTGGAATCTGATCTTCCAGTGTTTCGATTTTCGGAATATCATTAAAATGGTATTTATTCAATATGGTTCCCTTTTTCAGCAGAATCAATCCGGGATTGGAACGAACAATGGTTTTCAAGGTAATTTCATCGGTATTGAAAAAGTCGAATTGCGCCCCTGTTTCGTTTTTAAAAGCATCAAAACTATCGGGCGAAGTGGCTGTCAAACCGATAAAGTTATAGCCTTTCCTTTTTGCTTCAACTGCCAGTTGGGCAATTTTTCGCATTCCTTCCTTGTCAGTCTTTTGCAGGTTGGATGCTATCACCATGAAAGTTCCTTTCTCGTCATAAAGGAAAAAATCCTTAATATCCTCCCCTTCCGCAGTTTCAATCGTGAAATCATGAATGGGCGGCGTGTATCCTTTTTGTATCAAAACAGCATCTTCCGCTTTTAAAAACTTCCAGTTTAGCGTATCTTTCCATGGGATGTTGGCTTCTGCAAATTTCTTTTCCTCTCCGGTTTTCAGGTTTTTGTAAATGAAATTGTTTTCATAAATCGCTTTGGGCGCGCCTTCAGGAATTTTCATGGCCTCAGGAATATTCACACCCACTTTGTATGGGCTGAAATCAATAATCGGCAAATGATTGTATGAATAATCGACCAGATAAAAGTAAAAAACCATGGTCATGGCAGTGAAAGCAATAGAAAGTAAAGGCCCGTTTTTGCTTTTGAATTTTTTGCGTTGAACGAATATATAAATGGCCAAAGCCAGCAGAACAATGTTCTTGTAAAATGTCTGCCAGTTGGTTATAACCAATGCGTCGCCAAAGCATCCGCAGTCGGTCACCGGATTGGTCAAAGCCAGCACCAAAGTCAGCCCGGTAAAGAATACCATAAAAGCCAACGTAAACCAACTTGTAATCCTGATGAAAAAATTAAATATCATTGCAACGCCCATAGCGAATTCAGCAGCAGCAAGCAAGATACCGAGTGCAAAGGCCAGATGGGTGAGCCAGGGCATTTGAAAAGCAGTGAAATAATCGGTGAATTTATAGGCCGATCCCCATGGGTCGATTCCTTTAACAAATCCGGAAAAGACAAAAGTTAAACCGAGCAGAATGCGTGCAATATGTTTGAACATGACTGTTGTTTTAAAATTCTATCTTAATTAACGCAAAAACGGCATAATTGATCATGTCGAGGTAATTCGCTTCAATTCCTTCTGAAATGATAGTCTTTCCCAGCTTGTCTTCTATTTGTTTGGTGCGGTTAAGTTTCATCAGGATTAAATCGGTGTATGA
The DNA here is from genome assembly GCA_038248385.1 of Bacteroidales bacterium. Classification (GTDB taxonomy): domain Bacteria; phylum Bacteroidota; class Bacteroidia; order Bacteroidales; family Prolixibacteraceae; genus Aquipluma. Next base: position 13,784 of record JBBRXN010000028.1, read on the forward strand.
ACTCATTCGCATGTTGCGCCAGGCTTCGTCATAATCATGGTTTTTAGCCAGCATCAGCTCTTTGGCCTGGTTGAAATAGCTGGTATATAGCGACAGGGTTTCTGCTTCAGTTAAATCATCGGTTTCCGAAGTTCCCTTTTCAAGCTGAACCAAGCCCATGATACAATAGTTCACAATACCAATATATTCAGACCGTATCCCTTCGTCAATTTTACTCACGCCTTTTTGTTCAATACTCCTGATTCGCTGTGCCTTAATATAAATTTGGTCGGTCATTGAACTTGGACGAAGAATACGCCAGGCAATGCCGTAATCTTTCATCTTTTTTGTGAAAATATCCTGACAAACGGTGATCACATGGTCGTATTGCTGGCTTGTTTTATCCATAATTATCTTAATTTTTCGAGGCATAAAAGTATTAAATTAATGTGTATTTTGAGTGTATTTTATTTTACTTTTGTAAATTACATTAGTTTAGAGTTCAAATATTTTTCCTATGTTAATAACAACAACTGCTGCCAAATTTCTGAAACGCAAGAGTACCATTAACCTGAACGGGCATCTAATTGACCTTACAAAACCTGTTGTAATGGGCATCCTGAATGTGACTCCTGATTCGTTCTTTGATGGTGGAAAATACAAAACCGAAAAGAGAGTTGTCAAACGGGCCGAAGAAATCTTAGAGCAGGGAGGAACCATCATCGATATCGGTGCGATTTCGACACAACCCGGCGCAGAAGCAATTTCGACAAAAGATGAGATTGATCGTTTGTTGCCGGCAGTTAAAGCAGTAAAGAAGGCATTTCCTGAAGCATTTATTTCCATTGATACCTACCGTTCCTGGGTGGCGCTGAAAGTGATCGAGGATTGTGGCCCCTGCATTGTAAACGACGTATCGGGCGGCAATTTTGATACTCACATGTTCGATACCATCGGAAAGCTGGGCGTACCGTATATCCTGATGCACATGTTGGGAACTCCGCTCAAAATGCAGGAGAATCCTGTTTACGAAGATATTATCCGCGATATTTCCATGTTCTTTACCGATGCAGTAAAAAAACTGATTAAAGCAGGGGTAAAAGATGTGATCATCGATCCTGGCTTTGGCTTCGGGAAAACGCTGGAACACAATTATGAACTTCTGAACAGGCTCGATTCGTTTAAAGTATTTCAGTTGCCGGTATTGGTCGGCGTTTCGCGGAAATCAATGATTTATAAGTTGCTGGGAACAAAACCTGACGATGCCCTAAACGGCACCTCTGTTGTCAATACCCTGGCTTTGATGGGCGGAGCTGATATCCTGCGTGTTCATGATGTACGCGAAGCTGTCGAGGCCGTCCGCATTTTAAATAGGATTCGTTCAACTTCGGAATAAATTTGAATATGACATTGTTTATTACTCTTCGGGTATTGGATTTGGTTGACATTCTTCTGGTAGCTGTACTTTTATATCAAATGTACAAGCTGATCAAAGGGACGGTTGCCTTTAATATTTTCATCGGATTATTCCTGGTTTATGTTTTCTGGCTGCTGGTAAAAGCAATGAACATGGAGTTGCTCGGTACATTGATGGGGCAGTTTATTGGTGTCGGAGTATTGGCTCTTGTAGTGGTTTTTCAGCAGGAAATCAGGCGCTTTTTACTTTTAATAGGAACTAACTATCAGCTTAGTCACAGTTTCGGACTCGAAAAACTCTTCAATTTAGAAAAAGCGAAATCAGCTACCAATCAGCAAATCAAAGAAATAGTCAGGGCTTGCGACAGCATGGCCCGTTCGAAAACAGGAGCATTAATTGTTATTCCTCACAAATTTGAATTGAAAGATATATTACGGTCGGGCGAAAAAATAAATGCGCGCATTTCGTCGGCTCTGCTCGAAACCATTTTTTTTAAAAATACTCCGTTACACGATGGCGCTGTAGTGGTCATTGGAAATCGGATTGCTGCTGCCCGCTGCATTCTTCCGCTGACAGAAAGAACAGACCTTGATCCGAATCTGGGACTCAGGCACCGTGCTGCACTTGGTGTTTCAGAAGTAACAGATGCTTTGGCCATCGTTGTTTCTGAAGAAAGAGGGTCTATCTCGCTTGCAATTAATGGCGAACTGATGCATAAAATTTCACTTATTCAGCTCACCACCGAACTTGAGAAAGTGATTATTGATGAAGTCACATAGGAAAGCAGTCGCAGTTTACAGTCACAGCAGGCAGAAGTTAAAGCGTTGTATTGGTTGTCAGTGTTGTCAGTTGTCAATTTATCCTTTGCTCAACCTTAACACCACACCTTGGCAAATTGATCAATCTCAATTCGTAGCCTACCATTTTCTCATCTTCAAATTTTAAAATCATCAAATTGTCTCATTGCCAAATTGTCTCATTATCTCAATGCCATATCTTATCATTCCGTCATTAATTCTTTTCTTTCTTCTACCTTTGCCCTTCGAAAAAATTAGAATTTCATCAGTTATGGAAAACCGGATTTGTAAACTTTTCGGGATTAAATATCCAATCATTCAGGCCGGAATGGTTTGGTGCAGCGGCTGGCGCCTGGCTTCGGCTGTTAGCAACAATGGCGGGCTTGGCTTGATTGGCGCAGGTTCCATGCATCCTGAAACGCTTCGCGAACACATTCAGAAAACCAAACTGGCTACCGACAAGCCTTTTGGTGTAAATGTTCCGCTGTTTTATCCTGAACTGGAAACTATCATGAATATCATTGCTGACGAAAAAGTGCCGATTGTTTTTACATCTGCCGGAAGTCCAAAAAAATATACAACCTGGCTGAAAGATCGGGGAATCATTGTGGGACATGTAATCGCCAGTTCAGCATTTGCCCTGAAATGTGAAGAAGCCGGTGTAGATGCCATTGTGGCCGAAGGTTTTGAAGCAGGCGGGCACAACGGACGGGAAGAAACCACTACTTTAACACTGATTCCTGCTGTTCGGTGGGTAACATCCCTGCCTTTATTAGCTGCAGGAGGGATTGCCACCGGTGAAGCGATTTTGGCCACAATGGCCTTGGGAGCCGATGGAGTTCAAATCGGTTCACGGTTTGCAATCTCCAAAGAATCATCTGCCCATTCCGATTTTAAAAATCTGGTAACCGGATTGACCGAAGGCGATACCAAATTGGCACTTAAAAAAGTAGGACCGGTACGATTGATTAAAAATGAATTTTTTGAGGCCGTCAACAAGCTCGAACTTGAAGGTGCCGATGATTCAGAACTACGAGCTTTGCTTGGTAAAGGACGTGCTAAAAAGGGCATGTTCGAAGGCGATCTGGCTGAAGGCGAACTCGAGATCGGACAGGTTTCTTCAATTATTAATGAAGTATTGCCTGTAAAAACCATCATGGAAAACCTGATTCAGGAATACCGGCTGGCAAAAAAACGAATCGAAAATTCGACGATTTTTTAATTTGATGATTCGACAATGAAACAATTTGAAAATGTAAACTCCAAAAATTGGAGAATGAGAATAAATTAGGCCAGGATATGGCTGAACCTTTACTGCTCGCTGTAACATTGCAACAACGCATAACTTTGAACTTTGAACTTGAAACTTGGAACTCTTTTATGATACATTTTGAACGAACCAAATTAGCCAACGGATTGACCGTTATTGTCCATCAGGATAAAACCACACCGATGGTGGCAATAAACGTTTGCTACAATGTCGGCTCGCGCGACGAACATCCCGATCGTACCGGATTTGCCCATCTGTTTGAACATCTGATGTTTGGTGGTTCAAAACATATTCCGACCTACGATGAACCGTTACAGAAAGCAGGTGGCGACAACAATGCATTCACCTCGAACGATCTGACAAATTATTACCTGACACTTCCCAAAAACAATATCGAAACCGGGTTCTGGCTCGAATCGGACCGAATGCTCGAACTGGCTTTTTCGAAAACAAGCCTTGAAGTGCAGCGCAACGTGGTGATTGAGGAATTCAAGCAGCGCTACCTTAACCAACCTTACGGCGATGTGTGGCCACTACTGCGCCAATTGGCCTACAAAGTTCATCCCTACCAATGGCCGACCATCGGGCGCGAAATCAGCCATATCGAACAGGCTACCATGCAGCAGGTAAAAGATTTTTTCTTTACCCATTATGCTCCCGACAATGCAGTACTGGTTGTTGCCGGCGATGTGGAATTTGATCAGGTGGTAATCCTTGCAGAACGCTGGTTTGGTCCTATTCCCAACCGGGCAGTGAAACCGCGGAACATTCCGCAGGAACCTGTACAAACTGAAATACGCGAACAAACGGTGGTGCGCGATGTGCCGAACGATACGCTTTACCTTGCTTATCACATGCCCGATCGCCTCGACCTGAATTATTATGCCACCGACCTTATTTCGGATGTACTTTCAAGTGGAAATTCGTCAAGAATGTACCAGAACCTGGTTCAGAAAGAAAAATTGTTTACCGAGCTGGATGCTTACCTTTCGGGTGATTACGAACCCGGATTGTTCATCGTTTCAGGAAAACCAAGCAATGGTGTGTCGCTCGAAACAGCCCACAAAGCCATTGACCGGGAACTCGACCGGATGAAACAGGAACGGGTTTCGGAATACGAACTCGAAAAAGTGAAAAACAAAGTGGAAGCCAACATTGAATACAGTGAGATGAATTATCTGAACAAAGCGATGAACCTGGCAACCAACGAAATACTTCAGGATGCCAGCCTCATTAATTCTCAGGTTGAATTCTACAGGTCGGTGACGACTGCACAAATTCAGGAAGTATCGCAACAAATTTTTCGTCCGGAGAATTGTTCTGTTTTAAATTATATTGCTAAAAAGTAACTCATGTTGAACCGCACCATACAACCCATTGTCAATCCCATTGAACACATTGATATTATTCAGGCTGAAAAACGTCTGCTTTCGAACGGTATTCCTGTCTATTTTGTAAATGCCGGTTCGCAGGATGTGGTTAAAATCGATTTTATCTTTGAAGCCGGAACCTGGTTTCAGCCGGTCAACATGGTTGCCAGTTTATGCAATTCGATGCTCGAAGAAGGAAGTGCCGGTTATTCGGCAGCCGAAATTGCAGAGAAATTCGATTTTTACGGTTCGTACATTCAACTGGTTGCCGATCAGAATTACGGGTACTTCAACCTGGTATGTCTTGGGAAACATCTTCCGTCAATGCTCCAAATGACTGAAAACATGATCAAGCATTCAGTTTTTCCGGAGTATGAACTTGAAGTACTGTTGGCCAAAAACAAACAGAAGTTTCTGCTCGAAAATGAAAAAGTGCGGACACTGTGCCAGAAGAAATTTACCCAGGTAATGTTCGGAAATGACCATCCTTATTCGATCACCAACAAGCTGGAAGATTTTGATCTGATCGGCCGCGAAATATTGATGCAATTTTACCAATCGTATTATCACTCCGGAAACTGCCGTATTATTTGCGCCGGAAAGGTAGAAGAAAATGTTTTGACCCTGCTCGAATCGCATTTTGGCGGCACCGACTGGCAGCGAAATCCGGAGAAAAAAACTGATTTTGCAATTTGTCCCGATACGCAAAAATATCACCATGTCGAAAAAGCCAATGGCAGCCAATCGGCCATCAGGGTAGGAAAATTCTGGGTTGATAAAAGTCATCCCGATTATCACGCGTTATCTGTTCTGATTACAATTCTGGGAGGTTATTTTGGGTCGAGGCTGATGGCCAATATCAGGGAAGAAAAAGGTTATACTTATGGAATCGGCAGCTTTGTACTTTCGCTGAAACATGTCAGCTACCTGATTATCGCCACCGAAGTTGGGAACGAATATCTTGAACCAACATTGAAAGAGATTTTCATCGAGATGAAAAAGCTACAGACTGAACTTATTCCTATTGATGAACTTGAAACCGTGAAAAGTTATTTGTTGGGTGAATTTCTGCGCGACTTCGACGGTCCATTCGCCTTGGCTGCAAGTTTTAAAGCCATCAACGATTTCGACCTCGACTATTCGTTTTACGACCGGTATCTGACTGTTTTACGAAACCTTACTTCTGAAGAATTGTTGCGGTTAGCTCTGCAGTACCTAAATCCTGAAGATTTTTATACGGTGGTGGCAGGAAGTAAAGTCTAATTGCGCCAGAAATTTCCGGAGAACAATACAATAACGGTGTAAATTTCTAACCTTCCGACAACCATCAGAAAAGACAGAATTATTTTCCCCATATCAGGCAGGTGGGCAAAGTTACTTACCGGACCAACTGTTCCCAATCCGGGCCCAATGCCAGCCATGCAGGTAGCTACCGAACCACCGGCTGTTTTTCCGTCGATGCCAATGAGTACCAATGACAGGCTTCCAATCAAAAATATCAGTAAATAAACGATTATAAAAGTTAAGATTGATCTGTTTGTATCAGTGCTTATTACGTTTTTATTTAACCTGATTGGAAAGATAGCATTTGGAGAAAGTAAATGACGGAAAATGCGATTGATGTTCTTCAATAGAACCAAATGTCTTGCCATTTTTATCCCACCGGCTGTTGATCCGGTGCTACCTCCAAGAAACATGGCAAAGAAAATGATCACCCATGCAAATGCCGGCCATTGCAGATAATCGGCAGTAGCGAAACCCGTGCAGGTTACAATTGAAACAACCTGAAAAAATGCCTCTCTGAAGGATTCTTCCAAAGGTTTTTGCATAGAAAAGTATAAGGAAGCTGTTACAATGGCGACTATCGCAAAAACCAGCAAAAAATAGAATTTCAACTCTTCATTCTCTTTTACTTTTTTGAAATCCCGTTTAAGCAGGTAATAATGAATGATGAAGTTAGTACCTGCCAATAACATGAAGATGGTTACAACATATTGAATGTATGGAGAATATCCGGCGATACTTGCGTTTTTTGTCGAAAACCCCCCGGTTGCAACGGTTCCAAAAGAATGGCAAACGCTATCAAAAAGATTCATGTTTCCTGCCAGTAAAAAGATAACTTCGGCAACAGTCAGAATGAAATAAATTATCAACAAGCGCATTCCTACTGCTTTTATTTTTGGCTGTATTTTTTCCTGTAACGACGATTCAAGTGTGAAAAGGTTATATCCGCCAATCTGAAGTGAAGGCATAACAATGATTACCAACACAATAATACCGATACCGCCAATCCAGTGGGTCAGGCTTCTCCAAAACAAAATTGATTTTGGCAATATTTCTACATCAACCAATATGGAAGAACCGGTTGTGGTAAAACCTGAGACAGATTCAAAAAAAGCATTTACGAATGAAGGAATAGCGCCTGAAAAAATATATGGCAAACATCCGGTTAAACTTATAAAAAGCCATGATAAAGTTACAGTAAGATAGGCGTCCTTTCTATGAATAGTAATATTTTCATCCTGCTTCCTGGTGACCATATAAAATAACACACCAAGTGTAAGAGATATTAAAGAAGAAAGAATAAATGGCATTGTATCCTCAGCATAAAGGACAGCAATACCCACACAAACCAATAATGCGGCAGCAATAATAAATAAGTTCCGGCTTATTACTTTAAAGACAATTTTGAAATTGATTATTTTTCCCATTCATTTATCAGAAAGCACATAAAAGTACAAAATTGGCTTCGATTTCATAAAGGAATTGCAAATTTTGGCATCCATAGAATAAAGATTTCATAAAGATATATTGTAGCGCTTGAATAATTTGCACCAACCAGCCGACTCTTTTTACCGGGAATTTCCTTTTAAAGACGCAACCTTCCTTTTGATACTCCCATCTAAATCTCAATTTATTTTTATTCCTGAAGCGGGCGACTATAATACTGAAGTACCGGTAGAAGGTGATTATATTTTCGAAATCATTTCTGTAAGCGACGAAAAGCTTACCGGGAAAGTCATTGTAGGCGATGAAAAATTAGCCGCAATTACTATAAAAACGTCAACATTGTCCAGTCATTTACTGAAAACTACCTGGGACAAGGTCACGGGTGCTGACTTTTACCTCGTCAGTCTATATTCAGCCAACAAGTCAGAAATTTTATTCTCAAGCTCCTTTCTGGATCCTGACAAGGTTGAATACGAATTCGGTTCTACAACATCAGGTTGGGCTGCCGGAAAATCACCCATTGCCGGTACCGATTATATTATTGAATTAACGGGCATAAAAATCGAAACCGGAACCAGTTACGACAAAGGCAATAACATACAGTTCCTGACAAAAGAATCGAAAACTATTAAGTGGGAATAGTTGAGTGAAGTATAATTCATAATCTAAAACCCGGTCAGTTTCGCCGGGTTTTTTTATTCAAATGTTTGATATGATTCTAATCATCGGTGCAGAACAAATTACCAATAATAATTTCTTCAGCTCTTTTTCCCGGATTGAATAGTAAAATAAAAGGTGCTTCCCTTCCCAACCTCACTTTCAGCCCAGATCCGGCCGCCTTGTTTCTCCGTAAAATCTTTGCATAGCAGCAAACCCAGGCCAGTACTATATTCGCCTTCTGTACCCGGGCGACTTGTGTTTGTATCTATTTTGAAAAGGTCATCGACCATTTGTTTTTTCATTCCGATGCCGGAATCGGTTACCGATATCTCGATCCTATCGTTTCCGGTTTCTTTTGCACTAATGGTAACTTTACCACCCTTTGCTGTGAATTTCACCGCATTGGAAGTTAGATTACGAACAACTGACGACAACATATTTTTATCGGCAATAACCTTCAGATCAGCCGGAATATCCAAGACAATCGCTATTGATTTATTGTGGCCCGCCTGTAATATTATTTCAGTTGATGCATTCAGCAATTCTTCCAGAAGTAGCAATTCAGGATTAAAAGGGATCAATCCTCGCTGCATTCGTGCCCATTCGAGCAGGTTGCCAAGCAATTCGAAAAGATTGGCAGCCGAATTTTTCATGGCTCCAACCATACTCTGAATCTCATCCGAATTTAATGACTGCAAGTCTTCCTCCATTAATTCAGTCAGTGCTTGAAAGGAACTTAAAGGACCGCGCACATCATGGGCGATGATAGAGAAAAATTTGTCCTTTTCAGAATTGATGATTTGCAATTCTTCATTTTTGGAATGTAATTCTTCATTTTTTACTTTCAATTCACTGGTTTGTTCTTCTACCTTTTTCTGGAGCCAATTTTTTTGTTGTTCCAGCTCGCGTTCTCTCCATTTGATGTAACTCATAATAAACGCAAGCGCACCAATTATTACAATCGCATAAAACCACCATGTTTTCCACCACGGAGGGCGAATGGTAAAAGAATAATGGTATTCATTGCTCCAAATCCCTTCACTATTCATGGCTTTAACTTTGAACAGGTAATCACCCGGATCAATATTTCCATACGATACATCAGTTCGTCCGGTGAGAGAGCTCCAGTTCTTATCTTGTCCTTCAAGCTGGTATTGATACTTGACTTTTTGAGGTTGCTTTTGAGTAATACCGATAAAGCTGAACGTCAGATAATTATTGTTATATGCAAGATTTAAATTTTCGGGCAGATAATACCATTTTGAAACACTGCTGAACTGAAAATCACCCACCTTAACGCCGTTGTTCAGAATAAAACTGGAATCCATTTTATGTTCCAGATTTATCCAGGGAATATTTTCATTAAAGAGCTGGACATTTGTTAACTGAATGTTTGGCGCGATGGTGTCAGGAAATTCGCTTTCAGGATGGATGGCCGTTAATCGGTTGGTAGCTCCAATCCAGATAACTCCGGCCCTGTCTTCAAACAATGCAGCCATATTACAACCAATTCCCAGAAATCCGTCTTCGTACGAATAATTACTGAAAAGAGGCAATTCCGATGTTTTTGTTTTCTGCAGAAGTTTACCTTCTTCAAGTATATTAGGCCCAAAACGTGTCCCCATCCATATTTTTCCATGTTTATCCTGATAAAGGCTGTTAATGTAGTTATTGGTCAGTCCGTCCTTTTCAGTATAGATGGTGAAGTATTTACCATCATACCTGGTCACTCCCCCTCCCGAAGTCCCAAACCAGAGATCACCATTTTTATCTTCCAGGACGCTCGTAACTGTATTGTGACTAAGTCCTTCTTTCACCATGAAATTGGTAAATATTTTGCCGTCAAAGCTGGTTACACCGGCACCGTCAGTACCAAACCAAATGTTCCCCTTTTTATCTTCCAGCATGCACAACACTTTGTTGCTGCTTAAGCCTGACGCCTCGGAATAGTTCACAAAGGTTTTGCCATCAAATTTGGAAACACCGCCACCATAGCTGCCAAACCAGAGATTTCCAGTCCGGTCTTGGAGAATACATCGTATGGCATTGTAGCACAGTCCTTCATACTGAGTATAATGATTGAAATACTTACCGTCAAATCTGGCAACTCCCATACCATCAGAACCAATCCATATATTACCACTTTTATCTTCTACAATACTATAAATACGATCGTTCAGCAAGCCTTCCTTCAGTGAATACCTGACAATTTTTTTTTCGTCATACCTGGAAATTCCGTTACTAAAACTCCCAAACCAAAGATCACCTTTCGTATCCTGCATGATACTCAGAACCTTACTATTACCAAGACCTTCACTTTCGGTGTAATGAGTAAACAGATCGCCATTGTACTTAAGTAAGCCTCCATCGCGCGTACCAAACCATAAACTCCCCTGTTTATCAATCAGCGAACAACGGACATAATTGTTCGTCAGACCTTCCTTTTCGGTAAAATGAGTAAAATTATTGCCATCGAACTTCGAAATACCACCGCCTGAAGTACCAAACCAAATTGATCCGGTTACATCCTGAATCATGCTTAAAACATTGTTGTCACTTAATCCTTGCTTATCAGTAAACTGATAAAAGTATTTGCCGTCGTATTTTATTGCTCCCGTGTTGTAGGTTCCAAACCAAATATTACCCTGGTGATCCTGAAAGATGGATACCACCTGATTGCCGGCAAAGCCTTCTTTATCTTCATAATTCATAAAACTTTTCCCATCGAACTTAGTCACACCATTGCCAAAAGTGCCAAACCAGAGATATCCATCCTTATCCTGAAAGATAGAGCGGATCTGGTTGCTGCCCAATCCTTCTTTTGCGGTAAAATGGGTAAATATTTTTCCGTCAAACTTTGAAACCCCGCCTCCTGATGTTGCAAACCAGATATTTCCGGTTTTATCCTGAAAGATGGCATTTACGATGTTGTTGCTCAGTCCTTCGCGCTCGGTATAATGGGTAAAATATTTCCCGTCATAGCTGGTCACTCCGCCCCCAAAGGTTCCAAACCAAAGTATTCCATCGCGATCCTCCATCATACATAAAACGATGTTGTTACTTAAACCGTTTTTCACCGAAAAGTGGGAAAGGTACTTGCCATCATAGCGGGTCACTCCGTCATCATTGCTAAACCAAAGATTTCCGCTTCGGTCTTGCATCAGGCACCTGATCTGATTGTGTTTTAATCCCTGAATAGTTCCGAAGGCTGTAAAACTGTATGGATTTACATCTTTGCTGTAAGCATCCTTGGCTATCACTACTTCCGGAATACCTGAAAGAATAGATTGTCCAGAGGAAGTAATTTCTTTGGGAAGTAAATAGCCGTTTTGACCGGGTGTGCAAATATCCGGAATTCCAGCCAAAACAATATCCGGTTTCCCTGCAGGTTTCACATTGAGGCCTGTCAATACTTCCGGCGATTTTCCGGCCTTAACTGATTTGGGTATTCCTGAATTGATTACTACCGGCTGCGAAATACTGTCATTAGATAAAATATGACCATGAACTTCTGTAGCTTGAGGTCCAGAATCACCGGTATTTTTTTTATTCTCCAGCTGGGTACACGATTGTAATAGAATAATCAATACTATTTTTATCCGGATATTCATAGTTCCGATTGTAAATCATTTGTTTTAATTTCGGGGCAGGAGAATTCTTTAGATTGCACAAATAATTACAATTGCTTGTTTTCGAAACTGATCATCCATTGAATACCAAACTTGTCGGCAAAAGCTCCGTAGTAGGCCCCCCAGAACATGTCGCCGAGTTGCATTTCAATTGTTCCACCTTCCGATAACCCTGAAAATAAACGATCGGCTTCCTCTTTGCTATCGACACTTACCGAGACATAAAAGTTATTCCCGACAGTTAACGGATGACCCATTGAATCAATGGCATCACTAGCCATTAGTACGTTTCCTGTTCCTACGGGAAGCGAAATATGCATGATTTTGTCCTGAACATCGGCCGGCATATTTTCGCCACCGGGAATATCTTTAAACCGTTGCAAAGCCAGAAATTCTCCCTCAAAGACGGATTTGTAGAAATTAAAAGCTTCTTCAGCTGTACCCGGAAAATTTAGATAAGGATTAATTGTTGCCATATTTTATTGATTATATTTTGAGATGTATCAATTCTATTTTTCCAGAAGTTGCTTCAGTCGGTTAAGTCCAATTTCGAAATCGGTTCCGATTGCTTTTTCCATGTTCATGAATAAAAGCATCAGGTTCATCGGGTATTTCATTTTGCTGTCGAATCCCCAATTTACAATGGTTGCATTGTTCGTAGTCGATTCTATGGTCATATAGGCATTCGCCACACCGGCAAAGGGTTTGATAAACCTGATTTCGAAATCTATTCGTCGGCCTTCCATGATTTTTTTGATTTCCTGCTCCCCTTTGCCAACGTTTTTGTCGTTGCTATCCCAGGAAGAAACAAAACCAACGGTTCCGTCAGTTCCGCGATATTCCTTTTTCATATTGGGATCCATGGTGGCCCACTTGCTGAAATTGTCCTGATTTTTTAATCGCTTAAGATAATCGAAAACAAAGTATTTGGGTTTGTTGATTACAATTTCACGTTCAACAGAATATTTCTTTTTAACAAATAATGCCAGGATTAAAGGAAAGGCAACGATGATCAGTAAAACATAAATAATTATCACGAGCTATAATTTTAATTGTTTGAAGTTCAAATATAACGAATCTTACTTTGCATTCAACATTGATTTGTATTTATCACGGTGATAATAAGCAAGGAAAAGGTTTCCGATCATCAGTACAACTGCAAGCGGTAAGGCCGACATATCCAGGAAAGCATGGAAAAGAAGGATATTTAGCATGATCGGAAAGATCACTACTGAAGCAAGTGCTACATATCTTCCTGAAAGAAAAGCAATAGCACAAAGGAATTCGAAGATCTTCACTGTTGGCATTAAATACACGGATGCCACAATCCCATCGTTGAAAATTTTGACATTCCCGGTTACTTCCGGTTCATGTATCAGTTTAAAAAAAAATGCGATGGAAGCAAATGCGAACATTAATCCCATCAGAATTCGGACAATCAATACTGCGATTTTCATATTCTTAAATTTTAAGTAAAAACATTATTTGCAAAGATGGCGGTATTGCCTTTTTTCATCGGGCCCGCCCATGAATTGAAATTCATAGCCTATTTCGGGTTTAAATCCGCGCAGGTTGTTAAACTGAATAACAAAACCATTTTGTACCGCTAAATGTTTTATTTTTTTCAATATTGAATGTGTAATTTTATGATTTCAATAAATTTCAGAAAACCAACTTTTCCATGAAACGACTTTTTATCGGACTTCCGATTGAATCAAAAATAGCCGCTCAGATATCAGCACCCTGGCAGAACGATCGGGTACTAAACCAAAACCGGATAAGCTGGACTAAACCTGAAAACTGGCACATCACCTTGGTTTTTCTGGGCGATACCCCGGAATCTGGAATAGACATGCTGCAACAAATAATTGAAAAATCGTTCGATGCTGTTCAGGCTTATAAGACCCAATTGATCGGGGCAAATGTGTTTCCGAATTCACATAACCCAAAGGTTTTGTGGCTTGGTTTGAAGGATGTTCAAAGTCTGATGCCAGCCCATGCCCAAGTGGGCGAATTGCTTTTGCAAAATAACTTTCTGTTCGATAATAAACCTTTGAAACCACATTTGACCTTGGCTCGAATAAAAAGTCTTGAAAATCGTGTTTCGTTCGATGCTTTAATGAAGGAATACCAGCTATTCAACTTCGGAATCGTTGCCATTAATCGTGTGGTGCTGTTCGAAAGTATTTTAACTTCAGGAGGGCTGGTTTACAAACAGTTGTTTGTGAGGCAACTATTGAGCAGGTGACTCCAAGTCACCCGCTCAATAAATAATTCCGCTTATTTGTTATCCTTCAGAAACAATGTTTTCGGGTCGTTGTAAAACCTGATGAAATCATGTTCACTCGGGCAACCTTTGTAAGGACCGAAAGCTACACGGGCTGGCTGATTAAAAGGATTCCGCCAAACCAACACGTACGACAAATTATACGGTCGGAGTGTTTCCAACAGTATTTTTGTCCACCATTCCGGATTTTTGGTAATCGGGCCGCCGGCTTCAGTCACCGCACCAATTTTACCTTTTTCGGTAGCAATCTTCGATACCATTTTGGCGCAATTCCCCAATGTGGCCGAATAGTCAGGGCCGCGGTCATATAAATCGAAGCCAACCAGATCAATCAGGTCGTCGCCCGGATAACGTTCCAGGTATTCTTCAGGAGTGGTAAAACGGTCGGTGGAATAGGCATACAGCAGATGATGAATGTTTTTTGTATCGCGCAGGTAGTTCACCGTAAACCGCCACAAAGCCTTGTATTCGTCAACCGTACAAAGGTTTTTACCCCACCAGAACCAGCTTCCGGTGTGCTCGTGGAAAGGACGGAAGAAAACCGGGACCAATCTTCCTTCTGAAGTTTTCAGGCTGAGCATAAAAACAGCCAGTTTATCAAGGTATTGTTTGTACAACTCGTGTTTTTCACCTCCGGGAAGAATCGAAGCAACTGTCTTTTTTGAGTTTACATCCCAGGCCGATCCGCCCGTTAGTGCGTTCCGAAAATGCCAGCTGATGGTATTTATTCCTCCCTTCTTATTTACCCTAATAATTCCTTTCCGTATGTTGTCGAAAAAAACTGAATCGAGGCTGTACGGATCTCCGAGTTCGAGATGCCCTAACTCCCATCCGAAAACAGCCGGATGATCACCGCAAACGTCTTTCACATCCGAACGGCCTTCTTCGGCATACCAGCTTGTTCCGTATGCCATTGCATCCTGATGGCCAAACATCAGTCCCTTTTGCTGAAGTTTCAGCATTTTTTGATACAGTTTTACAGCTTCCTTCGTCGCTTTCGGGTCGGAAGGAACCGGTTTTCCTGCCTGTGCTGCTATCCCAATGCAAAGGAGAAGGAGGAGTATAAAATTTTGAATTTTTCCCATTGGATTGATTATTTCTTTGTTGTTATTAATTGGTCAATTGTTGTCAGTTGTTATAGTTGTCTGTTGTCAGACATTCAGTTGTTTGGGGTCATTCAATAGTCATTGGTTGTCGAAAGTTGTCGGTTGTCGTTTATTTACAGAGTTATAATTGTCAAAATTGCCGAATTGTCAAATTTTCAAATTAATTAGTTGAACACAAAGGTATTCACAGACTCCGGTTTAAGTTTCAATTCTGTTTTGCCATTCTTCGTTTTGGCACAATTTTTAAGGAGTTCCCAGTTGTTGGTTTCAATAGTAGTGGTCGCGTCAATTTTTTGGGAATCGAATCCGGAAATGTCAACGGTCACTGGTTCCTTTTTCATATTGATGAGCTGTAAAACCCGGCTTCCATTGGGACGAATGCCACCAACTGCCAATATCTGCGGGTCGGAACTGAGCGAATGTACAATTTGGGTGCCTGTATTCATAAAATCGACCTGATGACGGGTGATGTAATAGGAAGGATACATCTTCTGCAAATCGGCCGACATGATTTCATAATTGTTTTGCCAGGTCCAGTATAGAGATACTTCCACTTCAGCATATTTCAACATACGGTGCGATATTTTAGCAAAACGCAAGGCATAATTCCAGCTTTTATTCATGTCTTTCACTTTCCACGACATGGCATCGAAACCCAGTTCGGCACACCACACTTCCTTGTTCCATGCTTTTCCGAAACCGGCAATTCGTTCAAATTCATTGTCGGGTATATTTTCCGACCACCAGCAATGAAAACTAAGTGGGCCAATGTATTTCCAGATGGAAGGATCAGCCATAATTTGCGTGGCAAATTCAACCGTTCCTTTGGTTTGAGCGGTATCAGCCAGTAAAAATTTAGCTTTCAGCCCGGCTTCTTCGAATTTCATTCCGGCTTTTTTCACAAAAGCGATAGTCGCTTCCGGCGAAAAAATAATTTGGTAGCCACCGTCCGATTCGTTGAACGAAAACTGATCGACTTCAACGCCGTATTCATTTTTGGCCTTCAGAAAAAAGTCGGTCAGCATTTGGATCACCTCGTCATAAGCTTCAGGTTTGATGATTCGTTGCGCTTTTTTTGACGGATCAACAATGAATTCATCAGGAACATCCCAAACAGAGATGGTAAAATTTTTCACCCCGAATTCATTTTTCATACGTTTCAACTCGTCAAGCACCTCGACTACCAATGGTTGTTTGGTAAAATTTGCGCCGCGGTAATCTTCAAATTTTGCGTTTCTGAGCCTCATCGGAAGCGCTACACGGACGTGCGATGGACGAAACTGTTTCAGCGTTTCATCGCCAATGGCATCAGCGGCATGTTCTGAATAATTGGCCTGACAATAATTGCCGCCAACCGCCCGGATAATTTGTCGTTTCACTTCAGGAAAAATTCGCACAGTTGCCTTTTGGGCCAACGCTCCTGTTCCGCAGAAACCAAGAAGCAGGAAGAAAACAATAATTGTTAATTGGTTGGTTTTCATATTGGTTAAGTTTTGTGGTTTATCTTTTAATCACTTTTACGGTTGCTTCATTGTCGGCTTTCACCACATATATTCCTGAAGGATATCCGGCAAATGAAATTGCAGTATTCTCCGATTTTGGCTTCACCGATATAATCCTTATTCCAAGCAGATTGTAAACAGAAATCGTTTGAATAAGCGTTCCTGTTTGAATATTGACAAACTCATCGAAATAAGTTGGATACACTTTGAATGACTCGTCATTGTTGATGTTCAAGCCAGTATTTATATCAGGCGTAGTATAAGTTCTCAGGTTCGGCATTTCATCGAGAGTCAAAACATAATCGCTGGCAAACATCTTCTTCCACAAATCAAGGGAATTGTATTTGCTGTCCTTCACAAAGCTGCCATACCAGGGCATGAAGTATGACCAGGCAGCGCCATCCTTTATCAGGTTGTCAACATCGGGGAAAGAACCACTTTCACTGATTGTAACCATCTTTTTTGTACCGTAACGGATATTCATGTCATTAAATTCCAGAATCTGAGAACCATGATTTCCGTCCTTATAAATATCGCGACCTACGATATCGACATATTCATCACCCGGATACCAGGCATCGTCGTTGGGTTCGCGTGTCCAAACCCAAATCAGGTTGTGCAGTTTGTGGTAATTGACCATGCGGTCGAACATGATCTGGTATAATTTTTTACAGGGGGCAGCGCCTTTGGCACCCCACCAGAACCAAGCTCCGGCAGCTTCGTGTAAAGGCCTCCAAATGATCGGAACCTTGCTGAGCTGGGCTTTTTTCAGTAATCCTGCAATGAAATCGATGTCTTTGATCATGGCAATGTATTCGGCTGACGTTTCATCGAAAATCTTCGAAATATCAAAGGTGGTGTATTTGGTTGGATTGCCTTTTTGAGTATAAAACTCTTCAGTGATACGCGAAGGGTCCCTCCAGTGCCAGCAAAGTGCAGGAATGCCATTTTTATTGTAATAACTCAGCGCATCGTTCATGGGTATATTATCATTATACCATGCATATCCGCGGTTACTATGCATGAAATCGAGGCCTACCAGAGCCGGATTCTTGCCTGTATTGGTTTTCAACCAAACGACTTCATCCATACTGTTCAGTGTCATAACTCCTGAAATAATTTTTTTACCGTAATTGTCATACAAAAATTGATATAATCTGGCCGCCTCGTCGGTTGGTTCGGGTGTTACCAGAGTTTTGTTTATATTGAACCGTGTTGAGGGTTCAACTTTTTCGAATTCAATATAGTCGATGTTTATCCAGCCCCACAATTTGGTGATTTCTACTTTATGCGGTCCTGATGCCAATTTGAGGAAATTCACCACTTTCAGCCTGATATAGTTTGGGTTTAAAGGAGTGGAGAAATCGACAGAAGAACCATCAATCGCAAAACGGTTGACTTTGTCGTCATAAGGCGCTGCAACCTTAATGAAAATATTATAGGTTGCTTCAGCCTCTAAATCAAGGTTAAATGTAAGGCTTCCTTCATTTTGAGCCACGAAAAAACCTCCGGAAGCTGCGGTGTTTGCCTGTTTGGTGGCTCCATCCGCAAGAATCGCCAATTCGGCTTCGAATTTTTGCGCGAAACTTGTTGCGGCTATTATCAAAAACAGAAGTAGCAAATAATATCTTTTGATCATATAGAAGATAGTTCAAATAGGTTTATTACAAAGAAAACAATTATCTTTATACTTACGAACCTGAATTATTTTTCAGACAACTTTAACCTCAGAACTTTGAACTTTCCGTCATGGTTGAGCAATTTTTAAAATTCATTCGCGAAGAAGACCTTTTTCATTCATCCCAGCGCATTCTGCTGGCCGTGAGTGGCGGAGCCGATTCGATGCTGATGTTGCATTTGTTCGTCAATGCCGGATTTCCGGTGGCCGTTGCTCATTGTAATTTTGGTTTGCGGGGCCACGAATCGGATGGGGATGAACAGTTTGTCGCTGATTATTGTGATCTGCACAATCTGTTATGCCATTCAGAGCATTTCAATACTTCAGAATTTGCTTTGCAGGAAGGAATTTCAATAGAAATGGCGGCCCGTGATCTTCGTTACGATTGGTTTAACAACTTGCTTGTGCGGCATGGCTATGATTATCTGGCAACCGCTCACCATCAGGACGATGTGATCGAGACCTTCCTGATCAACCTTTCACGTGGCAGCGGAATAAAGGGACTGAGCGGCATTCAGCCCAAATCAGGTCAGATTATCCGGCCAATGCTTTTTACCAACCGTGCCGAAATACTGGATTATTGCCAGCGAATGAATATTGCATACCGGACCGATTCGAGCAACCTGGATACCGTTTACAAACGAAACCTGATCCGACATCAAATTCTTCCATTACTCGAAGATCTGAACCCGGCTTTCAGGAAAAACGCGTTGAAAACAATTGGGAACCTGCATGAAACCGGACAACTTTTTCAGCAACGGATGAGTGAAATAAAAGCTTCTGTTTATTCGGATGATGATCAGGGAGCGATGATCCACATTGACAAACTACTGAACGTTAATCCGCTGCGCACCATCCTGTTTGAACTGATCCGCCCGTTTGGTTTTCAGGCTGAACAAACCGATGATATCATTAATTCACTTGGCGGTGAATCGGGACGAAAATTCTTTTCTGAAGATTACCGGTTGGTCAAGGATCGTGAGTATTTGTTTATTTCACCTTCCAAACCGAAGCGAAACAAGGTATTTTACATTGAAGAGGATTGCAGAAAAATCAGCATTCCGGTTCATTTGACGATTGAAAAAATGGAACGAACTTCTGATTTCAGGTTTTCGACCCATCCTCAGGTGATTGATCTGGATTTGGACAAACTTATTTATCCACTTATCATGCGTCACTGGAACGAGGGTGAATATTTTCAGCCTCTTGGAATGACCGGCTTGAAAAAGCTGAGCGATTTTTTTATTGACGAGAAATACTCCATTCCTGACAAGGAAAATGCATGGATACTGGCCAGCGGCACTCAGTTGGTATGGATCGTCGGAAAACGTTTGGACGACCGATTCAAAATCTCAGCTAAAACCAAAAGGATTATGAGGATTCGGTTGGGGTAAGAACCTCTGTTATTCCTTGAAGTATTTACTAAGCATTTCCATCAACGCATCTCTTTTGATAGGTTTTGTAATGTAGTCGTTGCATCCGGCATCAATGGCTTTTTCGCGATCACCAATCAGTGCATAAGCTGTTTGGGCAATGATAATCACGTCCTCGTTAAATTTACGGATTTCCCTTGTTGCATCATATCCGTTCATTTCAGGCATTTTAATGTCCATTAATATTAAGTCGATATCCCTGTTTTGGCGACAAACGTCAATTGCCTCCAGCCCGTTTAGCGTATGAAGAATTTCTCTTCCGATGTTTCTTAGAATCAGAGAAAGGTAGGTATCGACATCTTTCTCATCTTCGGTGATCAGAATTTTCAGGTTTTTGGGTAGTTGATTTTTAATTTCCTCCATAGTATCATTTTTTATTATTGTTGTTTTTATAGGTCTTGTGGGCTTGTATGAAATTGTAAAACAGAACTTTGATCCTTTCCCGATTTCTGATTCCACCCAGATTTTACCACCAAGCATTTCGATATTTGCTTTTGAAATAGCCAGTCCCAATCCTGAACCTCCAAATTTTCGGGTTGCAGTGCCTTCAACCTGACTAAAACGTTTAAAAATGTCATTCTGCATTTCAGGAGCAATGCCAATACCGGTGTCTTCAATATAAAATTTCAGATTTTCGGTATTCACCTGGCAACCAAAATAAACTGTTCCCTGTTTTGTAAATTTCAAAGCATTGCCAATCAGGTTACTCATCACCTGAACTAATTTGGTCTCATCGGTCATAATATAGGCTTGATCTTCAGGGAGAGAAGAATTACATATCAATGCGACATTTTTCTTTTGGGCATTTTCACTAAACTGGTCAAGCAAGATGTTTAATACTGAATTTATGTTTATTTCATTTTCATTCACTTTTTCCTGCCCGGCCTCAATAGTAGCTATTTGAATTATATCAGCAATAATTGTCATTAAATGTTCACTGTTCTGGTCAATGATGTCTGCAAATTTTTCAAGGTCTTCAGGAGTAGAATCAGGTTCGGAGATCAATTTTGAAAAACCGACAATTGAATTTAGTGGAGTACGGATTTCATGTGAAATATTGTGCAGAAATGCTGTTTTCAGCCGATCGCTTTCCTCGGCCTTTTCTTTGGCAGCAATCAGTTCAGCTTCCATCCATTTGCGTTCGGTGATATCGGTGATGGTTCCAATATAACCCATAAAATTACCTTTTTCATCCTTTTGAGGCACAGCCTGACCAATCACCCAGGCCATTGAGCCGTCAGGATGAATAAAACGGTACTCCGCTTTTGAATATATACTCTCAAGGGTGGTATGTTGCCAGGTTGAAGCCAGGTTGAACTTATCGTCGGGGTGAACAGCTTTGAGCCAACCATTGCCCAAGGCTTCCTGATAACTTAATTGGGAGATTTCGCACCAACGTGGATTGACATAAGTTGTTAAACCCCTGACATCAGTTGTAAAAATACCTACCGGTGCAGTTTCAGTAAGAAATTTGAACCGAATATCGCTTTCTTTTAGCGCCGCTTCAGCCTTTTTACGCTGCCTGCGTAATTTTGCATCTTTTAATTCCCTGTCAATTGCAGGTATCAGACGTTTTAGATTGTCCTTCATGAAATAATCGTCTGCACCTTCTTTCATTGCCTGAACAGCTACTTCTTCGCCAATTGTTCCTGAAACCAGGAAGAATGGAATATGGGGTTTTCTTTTTTTTGCGATCTGTAAAGCTAACAGGCCTGAAAATTCAGGCATTGAGTAATCACTGATGATAATATCCCATTTGTGTTGATCGAGAGCTGCATTCATGTCATCTTCCATTTCAACACATACATATTCAGGATCATAGCCACCTCGTCTAAGTTCAAGCAGCAATAATTCCTTATCATTGTCCGAGTCTTCGATAATCAGAATGCGAATTGGGATACCCATATAATTTAAAGTAAAAAAAGTAAAATATTAAAGGTCAAAAGTAAAATAAAAAATGGCACCTTCATTTACTTCACTTTCAGCCCAAATTCTTCCATTGTGGCGGTGAATGATGCGTTGAACAGTAGCCAGTCCAATGCCTGTGCCCCTAAATTCGTTAGCTTCATGAAGACGTTGAAATGGAACGAATAATTTGCCTGAAAAGTCCATATTAAACCCAATCCCATTGTCGCGGATAAAATAGGTCTTCCCTTTAGAGCTGTCCTTACAACCAAATTCAATGCGGCTTATCGGCTGTTGTGATGTAAATTTCCAGGCATTTTCAAATAGATTGTGCAATGCGGCCTTTATCAGAGTTGAATCGGCATCACAAATCAAGTGAGGTTCAATGTGAATTTCAGCTTCCCGCTGTGGATCATTTTCCATGATTTCATCGAGTATAGTTTGAGCCATTGCAGAAAGATCAACTTTTATAATGTTCATCGGAGCACGGTTAACCTTCGCCAGATTGAGTAAAGCATCAATCAATTGAGTCATTTTCTGAGAACTCGACATGATTCGGTTAAGATAGTCTTTTCCCCGATCATCAAGCATTGAAAAGTAATTTTCAAGCAGAGCATAACTGAAACCGTAAATACTGCGGAGCGGCGCCCTTAAATCGTGCGAAACAGAATAGCTGAATGATTCAAGTTCCTTATTGGTGGCCTCAAGCAGAGTAGTTCGTTGCAATACTTTTTGTTCCAGTTCTTCATTCATTTTTTTGATTTCCGCTTCATTCATTTTCCTTTCGGTGATATCATCAACCGTCGAAACAAGAATAAATCCTTTATCCGTTTTTATGGGAACAATCCGACCTTCAATGTAATACTCAGTTCCATCAGATCTTTCATATTGTCTTTCCAATAATTTACCGGCAAAATCTGAATCCCCGGCAATAAGAAATTCAGAAAAAGTCTTACTCAAATATTCTTTGATCTCTTCTGTTCGTTGTCTTTCAGGCATCATCAAAAATTGGACATCCCAAACCATTTTCCCGATTATTTCATTGGCCGGAAGCCCTGTAAGACTTTCCATAGCATTATTCCATATTATTATCCTGCCTTTTTCGTCGGCAATAGCAAAACTTTCGGCTGCATTTTCAACTACACTCCTGAATAGTATTTCACTTTCTTTCAGGGCCTGGGTCACCTGTTTCCTTTGTTCAATTTCTGTTTCCAACTGTGAAGCATAGATCCTGATTTGCT
Source organism: Bacteroidales bacterium (assembly GCA_038248385.1). Lineage (GTDB taxonomy): Bacteria > Bacteroidota > Bacteroidia > Bacteroidales > Prolixibacteraceae > Aquipluma. Next base: position 36,788 of record JBBRXN010000028.1, read on the forward strand.
TCTCTGCCTCTTCACTCTGCAGCATACGCTCTTCCATTTTCCGGATCAGGGTCTCGTTGTATTCTTTTAACAAGCTAATTTCAGATGATTTCTGGGGCTCATGCATTGGTAGCTTATCCGTTCTGAATTCGGACAAAACCTGCTCGATTATTGCAATAAAATCTTCAGGTTCCTGTGGTTTAATGATAAACTTTTCGGCTCCAAGGTTCAGCGCAAACTCTTCATCTTTCGGATGCGTATAGGTTGCAGTGTAAAAAACAAAAGGTATATTTTTTAATGATTCGTCTTTTTTCCATTCACGGCAAAGGGTATAGCCATCCATTACCGGCATCAGGATATCTGCAATAATAATATCGGGTGGGTCTTTAAGGGCAAGTCCCAAGGCTTCGGCGCCATTATTTGCTGAAACTGTTTTGTAGCCATAAGCTTTCAGCAACGATTCAAGTAAATACAGATTATCCTTTATATCATCAACAATCAAGGCCTTCTTCATGATTCTCTCCTCTGTTGTTTAAGTTCTTTGGAAAAGTATGATTCCATTCTTTGAATAAAATTATCCGGGTCAACAGGTTTTTCGAAAATGCCTGCATGACCTCATAGTTATTCTTTTCGAGCAGAAAACTGAACATATACATGTTTTGCTCATTATCATATATATTCAATGCCTTAAGCTTCATGTTTTATGTATTTTCTATTTTTGCTTAACTCATCATATCACCGTCGTTGCTTCCCAAAGGCAATTCAATGGTAAAAGTACTGCCTTTTTCGGGTTCTGATTCAACCATGATGCTGCCATCCAACATAGTCATTAATCTTTTACTGATTGACAATCCCAACCCGGTTCCTTGGTGTTTCCTGGCTACTCCCGAATCAATCTGGATAAATGGTTTGAACAGGTTTTTAATTTGATCGGCTTCGATTCCTATTCCGGTATCAATCACTTTTACAACCAGAAATTCGTTCTCTTTAAATGCCTCCACCTTGACTGATCCGATTTCAGTAAATTTCAGCGCATTGTTAACCAAGTTAATAATGACTTGCTTCACTCTGAACTGATCGCTCACAATTTCAGGCAATTCAGGATCGGTCGTAGCTGTTAGAAGTAAATTTTTGCTTAGAGCAAAAGGCCCCGAAAGTTCCAATACGTTTTGAATAACATCCGAAATTTTAAACTTCTCTGAGTTTAAATTCAACTGTCCTGCTTCAATTTTCGATAGGTCGAGGATATCGTTGATAAGCGATAACAGATGACGGCCACTTTTCTGTGTCATAAGCAGTTGTTTCTTCTGTTCATCGTTCAATGGGCCGGGTAATTCCTGAAGTAACATTCCGGTAAAACCAATAATGGAATTCAGTGGTGTACGAAGTTCGTGCGACATGGTAGCCAAAAATACTGACTTTAATTTATCAGCCGATTCTGCTTTTAATTTGGCCTGCTCTAACTCAACTGATTTTTTGTTGAGATCATCTACTGAATTCAGCAACATGCGCTTACTTTCGATTAATTGATCTTTTCTGATTTCCAGAGCGTTATTTAATCTCTTTTTATTCTTATACCCTCCATAAATTAAAAACACCAGCGCTACAATAAGGATAATAATTATAACGAGCATATAAACCAGATTTTGTTGCTCGTTAATTTTTGCACCTTGTTCCTTCAGAATCTTTGATTGCGAGGCTATTTCTTTCTTTTGCCTGATAAATTCATCCTTTTGTTTTTCTAATTCTTTGTTCCCATTTTCCAGTTCAGCTTTTTGTTGTTCAAGATCTTGGGTCTGAAGAACAAATATTTTTTGTTGTTCCTGAATTTTCCGAATCTGATTGGACAGTTCATTTTCCCTTTGTCTGAGTTGGATTGTTTGGTTATCAAGTATTTTTTGTTGTCCCTGAATTTTAAGCGTTTGCCGTTTCAAGCTGTCTTTGCCATCCTGAATTTCCTTATTCCTGATCACAATTGATTTTTCAAGTTCACCAAGCCTTGATTCCAACTGTATCGAATTCTTTTCGAGTTCTTCGCTGTGCTTTTGAAGGGCCCGTAAATTCTGCTGGCCTTTGCGGTACAATGTTGCAACATCAATTTGGATACTGCTCAACAAAATCTTATCCTGCATGATGCGAAGATGTTGATTAAGTATGTTGGCCAGATTTATTTCATATTGAAGTGTACCTGTTTCTGAATCAGAAAAATTGATCATAAGCAATCCTTTGTCCGGATATCCATCAGTGACCAACAAAATATTTTTCCCTTCAATCGAGTCAAAAACCTTCACTAGGTTTTCTACATTGTCCTTTAGTAAAAAAACAACTTGAATTTTATCAATATTAGCCAATGACTTACTTGTTTTAATCCTGATTGGCTTGTTCCTAATTGTTTTTAATTTAGACAGGTTCTGCAATTCCTGAACGATCGTTTCATCATTACCTATAATAAGGAAATTGAATTCATTCAGTTTAGCTTCATTTGGCCATTCAATATTTTTGACAAAGTTATAGATGTATGCACTTATTGCGACTTGACGCTGTACTTGCGATAAATTTTCGCTAATCTTTCGGGTAAAAATGGAAGCAGAAGTTATTTTAAGTTTCGATAATTCTGAAAAGGTTAATTCATATACATCATTGGGCAATTTTGCCGACTTTTCCTGGGCACTTAATGCACTGGAGGAAACTGACAGAAGGACAAAGAAAATAATGAAAATGATCCATCGAAACAATGAATCAACTATTTCATTTTTAACCATTGAGAGATTAGAAATATTACTTCCAGTCACCCTGCAGCATCCAACTTCACATACAAAAGTGTTAGTTATCATCTTTAATCTATCGGATAGTTACAAATAAATTTGTTTACGACGAATCAGAGATTAAGTTTATCCGATTAACCAACCTACTACCGATTATGCGCAAATCTATCACAAATAAAATTGGGCAATTGCCTGAAAGTATGAAGATGCATTGAAAATAATTAGGATCGTTATAATAACTTTGCTGAAACAATTAAATTACCTTGAGTGAAAAAGCTTTTCAAACATGAAGTCCATTATAATGAAAATGAACAATATAACAACAGTAACAATATGAGTGAAGTAGTTTATTTAAACGGAAGCCTTGTAGCCAAAAATAAGGCTTTCATTTCTCCTGAAGACAGGGGTTTTAATTTTGCGGATGGCGTTTATGAAGTGGTCAAATATTATCATGGCAAACCCTTTCGGTACGCTGATCACATTAAAAGGATGAAAAGAAGTTTGAGCGAAATCCGCATTGATTTTGAGGAATGCGATCAATTTGAACATGTATTTCAACAACTTATGGAAGAAAATGGTCTGACGGATCAGGATGCAGGTATTTATTTACAGATTACCCGAGGAAGTCATTCCCGTATCCATCGTTTTCCTGAAAAAATTAAACCAACTGTTTATGCCTCAGCTTTCCCTTTTTCAACTCCTCCCGGGCAGCTTGAACAAGGGATCAGGGTTATCACTGCCGATGACATTCGCTGGTTGCGTTGCGATATCAAATCAATAGCCTTGCTTCCCAATGTATTGAGCTCACAAAAAGCTGAAGAAAATGGCGCCGGTGAAGCCATCTTTATCCGAAACGGTATCGTAACCGAAGGCTCTCATTCAAACGTACTGGCAATAAAAGACGGAATAGTCTTCACACATCAGGACTCAAACCTTGTATTGCCGGGAATTACCAAAAAAGTAGTACTTGAAATTTGCCGGGCGAATGGCATCAGGGTAATTGAAGATGGAATTCCCGCTTCAGCTCTGGAGAAGATGGACGAAGTGATGATTTCCGGCACTGGTTGTGAGGTTACACCTGTAGTGAATATTGACGGAAACCTCATTAATAATGGAAGTCCGGGACCGATCACACGTTTTATTCAAGGCAAATTTTTTGAACAAATCCAATTATTCTGAAGAATGGAATTCCTTGTTTTGATCTTGCAATGAGCGTATAATACCAAATTTTATGTTCTCATGCTTTTATCGTAGTTTTGAGCAATACAGAATCATTTATTCCGGACAAAAAAATTGCTTTTGAAACCTCCAATCAGCCATATTTCAGCCTTGCAGATTTTTCAGCTTTTGCGGTTTTCGACCTTGATGCTAATTGGGATCGTTTTTGCGAAGTCGGGACTTTCCTTTTCCGAAATCGGCCAATATGAAACATTCTTACTGATAGCCGGAGCTGTCAGTTTTTTCTGGTTGAACGGTCTGATTCAGGGTTTTCTGCCACTTGTAAACAAAGAAGAAATTTCGCACAAATCACCTGTTTTATTCAATGTTTTTTATCTAATTACCGGTCTATCGGTTCTTTCAGGTGTCTTTCTATTCGTTTTTGAACACTCCATTTCAGGCTTTTTACTGAAAAAATCTTCAGTTCCTTATCTGGATTACCTGCTCATTTATTTATTAATTTCCACTCCGGCGAGTTTGGTCGAATATATTTACCTTATAAAAAATCAAGGAAAACAGATCATTCTTTACGGATCAATTTCCTTTTTCCTGATGTTCTTTCTGGTAATTATCCCTCCTGTCTTTGGTTTTGGAATTGAATACAGTTTGATAGGACTCCTTGTAAGTGCCGTTTTTCGATTTGCCTGGCTGCTGGTATTGTTGTTCCAAAACTCGATCTCAACTTTCGACCGGACGTTTGTCTCGACACATTTACGAAGTTCCGGACCGCTCATTCTATCTATGTTCCTGAGTGGTTCGGCACAATATATCGACAGTTTTATTGTCACTTCTTATTTTGACGATGCCACCTTTGCAGTTTTCAGGTATGGCGCGCGCGAATTTCCGTTGGTTCTTCTGATGGCAAATGCTTTCAGCACTTCCATGTTGCCCGGTTTTTCCGATCGTTCAAAACTAAAATCCAATCTCGAAACGATTAAACAAAATGCCAAAAGGCTTTCTAACTGGATGTTCCCTTTGTCTGGATTGTTAATGTTGATATCACATTGGGCTTTCCCTCTTGTATTTAATGTAGGTTTTGCACAGAGCGCCACCATTTTTAATATTTATTTATTGCTGATTGTTAGCAGGCTTTTATTTCCGCAAACGATCCTGATTGGACTGCAAAAAACCAAACTGATTATGTGGGCATCGTTTCTCGAAATCGTTGTGAATGTGACTGCCAGCCTGTGTTTCGTTCAGATTTTCGGATTGGTCGGAGTTGCTTACGGAACGGTCGTTGCCTATATTTTTGAAAAGGGTTTGTTGATGGTTTTTGTTTCAAAATCATGTAATATAAAAATTTCTTCTTATCTGAATGGTTCTCGGCATCTGGTTTATTCCTTACTTTTAGCCGCCGAATTTATAATAATCGAATATCTAATCTGGTAATATGGACCTATTGATTGATGATCCGAAAAGTGAGCAGCAATTTCAACAGATACTGAATCGCATTCGCCAGGCAAAAAGCGGCGAAACAGTTGATCAGATGAAAGAACATGGGTTAAACTACAAAGTTAATTGGGGCGCTTCCATTATTTCACTGCGCGGAATTGCTTCTCAAACTGAACCCAATCACCTGTTGGCCTTGAAGTTGTGGAATAAACAGTGGAGAGAAACAATGATCCTTGCTGCAATGATCGATGTTCCGGCCCAGGTAACCGAAGAACAGATGGATTACTGGACAAAAAGTCTGGAAACAACCGAAATTGCTGAGACTTTAAATACATTTCTCTGGGTAAAAACCAGGTACGCGTTTGTAAAATCGCTCGAATGGTGCCGCGGAAAAAAGCATCTGGTCCGCTTTGCCGGAATCCACCTGATGGGACGGCTGGCAGTTGTTGAAAAGTCTGCCATGGAAGAACTTTTTGAGCCATTTTTCGACGTTTTGTCACCTTTGGCAAAAGACCCGAATTTAAAACAGATTTTTTACCGCTCGTTTATTTTGCTTGGAATGAAAAGCAAAACCATGAACGAAAATGCCATAGTCTTTGCTGAATCACTGAAAGAACTTGATTCAGAAGTAAGTAGCAGTTTGAGTGAAATGATTCTGACCGAACTTCGAAGCGACTATGCAAATGATCTTTTTGTTAAGAATACTTAATCCTGATAAGGATATACTGAAGTCTGACTATTTTTGGAACAGTTTTTATACGTAACTCGAAAATTAAAATTTTATACAATGGATATTACTAAATCATCAAATCCGGTATTCGGAAAAAACATATTAAGTCAATCGGCAACCAGCACTGAAGACGGAGTGATGACCGTTAACGGAACAGTGAACAAGACTGGATTAATGTTACTGATTGTAATTTTTGCCGCCACTTTTACCTGGCGCAAATTTTTCGGAGCAATGGATCCGGCAATTCCGGGAGCCATGCCTCCGGGACTGATCGGCTGGATGTTGGGTGGCGCAATCGGCGGATTCATCGTTGCATTGATTACAGTCTTCAGCCCACGCCGCGCTGCCATGACTGCCCCGATTTATGCAGTTCTTGAAGGTTTGTTTCTGGGAGCCGTTTCGGCAATGTTCGAAGCAATGTATCCAGGACTTGTCATGCGTGCAGTTTCACTGACCTTTGGTGTATTCATTATTATGCTGTTGTTGTTTCGTTCAGGAACCATTCGCGCGACTGAGAAATTCAAGACAGTCATCTTTGCAGCTACCGGCGGTATCGCCCTGGTTTATTTAGTCAGTTTTGTAGCCGGAATGTTCGGCGTTAATTTCGGATTCATGAACGGAAGCAGCCTGATTTCGATAGGTTTCAGCCTGGTAGTTGTAGTAGTTGCAGCGCTCAACCTGATTCTTGATTTCGACATGATTACCAAAGGAGCTGAAGCCCGTGCACCGAAATACATGGAATGGTACGGCGCCTTTGGCCTGATGGTAACTCTTATCTGGTTATATCTCGAAATGCTTCGTTTGCTTTCCAAATTATCCAGCAGAAATTAATTTCAGAATTTATTTGAAATAGAATATTTTACAGGGACTTCGGTCCCTGTTTTTGTTTGTATTCATTCCGAGTGCGACTCCAAGTCGCGCCCGGAATTTGGCATAGTCAAATCAGATTGTTATAAATCCATTAACGCTTACAACTAAATTTTTTGTAAATAAACTATGAAATTTAGTTTGCAAACTAAATAATATAGTTACATTTGGGCAAAGCTTAATTATCATGAAACATCTTACCAATCGTGAAGAAGAAATTATGGAAATCTTTTGGGAAAAAGGTTCCCTGTTTGTCAAAGAAGTAATTGACCTGCTGACAGACCCCAAACCGCACTACAACACCATTTCTACGATTGTGCGCGGACTCGAGGATAAAGGTTTTGTCGGCCACGAACAGTTTGGAAATACGCACCGGTATTTTGCAGTTATCTCGCGCGAAGAATTCAGCCGGAATACCATCAAAAACATGGTGGGCAAATACTTCAATCAATCATACTCCTCGGTAGTTTCGATGTTTGTGCAGGAAGAGAAAATCTCTTTGGAAGAGATTCAGGAACTGATCATGCAAGCCGAAAACGCAAAAAAGGAATAATAATATTCCGGGCCCGACTTTGTATTCCGGGCCCGACTTGAAGTCGGACTCGGAATTAAATAAGCAATGTGAAATCCCAGTCCGAGCGCGACTTTGAGTCGCACCCGGACTAAAAAGCAAAAAAACATGAACGCCATCTTGATTTATATCCTGGAATCGACCATCTGCATCAGTGTGTTTTATTTGTTGTTCAGGTTGCTGATGCGCAAAGAGACTTCGTTTGCTGTTAACCGGGCAACCTTGCTCACGATTGTGGCGGCTTCGGTAATTGTTCCATTGGTGCATTTGCCGCAACTGATGCAAACGCCGGTGCATGTGGAGCTGATCCCTGATTTTTCGGAAAACAAAATACAAATACAGAACCTGCCCGGATCAGAAAATGCAACATCTTTTGAGGTTCAACCATCTGTCAGCGAACCAACACCGGTCGCCAACGAGCTGACGATTCCGGTGGGAACTTTGCTCCGGTATTTTTATCTGTCTGGTGTGCTGGTGGCTTTCTTGCTTTTGCTCCGGAATATGATCCAGATTTTCCTGCTTTCGCGAAAAGCAACTGTCCGCCAAATGGACGGCTACCGCTTGCTGATTGTTGACCGCGAAGTACCCAGTTTTGCATTTGGCCGTTCGGTGGTTATTTCGCAGACCGATTATGATGCGCATGGTGCGGCCATTCTGGCGCACGAGCAAGCGCACATCCGGCTGAACCATTTTGTCGATTTATTGCTGCTCGAACTTGTCAAAACCGTTCATTGGTTTAACCCGGCAGTTTACGCGTTAATTGGCGACCTGAAAGAAATCCACGAGTTTCAGGCCGACGAGCACACCCTTCATTCAGGCATCGATGCAACTCAATATCAATTACTCATTATTCAAAAAGGTGTCGGGCCAAGGCGGTTCGCCCTTGCAAACAGTTTTAATCATTGTCAAATTAAAAAAAGAATTATCATGATGAACAAACAAAAAACCAGTAAAGCATGGCGCTGGAAGGTGGCGACCTTCCTCCCATTGCTTGCCCTGCTGCTGATGGCGTTCGGCAACAGGAGCGAAACACGTATCGAAAAAGAGATACGAAATGGAATATCAAGTATCAATCAATCAGGTTTAGAAGATGATACTCGTTTCACAAATCAGGATGTTGTTTCGGATCAATTTGAATCAAATCTTGTTCTGAATGACCAAAAGAAAAAGGAATCAGCCATAAGCGAAGTAAAGCAGATGCCACAAAAAGTAATAAAAGGTAAAGTTATTGATGAGTTAGGAAATGCTCTTGAGGGAGTAACGGTTGCTGGATCAAAAAGAATGAAAACGACAACGGATGCCAATGGGAATTTTGAACTTGCAATGACCGAAGATTTACCTCTTTGGTTTTCCCATGCAGGACTTCGAAGAACTGCAAGAACTCCAATTGAATTGGAGGAAACAACAATCGTAAAGATGGAACCAGATCCATTAGATTTAGGTGATAATGTTTATAAAGGTGTAAGAACGGTCACAACCACTCAGTCAAAAAGCAAATTTCAGAAGGGAAAGCAACTAGCAGCGGTTGCAGAAAAAACTGTTAAGGGGAAAGTTGTCGATGCCAATGAAAAACCATTGGAAGGAGCTTCGGTTGTGGTATCGGGCAAGACAATAGGTACAGTTACCGACAAGGATGGTGTTTTCAACTTAAATCTCAATGATACAAGTTCTATTGTCGTTTCATACGTTGGATTTAAGTCAGTTAAGTTCACTCCAGATTTTGAGAAGTTTATGAGCATTAGTTTGAGCCTTGATAATTTTGAGATTGAAAATGTTGTAGTAGTAGCCTACGGCATTCGCACTAGTAATAAAGAGAAATTGTCAATCAAAGGATCAAATAACGAGGGAAATTCCAATACGGGGAGTAAAAAGATTTTCACCATTGTTGAGCAAATGCCTGAATTTCCTGGCGGGTCACTGGCTTTACGAAAATACATCGCGCAGCAAATTAAATATCCAACGGTGGCTCAAGAGAATGGTATTCAGGGTGATGTATATGTGAGTTTTGTGATAAACAGCTATGGGGTGGTATCCGATGTGAAGATTGCAAGGTCAGTTGACCCTGCTCTTGATAATGAAGCAATAAGGGTTATCTATACCATGCCCAAATGGAAGCCTGGTTTTCAGCAAGGTAAAGCTGTTGATGTAGCTTATACTGTGCCTATCACGTTTATCTTGCAGTAATATGAGAACTCTTTCAGTACTAATCATTTTCCTTCTTTCCGTAACGACTCTTTTTGCTCAAAAGGGTAAAGTTAACACCGCCCTTAGCTATAAAGATTCAGGAAAGCTTGACAAAGCACTGGCAGCAATTGAAGAAGCGATTGATGTAATTAACCCAAAAGCGGAAAGCTCAATTAATTGGCCTAGAACCTGGGAAGTGCGCGGAGAAATTTATCAGGCAGTTTTTCAATCGAAAGACGAAAACATTAAAAAACTCCATGCCGATCCATTGGCCGTGGCATTCAAATCATACCAGAAAGCGATAGAACTGGATACCAAAAATAAGTTTTCGAATAGTGTCAAAATAAAGTTGCAACTGCTGATTGGCGATCTGATACTTCAGGCTGAAACTGCTTTTAACGCTCAAAATTACGATAACGCATTTTCGTCTTTCGAGCAGATTCTGGCAATTGAAAATACTCCGGTTTACAAGGCAGAATCGCCCGAACAGGTTGATACAGTTATCATTTACAATGCAGCGCTGTCGGCCTACAATGCCAAATTATACGATAAGGCCATTGAGTACTATAAAAGGGCTACATTTTACAAATACAATAAAGCGCAAACTTACGAACGACTATCAGAAAGTTACCTAAGCAAAAAGGATACGGCCGGAGCTTTGGCCGCTCTACAGCAGGGATTAAAAGTATATCCCGGAAATAGTGCAATTCTTGTTCAGCTCATTAATATTTATGAGAAGGGAAACCGCCTAGATGAAGCTATGAAGTACCTAGATTTGGCTATTTCGAAAGAACCCAATAACGAATCATTTTATCTCTTTCGGGGAATTTTGTTCGACCGGATGAAGCGTCCGGAAGAAGCGATAAAATCGTACCTGAAATCCATCGAATTGAAGCCCGGTAATTTTGACGCGTTATTTAATTTAGGAATAGTTTATTACAATCTTGGAGTGAATCAGATTGATGTAGCGAATTCATTACCAAGCAATCAGGCCGAAAAATATGAAGCAGAGAAAGGAAAAGCTGATCTGGAATTCAAAAAAGCGTTGCCTTATCTGGAAAAAGCACAAGAATTGAAGGCTGAAGACAAATCATTACTTGAAGCCTTGAAAAATGTGTATTATCGCTTGCAAATGCTCGACAAATATGAAGCAATGCTCGAAAGCCTGAAGAGGATGAATTAATACAATGAATTAAACAGAAAAGCTGTCGGTAAGGGGCGTCTCCTTGCTGGCAGCTTAATTTTTGCCTGAAATGAGTCCGGGAGCAATTCCGGGCCCGACTTAAAGTCGGACTCGGAATAAGAAAAAAAGCAGTGAAGATTTTAAAAGATTGACTGTTAGTCTATTTTAATACTGGATGTTGGAAAATATGATCCGTTATGTTAGTTTAGATTAGAAAAGCTGTCGGCAAGGTGCGTTTCCTTGCTGGCAGCTTAATTTTTGCCTGAAATGAGTCCGGGTGCGACTTTAAGTCGCGCTCGGACTTTTACATGGACTCTTTTACAATATTCGAAGTCCAAATTCCTCAATCCGGCTTTTGTTGATCAAACTTCCGTTTCTGTTTCCAATTGAATCGGCAAAAGACGAAAATTCCCAATCTTCCGGTTTCGAAACCAATTTATCTTTTACCGGATTATTCAGGATATAATTAAAACAGACATTCGGATAATCCATATTAGGGTCGTGAACTGTAATTTGCGTAATTCCCATACTGGTTATCCAGGCCGGAGAAATTTCGGCTACTTCAGTCAGGCACACGGCTTTCGTTTCGGACCGGAAAAGTGATCCGCTTGAATTGCGCTGTTTGTTAATGGCGCGGGTATAGGAGGCAAGCATAATGCCGATGGACTTGTTGAAGCTGATTAGATTCCGGGTGCGACTTAGAGTCGCGCCCGGAATTGCAACTTGCAATGTATTACTCCGAGTCACACTTGAAGTCGGGCCCGGATTGGAAATACTCCGAGCGCGACTTTGAGTCGCACCCGGAGTAGTAATTAAATCCTCATTGATCTCTATGTGATTAACATACACCATCAAGTGAAAATGGTTGGGCATCAAGCACCAAGCTAAAATGTCTGCAAAGGGAATCACGTGTGATCTGATCTTCCGAAGAAAAAACAGGTAGTTTTCGCGATCAAAAAAGATCTTTTGGCGATTGTTGCCCTGATTGTAGATGTGATAGATATGGTCTGATTCGAATTGCATATCAGAAGTTTTGCTATTTATTTTAGTCCAAGCGCGACTTTGATTGTTTTCAGTCCGGGTGCGACTTAAAGTCGCGCTCGGACTTCAACTGGATTTAAATTCCGGGCCCGACTCCAAGTCGGACTCGGAATTGATCGCGCTCGGACTGAAAAAAGCCGCCAGTTTGGTGCGTCTCCTTACTGGCAGCTTTAATCATTGTCAAAATGAGTCGTATTGCTACAACAGTTCAAAAATAAGAATAATGATCAAAACAGGGACTTCTGTCCCTGTTTTTGTTTGCAAAAATCACTTCAATTGTGAATTTCATCTCTTTTCTTCTGAATTGCAAAATTTCAGTTAAAATATTTTTGATTGATTGAAACAAGTTGTATGTTTGTACTATTATACTATTACAACAGTAAAACGGTACAATATGATTAAATTTATTCTTGATCCAAAGTCAGGAGCTCCATTTTACCGGCAAATTATTGATCAAATCCGGTTTGGTATTGCCTCCGGAAATCTTTCAATAAGTGAGCAGTTGCCAACTGTAAGGGCTTTAGCTGTTGAATTAAAAGTTAACCTGAATACAGTAGCGAAAGCGTACAAGGAACTTGAAATTCAAAACATTTTAGAGACACAGCAAGGAACCGGCACTTTTATTGGTGCGCTCGAAAGCAAAATATCTGAATCTGAACGAAAACAAAAGCTTCAGGATATTATACGGGAATTTACAACCATAACCTTTAGTTATGGCTTCACAATTAATGAACTGATTGACGAACTAAAAAAAACCAATTAAAATGGAAACGACCAAGTATTTTAATTCTGTATCGATTACCTTCTTTTTTATTTTGGCCGCAATTTGCGGCGGATTATTCTTCCTTCAGATTATTACAATCCCAATTCTGATTGGATGTTTGCTGGTTTCATTATTATTTGCTTCTTCTATTCACATTGCCGATCAATGGGAAAAAGCAGTTGTATTGAGAATGGGAAAATTCACCGGATTAAAGGGACCGGGCTTTTTCCTGATTATCCCAATTATTGACAGCATTGCCAAATACATCGATCAGCGGGTTCGGGTGACTGACATCAAAGCCGAAGAAACACTGACCAAGGATACCGTTCCGGTAAATGTCGATGCTGTTGTTTACTGGACAGTTTGGGATGTGGAAAAAGCTGCCCTTGAAGTTCAGGACTACGAAAAAGCCATTGCATACATCGCGCAAACCGGATTGCGTGATACGATTGGTAAGCACGAATTATCGGATTTGCTTTCAGACAGGGAAAAAATATCTTTGGAACTGCAAACCATTCTTGATGAACACACCAATCCATGGGGCATTACCTGTCAAAACGTTGGAATTCGGGATATCATCATTCCCAAAAATCTAGCTGATGCTATGAGTAAACAAGCGCAGGCACAACGTGAACGACAGGCACGGGTCATTTTGGGAACTGCTGAAACCGAAATTGCCGAAAAATTTGCTGAAGCCAGCCTTCAGTACATTAACAATCCAGTGGCTTTGCATTTACGTGGGATGAACATGTTGTTCGAAGGATTAAAAGAAAAAGGTTCGATGGTGATTGTACCAAGTTCAGCGTTGGATTCGATGAATCTGGGAGCTATGGGTGGGTTGATTTCGTTGGCAAAATCAAATGAAGAACAAAATCCAAAACAGAAAAATGCTGTCAATCAGCCAATTCTTCCAAAAAAATGAAAACAACCTTATTAATCCTGCTTTTCCTTACAATCTCAATCGTTTCTGTAGCCCAAAAATCCTTCATTTCAGGGAATATTAAAGGTTTTAAGAACGACACACTGACTATTTTCTGCCTGCCTATGAAAATGGGAGAAACTCCAATTATAGATAAAGTTATTTGTGTGGAGGGAAAAGTAAAGTACGAAGTTCAACTGGTGGCGCCCATTTTACATTTGGTTCGCATCAGCAGTGAAAGATGGAACACTTTGAATATTGATACTCATCCTTACCAAATTGAATATGGAGACATCAATTTCTTCATTACTTCAGGCGACAAGATCACCTTTACAGCCGAACCCGGACCCAATGGTATCTTTTGTCAGGCATTTGGAAACCCGATTAATGAGCAACGAAACGAATTCACAAAAAAGCTTTTCCCTATTTATACTGAGTTTAACTCACATTGCCTGAATTATGCAAAAGCCAAAGAGAAGAAAGACAGTTTACAGGTAAAAAACGAGATCGCTCAGATTGAAAATATGAAAGATCAAATCGAAAAAGCAACAATCAGTTTTATTCAGAAACATCCGGATTGGGAAATCTCGGCGGAAGTGTTGATGGGTTTACCCATGGACTCATGCCGTAAATACTTTGAGCAATTGGGGCCAAAGGCTAAATCATCCTATTTCGGCATCTATGCACAAAATGTGCTGTTCGCAGTTAAAATTGGCGATCAGGCGCCGCCGTTCTCTTTGCCCGATGAAATGGGTAAAACGGTAACACTTTCAGACTTTAAAGGCAAATATGTGGTTATCGAATTTTGGGGAACATGGTGCGGCTATTGCGTGAAAGATATACCAACCATGAAAGAATACTACAAAAAATACAACAGCAAAGTTGAGTTTATCAGCATCGCCTGCCGCGATAACGAAAGGCGGTGGAAAGCTGCAATTGAAAAGTACCAGATGAACTGGGTAAACCTTTTGAACGAAGATGAAAAATTGCCAACAACATACGGAATTGTAGGTTATCCAACCAAAATAATTATCAATCAGGAAGGTGCAGTTATTGGGAAATATCTTGGTGAAGCAACAGATTTTTACACAAAAGTTGATGAGCTTTTTATAAACTGAAAAGGAAAGAGTAACTGTTTTTTTTAATAGTCAACAGGGACTTCGGTCTCTGTTTTTGTTTTCGACCTATTAATACTACTTTCGGCCTGACAAACGAAAAGCAGGAGTATTTTATGGAGATAATTCAGGTTGCAGATAAAAATTCAATTGCCGCATTCCATGAGCTGCCAATACGAATTTATAAGAACGATCAGAATTGGGTTCCTCCCTTGCGGATGATGATTGAAAATATTTTTGATCCCCGAAAGAATGCAGGTTTTGAGCATGGTGCCGCCCGACGATGGTTGGTAAAAGAGGCAGATCAAACAATTGGTCGGATTGCCGCATTTTATAATCGCAGTAAATTGGAGGAAGGAAGCGAACTGGCCGGGAATATTGGTTTTTTCGAATGTTTCGACAACAATGAAGCTGCCGCACTTCTTTTTGACACTGCCCGCAACTGGCTCAAAAGCGAAGGTTTTACCGCTATGGACGGACCGGTTAACTTTGGTGAAAACTTCTTTAACTGGGGATTACTGGTTGATGGTTTTCAGCAACAGGGTTTCGGAATGCAGTACAATCCAAGCTATTACAGACAGCTGTTTGAAAACTACGGATTTAAAACCTATTATCAGCAATTCAGTTATCATTTGGATATTACCAGCCCCGATCTTCCTGAACGATTTTGGAAAATTGCAGAATGGGTCGCCAAGAAGAAAGATTTTCACTACGCAACCTTTTCATTTAAACACCAGTACCGATGCATCGACGATTTTCTGACTATTTATGAGCAAGCATGGGGTAAACATTCCAATTATAAGGCGATCGATCCTAAGGATTTGGAAACCCTAATAAAAGATGCAAAAATAGTGCTCGAGGAAGATTTCATCTGGTATGTTTACTATAAAGATGAACCAATTGCCTTTTTCATGATGATTCCGGACTTAAACCAGATTTTAATACACCTGAAAAACGGAAAATTGAATCTGTTCAATATATTGAAACTATTATACCTGAGAAAAACGAAAACGATGACCCGCTGCCGCGTACTGGTAATGGGCGTAATACCAAAATTTCAGGGCGCCGGGATCGAATCGGGTATTTTCTGGCAACTCCGGAATGTGATGCTGAAAAAACCCTGGTTTAAAGAAGTGGAACTGAGTTGGGTGGGCGATTTCAATCCTAAAATGATAAAACTTTTTGATTCTGTAGGAAGTAAATACGCCAAAACCCATGAAACATTGCGGTATTTGTTCGATCGCAGCAAGCCTTTCGAACGATTGCCAATTATTGAATAAAGCATAATCGAATCAGCCTTTTTACGTATTGAAAAATGTGCAAAATGTACTAAATTGAGCACAAAAACAAAAAGCCATGCAAATCACAGAAGTTACTGATAAACAATCGAGAAAACAATTCCACCAGGTACCTCACCTCATCTATAAAAACGATCCGAACTGGGCAAGTCCGCTACATGGAATGGTTGAAGATGTTTTTACACCGGCAAAAAATCCTTCCTTTAAAACAGGTGAAGCCATACGTTGGGTACTCATTGCTGAAGATGGAAAATTGCTTGGCCGGATCGGAGCATTTTTCAACAGCAAAAAAGCGTTCACTTTTGAGCAACCTACCGGTGGATGCGGCTTTTTTGAATGTGTGAATAATTTTGAAGCAGCCAAAATGTTGTTCGACGTAGCCAGAAATTGGCTGAAAGATCGTGGCATGGAAGCCATGGACGGACCTGTAAATTTCGGCGAAAATTATATGAACTGGGGACTGCTGGTTGACGGATTTATGCACCAGGGATTTGGGATGCCCTACAATCCACCCTATTATCTTGAGCTGTTCAGGCAATATGGTTTTGAAGTGTATTTTGAGCAATACAGCTATCATCTGGATTATTCAAAACCTTTTCCTGAGCGTTTCTGGAAAATTGCAGGATGGGTAGCCCAAAAACCCGGTTACACATTCGAACATATTTCTTTTGCAAAAACGGAAAAATTTATCGACGATTTTTGTTTCATCTACGACGAAGCCTGGCGTTTCCACGAGCATTTTCAGCCACTCGACAAAGATGAAATTCGTGATTTTATCAAATCAGCCAAAGCGATTATCGATCCTGAAATGGTATGGTTCGCCTACCACGATGGCACACCGATCGCTCTGTTTGTGATGATTCCGGATATCAATCAAATCCTGAAAAAGCTGAACGGAAAGCTGAATTTTATCAATATCCTGAAATTCCTGTATTACAAGCGCATGAAAGTGATGACACGTACCCGGATTCTGATCATGGGCATCACTCCCAAATATCAGAAATCAGGTATCGAAGCGGCCATCTTTTGGCATCAGGATAAATTAATGAAACACAAACCCGAATACACAGAGGTTGAAATGTCGTGGGCGGGCGATTTTAACCCGAAAATTATAGCGCTTTACAAGTCGGTGGGGGGCATTCATGTAAAAACACACTATACAATGAGATACCTTTTCGACCGGAGCATTCCATTTAAAAGAGTCCCAATTATTGGCTCAGAAGAATAAATTGATAAAATGAGTAATTAATAAACCGAAATATTTGGAAATTACATTCCTGTATGTAACTTTGCAAGCCGATAAAAAATAGTAAAGAGAACAAAAATGAAAAAAGGGATACATCCAGAAAATTACCGTACTGTTGCATTCAAAGATATGTCTGACGGTCATGTTTTTATTACCAAATCAACTGTTAATACCAAGGAAACTGAAGTTGTTGACGGAGTTGAATACCCAGTTGTAAAACTTGAAATTTCAAGTTCATCGCATCCGTTTTACACAGGAAAGATGAAACTTGTTGACACAGCAGGACGAGTTGATAAATTCAATACACGATATTCGAAACACATGGAAAACAGAAAAAAGTAATTCTGTTCCTGAAAATATTAAAAAAGCTTCGCAAATCGCGGAGCTTTTTTTTTACACCTTTCAAACCAAAGATTGAGCACCCGAAAAGGAAAGTTTAGCAGATTAGTCGTTTCTTTGGCATGACTATTGCAAAATTCAGCGCTGATATTTTTGCTGACTATCATCGGTCAGTATGTCATGTAAGTTGAATAAATTTTTAGAGAGCAAGAAAAAATCAGATTATGCAGAATATACTTATTTCCAGCCTCATGGACGACGAAAGTGATTTTATTCCCATTTTGGCTGATGGAGATGACTCGGAACTAACCAATTTAGATGTTCCTGACATTTTGCCGATATTACCTTTGCGGAACACCGTTATGTTTCCCGGAGTGGTTTTGCCTATCACCGTTGGCCGACAGAAATCGTTGCAATTAATTCAGGAAGTTTATCGCGGTAATCGCCTGATCGGAACCATCGCGCAAAAAGACGGAAGCATTGATGATCCGGAACAAGCCGATCTCTACCCAATCGGGACCATTGCACAGGTATTGAAAATTCTGGAGATGCCCGATGGAACCACTTCTGTTATTATTCAGGGGAAACGGCGCTTCGAAGTGCTGGAATACATTCAGGAATTTCCGTATTTTAAGGCAAAAATAAATCCATTGATCGATCTGCAGCCGAAGGATGATTCGGTTGAATTTTCAGCAGTGGTTGGCTCATTAAAAGATCTGTCGATAAAAATCGCTCAGTTTTCTTCACAAATTTCGCCGGAAGCTTCGTTTGCAGTAAAGAATATTGAGAATTCGACCTTTCTGATCAATTACATCTGCTCCAACGCCGATCTGAAAGTTGAAGAAAAACAGGTGATGCTGGGCATTGGCAACCTCAAGGAACGCGGGATTCAAGCCATCAGCTATCTGGTGCGCGAAGTTCAGATGGCCGAACTGAAACGCGATATCCAAACCAAGGTAAAAGCCGAACTCGATCAGCAGCAGCGCGAATACCTGCTGAACCAACAAATGAAAACCATTCAGGATGAATTAGGTGGAAGCCCTGCAGAACAGGAAATTCAGGAGTTGAAAGAACGTGCAAAAGATAAAAAATGGAGTGAGGAAGTAGCCAAATATTTTAACAAGGAAGTTCACAAGTTGTCGCGTTTGAATCCGGCAGCCGGCGAATATTCGGTTCAATATTCCTATTGCCATACCCTGCTCGATTTGCCATGGAATGAGTTCACCGAAGATAACTTTGACCTGGTGCGTGCAACCAAAGTACTCGACGAAGAGCATTACGGGCTGGAAAAAGTGAAAGAAAGAATTCTCGAACACCTCTCAGTACTGAAATTAAAGAACGACATGAAAGCACCCA
This sequence comes from Bacteroidales bacterium, assembly GCA_038248385.1. Lineage (GTDB taxonomy): Bacteria > Bacteroidota > Bacteroidia > Bacteroidales > Prolixibacteraceae > Aquipluma. The sequence continues at coordinate 55,754 of JBBRXN010000028.1, forward strand.
TTTTGTGCCTGTATGGTCCTCCAGGAGTTGGAAAAACTTCGCTGGGCCGCTCAATCGCAAAAGCGCTTGACCGCAATTATATTCGGATGAGCCTTGGAGGTTTGCACGATGAAGCCGAAATACGCGGGCACCGCAAAACTTACATTGGAGCAATGCCCGGACGAATTTTGCAAAACATCAAAAAAGCGAAATCATCCAATCCGGTATTTATTCTCGACGAAATTGACAAGGTTTCGCAGGATTTTCACGGCGACCCGGCTTCGGCTCTGCTTGAAGTACTTGATCCGGAGCAAAACTTCGAGTTTCACGACAATTATGTGGAACAGGAATTTGATTTATCGAAGGTGATGTTCATTGCCACTGCCAATACCTTGAATACAATTGCACCCGCTTTACGCGACCGGCTTGAGTTGATCGAAGTGAGCGGATACCTTGTGGAGGAAAAAATTGAAATCGCAAAACGGCATTTGATCCCCAAACAGTTTGATAATCATGGAATAGAGTCAAACAATGTGGTTATTCCCGATGAAGTGATTCAACATATCGTTGAAAATTATACCCGCGAATCAGGAGTGAGGGAACTCGATAAAAAGTTGGCAAAGATTTCAAGGAGACTGGCTAAAAAAATCGCCTTCGAGGAAGTCTATAACAAAACCCTTACGAAACAGGATATCAGGGAATACCTCGGAGTATCGCAGTATTCAAGAGAAATATATCAGGGAAATGAATTTGCC
>JBBRXN010000029.1:0-55654 GCA_038248385.1 Bacteroidales bacterium
ACAATCATCGAAACGCCCGGAACGCCAACTTTTGACATTCCGATCAGCATTCCGCAAACTACGATGATGAACCATTCGAACGGGCTAATCTGTAGGGAGGAAAGAAATTCCATAGCTATTTTTAGGATCAGGGTTCAAAAGTAGAACAATGATATGCCAAACCATTCACTTTACCCATAATACTCCTTAAAAAAAGTTATTGCCGGAATTTGAAGACTAATGATTGACGATAAGTAGTTTTGAATAGGTCTTTCCTTCGGTAACAGCCTTTACAACGTAGCATCCTGATGAAAATGAAGATAGATCAAATTTCCCTTTTTCAAACAGGATTTTGCTTAAAACCAATTGCCCGTAACTGTTAAAAACAGAAACATTCACCTTCTTATTGGGAAAACAGCCAATATTAACCCAATCGTTTGCAGGTATTGGAAATAGCTGGAAGATATTCTGATCCATGACTGGAATTGTACCAGTCACATTGCAATCAATTTTAAACGTTTCAAGCACTTTTGAGATTTCATCAGTTCGTTGGGCTGCAAAAGGTTTGAGTCCGGGGATTCGGTTCCATGATGAATCCCGGTTTCCTTTGAAGGCTTCAAACGGATAGTCCTGATAAGGATCATCTTTCATGTACTCATTTATAGCCGAAACTTCTCCGGTAATAAAATCATCAACATATCCATCCGAGAAATAAGGTTTAAGCTGACAATATTTTCGCAGCAAAGTTTCATGGAATTCCGGGACTTGCAAGATACGTTTGATCAGTACCAGGTAATCATTCGGATCAATATTTATGGGTGGAACACCTTCCCGCCACGATAAGTTTAAATCCCAGGGTATCCAGTGAAAAATCCCGTTATGATCATACAAATAGAAATTTCGACCAGAGTTACCATAGAAATCAAGATTATTAACTGCAATATCAAAAGCCAGAATCTGCAAAAACTCATCCACATTAAAAACACCTAAAATGGCATCACGAAAGTTCTTCTCAGGTGTATTATTCAGTACATCCAGAAAATGAATGAATCCTGACCAATCATTTTCCTTCTGGTGATTATCAAGCGAAATTGATTTATAGTAAATATCCTGAACGACTCCCTCCCACCCCATGGAAAAGCCAGCGGTTCCCAGAGCCTGTTGTTTGTATAAATTTCCATCGTGGTTACCAAAATTGACATCCAGAAAAGTATTGTCTATTTGCTCCACAATCCGGTACAAACCGATATATGCAGTATCAATAAATACTTTTGCGAAGGAAGTACGTGGCGCTTTTATGCCCAATGACCGCAGTATTTTATAGCTGATGTTTTCCCGAATAAACGATGGATCGCCGGAACCGTTATGCAGATTGAACTTATTCAACCCATCATATTTCTGACCGGATTTGTATTTATTTATATCAATTTTAATAGGCTTCTTGACCGAATGCCACCAGGAATTGAACCCTTTGTATCTTATGGCCAAAGTATCTAAAACCGTACCATCGATGATAAGCTTTACATGTGAATATGGAATATCGCGAATCTGAAACTGATTCATTCCGAAGGACTGCATATAATTGGCCTCCAGCGTATCGCGTAAGTTCTCATAAAAAGGAACAATTTTTATTTCATGAATCTTAGCGTTGTCAAATAACTGACTTCCCGGCACCTGACAATTGGAAATGGATATCGAAAAAATGCCAAACACAAGGTATAAAAAGTATAATTTTCTCATTTTTCAATAATTATAACTGATCTTATATAATGATGGCAGATTCGTCAAAAGGTTGCGTCCGGAGAAATATTTTTTCTTTCGATTCCGGAAAAACCAGGGGAAGAATTCCGAAAGAAATAGGTTGTTGATTCTAAGCCTATATTCATTAAAGAAACATAAAGAAACGGAACGATTATTGTTATTCACATAAAATTGCCTTCAACCTGAAATTTTCACAAATGGTAAAAAAATTATCTTTTTTACTCGTCATTCTTTCTTTCTTGTTTTCAGGAATATGCAAACCTGTAGCAGGATTTCCTATTGTTCCTAAAGTCGATTCCATTCAGATTGTTTTTGATAATGAGCAATTAGTGCTTCCAGGCGAGTCGTTTCGTATCGGAATCACCTCATACGATAATAAAGGGAAAATCAAGAAAACCACTGGCCTGTTGGGCGGTTCTGTCTGGTGGTTGAAATACAAGGTCGATGTTAAGGGAGGAACCGGTTTTTCAGGCCGAATCTCGGTGAATGAACAATTAATGCCTTCGAAAGGAAAGTATATCAACATAAAAGCTTATCCGCGGAAACAACCAGAATTGGCAAAAGAGCTATTGTTGCCATTGAATTACGAGACCAAAATTACCTACCAGCCAACCATTAGTTTCGACAAAGCACCGGGAAGTCTCATTAAAGGTGAACTAATTACTGAATTTAACAATGGAGTAAAGCGAGTTTGCCAGAATTTACGAAACAGTAGGGAGTCAGAATATTTCCAATTTTCACCTCATGGAGGTTCCTGGGAAAAAGGCAGATTTACCATTGATCCGGATTTCACAAAGATCGACGAACACCGGGCTGCACTAATTGTCAACTCGTTGCGTAACAAATCTATTGCAGACACCTTCACTGTTCTGTTGGATTACAAACATACCTATAACCTACATGTAGGCGGAAATTCAGGTTTCATGGGCTCTTCAGGAGCAAGCGGTAGCTCTGGCTCTTCCGGAAGCAATGGTTATGACGGACAAAACGGACAAAATGGAGAATTTGGATCAGATGGTTCTGATATAGGTGTTTGGGTTGATCTGTATCGCGACTCGGTGCTGAAATGCGATTTGCTGTACGTCTATGCACAAAATCTTTGGACCGGAGAGGAACAAAAGTACCTGATTAATCCTGATGGTGGAAGACTTGACGTTTCATCAGTTGGCGGTTCGGGTGGAAGCGGCGGTTCAGGTGGCGATGGCGGCTCAGGAGGTAATGGTCAAGAAGGTGAGAAGTGGATTGAAAAACACATTGAGAAACAACTTGTAAAGAAAGCTGTGATCAAAAAGGTGATTAAAAAAGAAAAGAAGAAGTTAACCAATGTTGACAGGAAAGAAACTGAAATTGAAGTTGATGTTGAGGTTGACGAAATTACTTATGTTGACGAACTCGTTGAAGTTGAAGTTGAGGTAGTGAAACAAGGTCCGGGCGAAGATGGTGGCAATGGCGGCTGGGGCGGCCCCGGTGGATTGGGCGGTCAGGGCGGATACGGAGGAAATATCATCCTGTATTTTACCGATGATGCAATGCCATACCGACATCTGATCACAGCCCGCAGCGAAGGCGGATCGGGTGGGATGCATGGTTCGGGCGGTAGCGGAGGTCACGGAGGAAGTGGCGGCTATGGAAATCCCAATGGCCGCAGCGGATTAAGCGGGCAATCTGGTCCTTCAGCAATAGGTTGGGCAGATAGCGGACAAAGCGGTCAAATCAGGGTTCAGACAACCGAGGAGTTTTTTACCTATAAGCCGAAAGAATAAGGTTTCAGGAAATTAACTTTAAATTTTTCTGATTAAATTTTTAATCATTTGTTGATCCATCTATTTATAGCTTATCATATCTTATGAACGAAGACCTTGCTAAAAAAGAAGGCCTCCATGATATTCGGAGGCCTTCTAATCCGGAAGATTTACCAACCTGGATTTTGTACAAGTTTGGGATTTGTCAGTATGTGCGAGTCAGGAATCGGATAGTAGTACTTTTTATCTTCCCATTTCCGTACAACTGTTGTAAGCCAGGTCAACTCTCCGGAAGTATCGTTTTTCAAACGTACCGGATTTGGTGAACCGCTTACTGCTGAAGCTACATCAATATAAGTAACGCCCGAAACTGCTGGTGAGGGTTTGGTTGTCTTATAAAATGCAACATCCATTTTGCCATCTTCATTTAAATCAAGAGGTGTTACAAGTTCCGGAACATACATTCCGTTCCATTCCATTTCTAGCAATTCTCCTCTTTTCCATCTCATCAAATCATAAAAACGGAATCCTTCCATACAAAGTTCGATGCCTCTATCCCTGCGAATTTCAAGGATAACCGGATCAGATATACTTGGGAAATATTTGGATTGGATGTATGGATCGACAACCGTTGGTTTTGTTGCCAATCCTCCAGTGATTCCAGCTCTTTTCCTCAGTGCACCAATAGTCAGTGCCCATTCAGCATCGGTTAGGGTTCCCAATTCAGCTTTTGCTTCGGCATAATTTAAAAGTACTTCGCCATAACGAAAGTAGGATATCGGATTGATATTCAAATTCCTCGTATCATAATAAACATCATCGAGATTCCACTTAATAGGTTGATATCCGGTATAGGAATAATTGAAAGCTGGTGGAGTGGGAACCAAAACTCCTGCACTTAACCTTTTGTAATCACCCAACCTGATAGTTTGTTTGAGTCTTTTGTCGCGGTTCTTGACCTCATCTTTAAAAACCATGGTCTGATAGGCCGGATTATTTGTAAATGGAGTACCGTCAAGATTTAGGTAAGTATTTATAAATGTGCGGATAAAACTGAACCTTACGCCGGTGGTGGAACTTGTATGTACCCAGTTGGCGGCATGAGTGACGCTTAATGCCAAATCCATAATTGCGGCCATCATTACTTCGCTGTTTGGCACCGGGGTGATTGTTGTAAACACGTTTCTGTATGAAAGATCGGTTCCTGCCCCCTCGTATAGCTTAAAGCCGCTCTGATCCATCACAATTTTTGCTGCATCAGCCGACTGATTTAGCCATGTAGAGGCAGTGCCCTGAAGGTTAAGTTCAGTGTGGTATTTACGGAATGTACCTTCAAACAGGCAAATGCGTGCCTTAAATGCATACGCAATATGTTTGGTAACCAGACTCTTCGAAGCATCACTCGTGGTTTTAATATTCTGGCAGGCATAATTGATATCGGCAAGTACTGAATCCATAACCATGACACGGGGATCCTGTTTTTTGTAGAGCATCAAAGTATCAGTTACATCTAATGCCTTATTAATCCATGGTACATCTCCGTAACGCTTAACCTTTTCAAAATAGAACCATGCCCTGAAAAATTTTGCAAGACCAATGTAATGATTTTTAACATCAGGTGCGATTTTAGGATCGTTGCAGTTTTGAATAAAATAGTTAATGTTCCTCAAGACTCCCCACCCCCAATTCCAGTCGGATCCCAGTGCTACCAGATCCCAACCTGATTCAGAAGTATTGGATGAAGTTGTCGGGCCAAATCCTGTTGCCTGCAAAAATTGGGGAGCATTTCTTCGTGCAGCATAATCCGACATGTTATCAACACGATGGATATCATCAGCACTGGGAAGACCATTGTAAAATGACATCGTATATAAATCCAGTCCTTGTTGACTTCCAAAAACTGATGGTTTTGAAGCCTCTGACATTGGTTCCTGCTCCAGATCACAGCCGATTAAAAAGGCTGCTAAAAAGAAAACCCATAAATATTGTATTTTCATAATCTTGAATTTAAAACGTTAAAATGTTACTGAAAGGCCAAACGTAATGCTTTTCAACATCGGGTAGTTGTAACCATCACCAGCATTGCCTGATGTAAATAATTGGTCTGACGGACCTGTATTATCAACATCTATATCCCTTGTAATCTTGTAAAGTGGAGACCAGGTCCAAAGGTTTTCACCTGAAAAATAAACCTTAACATTTTCGGCTCCGATCTTAGAAATTATAGCCTCCGGAAGATTATATCCGAACTGAATGTTTTTCAACCTGATATAAGCAATATTCTGAAGGTACTTCGTTTGTGCTTCCCTGAGAATTCCTCCTGTCCGGTTGTTCAGGCGCGAAACGTACCTCGGCAGGTAGGCATCCGTGTTTTCCGGTGTCCAGTGGTTATCGAGATGCCAACTTGGTAATTTGTTATATGGTCTATTGTATTGCCCCCAGAAAATTTCAGATTCAGTGCCGGGAAACCAATCCTGCTTGCCGACACCCTGAAAAAAGGTGGAAAAGAAAAAGTTGTTCCAGTTAGCTCCAAAATTGAAAGAATAGGTATATCGTGGCGAAGAATTCCCGATAATAAACCGGTCGCCCGGATCATCTGAGGTATTTTTACCCGGATTAATCTCGTTGTCATCATTTCGGTTTTTCAGCTTGATGTCGCCTGGATAAATCTTGCCGGAAGAAGAAGTTAAAAACCTGGGAGATTGCTTGGCATGGCTGTCAATGTCGGCCTGGTCAACGAAGAAACCTTCGGTTTCGTAACCCCAGATTTCACCGATAACCTGTCCTACATAATAATCATTCAGGAATTTATCCGGATTATTGAATTTTGTTATTTCCGACCTGTTATCAGCAAGTGTGAAACGCAAGTCATAATTAAATGGTTTGGATAACAAATTGAACTTATCTCTCCAGGTAAGCATAAGTTCCCATCCGGTCGTTTTAAGGTCAGCATAGTTTCCCCTTGGAGAGGTTGCTCCAAAAACAGCAGGCAAGGTCATTCCAATGGTGTACATATCGGTTGTCTCGCGTATGTAATAATCACTTACAAAACTTAAACGATCCTTTAACATTGTAAAATCAAGACCAATGTCCGTAGTTGTTGCAGTTTCCCAGGTAAGTCCTTCGGGTAGTACGCTTGGCCTGCTGGTATATTGCGGCTTCACCCCGTTTAGAATTCTTCCGGATTGATTAATTGATAAGGTTTCCAAAAAATTATACGAGCCAATATTCCCATTACCCAATGAACCATAAGATGCACGTATTTTCAAATTTGAAACCAAGTCAGGATTTACTTTCCAGAATGATTCATTTGAAATGCGCCATCCTGCCGAATAGGATGGGAAAAAGGCATAACGCTGGTCGGTCGGGAATTTTGACGACCCATCATACCTGCCATTTACCTCAAACAGGTACTTATCCTTGTACGAATAGTTTAACCTTGAAAAGCCTCCAAGAATGTTCCACTTTTCCCAGCCCCCTTCTGTTACAATTGACTGTCCAAGTGCAAGGTTCAAGTCCATCGCATCTTCAAAAATAAGCCCGTTGCGCTGTGCCAATACCCTTCTGTAGGTTGATTCTTCGTAATTGTACCCTACAAGTAATTTTAAATAATGATCGTCGTTTAAGTTTTTTTCGTATTCGGTATAAATGTTCGTGGCAATATACTGTGTTTCAGTTAAAATTTTGCGCAAATCGTTGGTGGTTGTTCCTACATAAGCAATTACGCCGGGCTTGTTACTGTATGGAACAGCAACCTGTTTTCGTTGTTCGCTGTTATCCCTTTTTTGAAATGTAAAATCGCCTTTAATTCTTAGTTCGTTATTTAAAAACTGTGCCACGAATCCATTGGTAGTTTTAAATGTTTTTCTCAGCATATCGTACCCGTTTTTTCCATACCATAAATCACCGATATTATAAGCTGCCGACATGGTAAGTGTGCCATCGGGATTAAACATCGGGGCAAGCGGATGTCCTTCATCACCAATGTTCCGCCAAATACCGCTACCTTCGCCAACATTTGAGGGATTGTGGTATTTTGTGGTTGAATATTCAGTATTGTTGTCAATCCTCAGCCAGGGAAACACCTGAACAGAGCCTTTACTCCTGAAGTTCATCATCTCATATTTATCAGTATTCCAGGTGAATAATCCATCCTGCCCCATATACCTTCCGGTCAACAAAAAGCTTGTTGTTTTGCTGCTTCCGGAAACAGAGATGTTATGCTCATTGGCCAACTCATAATCCTTGTACAAGAGATCATAGTGATCAGTGCTCCCATAATACACATACTCACCTGTTACCGGATCAATCTCAACTTCCTTGTCAGTCGCAAGCGGACTATTGTGCCTTCTTTCCAATTCGTTGAAGTAGGCCTGTGAAAATTTAAGGCTTTTATTTACTGCTGCGGGATATGTACCTTCCCAGTTTACAAAAGATTCGGCAAAATATTTAGCCCAGGTATATCCGTCAGTAACAAAATCAGGTACTGTAATCGGTTGCTTAACTGACATGTTTGACGAAATAGTGATGGATGTTTTTTCCTTTTCCGGATTACGCGTTGTAATTAGTACGACCCCGAATACTCCTCTGGCTCCGTAAATAGAAGCCGAGGCCGCATCCTTCAACAATGTAACACTGGCAATGTCGTTCGGATTCAATAAACTTGGATCACCTTCTGATCCATCTATCAGCACCAAAGCATTGCCACCCTGTCCGATAGATGTGGCACCCCTGATATTGTAACTTGGCGACTGGTTGGGTTTACCGTCCAGCAGTCTGATATTCAAGTTGGGCATAACGCCTTTTAAACCCTGAGTAAGGTTAGTCATTGACCGGTTTTCAAATGCTTCGCCGCCGACCTGGTCAACCGCACCAGTGAGGTTTGCTTTTTTCTGAGTTCCATAACCTACAACCACAACTTCTTCAACGCCGATGGTTTCTTCTTCCAAAACCACGTTAAATGTTGATTTACCCGCAATGGCCACTTCCTGTGTTTTCATCCCAACAAATGAAAAAACGAGTGTTTGAGCATTTGACGGTAATGAAAGCATGAATGATCCATTTAAATCGGTAATTGTTCCAATTGTGGAACCCTTTAAAACTACTGATACTCCAGGGATAGACATCACTTTGCCATCTTTCACCACACCTGATATATTCTTTAGCTGTGGTTGCTGTCCGAGAATACCTGACGCACCAAGTGTTGCGTTAAGTATTAAAAACAAAGCGAGTAATTTTACCCGCAATAAAAACATTGCCAATCCCTCGCGGGCAAAGCAAAAACCATTCTGTGTTTTTTTCATAGTTAAGTTTTGGTTTAGTTAAAAAATCAAATAGACAATCACAAGTTCATATTAATACTACAATCATTTAGTTTATAAAATCTTTCATTGTCTGTAAATATAATAAATATTTGTTAATATTTGTCTAATTACAACGGTATTATTTGGTCGTTTTCTAATTATTGTTAAGGCACAGTTTTAAGTCTATTAACTGTAGCTTAGACTGAACACTTTTCCCTTCTGACTCAAATTTTCGCTTATCTTTGTCACCCTCAATAAAATCATTGTGCAATGACTGACTTTAAACGTACCCTCATTACCTCGGCTTTACCGTATGCCAATGGACCGGTCCACATCGGGCACCTTGCCGGTGTATATGTTCCTGCTGATATTTATGCCCGTTTTCTCCGCATGAACGGCGAAGAAGTGGCTTTTATAGGCGGTTCCGACGAACATGGCGTGCCAATTACCCTGAAAGCCAAGAATGAAGGAGTTACCCCGCAGGATATAGTGGACAAGTACCACGGCATGATCAAAGATTCATTTCAGCGTTTCGGGATTTCGTTCGACATTTACGCCCGTACCAGCGATCCGATTCATTATGAGACTGCTTCCGAAATTTTTCTGAAACTTTATCAGGATGGAAAATTCATTGAAAAAACATCCGAACAATATTACGATGCCGAAAACAAGCAGTTTCTGGCTGACCGATACATAACCGGAACCTGCCCAAAATGCGGGTTTGAAAAAGCTTACGGCGACCAATGCGAAAGCTGCGGAACATCGCTGAGTCCGAATGAACTGATTAATCCAAAATCGATGATCAGCGGAAATGTTCCGGAACTGAAAGAAACCAAACACTGGTACCTGCCTCTCGGCGAATACGAAGACTGGCTGAAAGAATGGATTCTGGAAGGGCACAAAGAATGGAAATCGAATGTTTACGGTCAGTGCAAATCCTGGATCGATGGTGGTTTGCAGTCACGCGCTGTTACCCGCGACCTCGATTGGGGTATCCCTGTTCCGGTTGAAGGTGCTGAAGGAAAAGTGTTGTACGTTTGGTTCGACGCGCCGATTGGTTACATTTCGGCAACTAAAGAATGGACTCCTGAATGGGAAAAATGGTGGAAAGATCCGGAAACCAAACTGGTACATTTCATCGGGAAAGACAACATCGTTTTCCATTGCATCATTTTCCCCATTATTCTGAAGGCTGAAGGTTCATACATTCTGCCTGAAAATGTTCCTGCCAATGAGTTCCTGAATTTGGAAGGCGACAAAATTTCGACATCCCGTAATTGGGCGGTTTGGCTGCACGAGTACTTGGATGAATTTCCGGGAAAAGAAGATGTGCTGAAATATGTACTCACTGCCAATGCTCCTGAAACCAAAGACAACGATTTTACCTGGAAAGATTTCCAGACCCGAAACAACAACGAACTGGTGGCTGTGCTTGGCAATTTTGTCAACCGCGCATTGGTTTTGACTCAAAAATATTACGACGGAAAAGTTCCGGCAGCCGGTGAACTCTCCGAAACTGACAAAACTGCTTTGACTGAAATTTCAGTGATTAAAGCTGAAGTTGGAAAAAGCATTGGACAATATCGTTTCCGCGAAGCGCTTAAGTTTGCAATGGATTTAGCTCGTTTGGGCAACAAATATCTTGCTGATGCCGAACCTTGGATTGTGGTAAAAACCGATCCGGAGCGTGTAAAAACCATCATGTACGTGAGTTTGCAGATTACCGCCAACCTGACCATTATTTTTGCACCGTTCCTTCCGTTCACTATGGATAAACTTCGGGGCTTCCTGAACATGGACGAACTGAACTGGAGCAACCTTGGACGCACCAATCTTTTACCAGCTGGTCATCAGGTAAATACTCCGGAATTGCTTTTTGAAAAGATAGAAGATGAGGTGATCGAAAAACAGGTGAATAAACTGCTTGCAACTAAAAAAGCCAACGAAATTGCCAATGCAGAAGTTTCGCTGGCAAAAGAAAACTGCACTTTCGACGATTTCAATAAAATGGATATCCGTACCGGAACCATTCTTGAAGCCGAGCGCGTTCCAAAAACAAAAAAACTATTGAAACTGACCATTGACACCGGAATTGACAAACGCACCGTGGTTTCGGGCATTGCCGAATATTATAATCCGGAAGAAATCATTGGCCAGCAGGTGAGCATTTTGGTGAACCTCGAACCCAAAGAACTGAAAGGAATCCAATCGCAGGGAATGATGCTGATGGCGCAGGATGCCGACGGTTCACTGAAATTTGTTGCTCCAACGACACCGGTTAAAAACGGTTCAGAAATAAAATAATGGATATACCGTAGAGATGCACGGCCGTGCATCTCTACGCCGAAACCTATAATCGCACTAACTATTGTTGGTGTGGTTTTCGTAAGCCTCAGTACTGTTCCGTCAGGAACAGATCGGTTGCTTACTCTCTATAAATCGGAACCGCTTTTCTACGGGAAGGCGGTTTTTTAATTTTTCAAATAAATAAATTGAACACAACCTTTTATCCTAAAGTTGCATCTTTGTATAAAAACGAAAATGAAATATATACATTTCTTTGTTGCGGCTATTTCTTTGTTGTTGATTATTGGTTGTGATCAGAAGGATGGAATATTTCCCCGAAAAAACGATAAGATTTTGTTTATTTCACAAAGAATTGAAAATAAAGCCGAATGGAATTTATTTTCAATGAACATTGATGGAACAGAACAGAGGAAAATTATCGACTTAACTGCAAGATGTGAAAAACCAGTTGTTTCCCATTCAGGAAAAGCTATTTTGTTCGTTCATAATACTGATGATTTCTTTTATGAGTTGTATTCAGCAAATGTTGATGGGTCAAATTTGACTCTGATAGACCGGGCAAAAAGATATTGTGGTTCAGCTGACTGGTCGTTTGATGATAATAAAATCATTTACTCAAAAAGCAGAAATGAATCGACTGATGAAAAGGATTTAATCCTTTTGGATCTTTCTACCGGAACCAAACAAGCAATAATAACCTCGGGCAATAATTCATCGGCTAAATTTTCCTTTAGTAATCAGGTTGCATATTGTTACCAATTGGATGATGCATCTTGTGATATTTATGTGATGAATATGGATGGTTCCAATAACCGAAAGATTATTACAAAAGCAATTTGCCCTGTTTGGTCTCCTGACGGAAAGAGAATTGCTTATCAATCGTCGGTTGATAATGGAAGTTCACAGATTTTTGTTTCAAACAACGATGGAAATAATCAAAAGCAACTTACGTCAACTTTTTCTTCACGTTTTTGGCCGGGATGGCCACCAGATGGAAATTACGATCCGCAATGGACACCAGACGGGAAAAAGATTGTATATATCTCTTGGGAAGATGAAGATCCTGAAATCCATATTATGAATTCGGACGGTTCGAAAAAAGTTAAGCTTACAAATACTGATAAAAGAGATGAAAATCCTGAAATAACTTCTGATGGTCGTTTTATACTTTTCACATCCAATAGAAATATGGAAATGGAAGCCGAAGTATTTATTATGAACATTGACGGTAAAAATCAGAAATCGTTATCAAATTACAAGGGAAAGGATATTTACCCTGTTGAAATTAAATAATCAGTAGTCAGACGAATTAGCTGTACCATATGCTGTTGGTGCGGTTTTCGTGAGCCTCAGTACTGTTCCTAAAGGAACAGATCGGTTGCTTACTCTCTATAAATCGAAACCGCTTTTCTACGGGAAGGCGGTTTTTTAAATTTTAGATGATAGACCTGATTTTAATATTGAATGACTAAATTTGGTAAAAATAAAAGTTATGAATTCAGTAGAATTGAAACATAAAATCATCAGGCAAATTGATAATCTGAATGATACTGACTTTGAAAAAGTGTATCATCAATTACTGGAAATTCTCAATTCGGCAAATCACTACAAATTATCCGAAGATGAAAATGAAGCCATTGATTTGGCTTTAAAAGTTAGTGAAAAAGGAGAAACCTATTCTCATGATGATGTAGTTTCCGAAGCTAAAAATAAATTTCCCAATCTAAAGTTCAAATGAGAACCATTCATTGGAACACGCTTGCCCGGCTTGATTACTATGAAAACATTGACTATTTGCTTCAAAACTGGTCAGAAAAAGAGGCTCAGAACTTTATCGATAAAATTTTTGAAATCGAAAGCATATTAACAAAAGGCAATGTTGAATTTCAGAAAACCGATCGTAAGAGCATAAAGCGTTGCGTGATAAACAAACAAATTTCCTTATTTTACAGGGCAATTGATGAAAAGAACATTGAGTTTCTCCGTTTTTGGAACAATAACCAAAATCTTAAGTACTTAAATATTTAGATAATTATCAGATAAACTGACACTTAACTGGAACAACTTACCTACGGGAAGCCGGTTTTTTTATTTTTTTCAATTATCTTTTGGATATTCAAAAAAAGATGTATGTTTGTGTATTACTAAACTAATACACCAACACTGTGATAAACATTGAAAATCTGCTTTTTAGCTATCCACGAAAACATCAGGTTTATAAAGGCCTGAATTTGAGCATCGAAGAAGGAGCAGTTTATGCGCTGCTAGGTTTAAACGGCGCAGGTAAAACAACTTTATTGAATCTTATTGCAGGATTTCTGATACCGCAGGAAGGAATTTGTAAGGTGTTTGGTTATCAATCGACCAAACGTGATCCGAAAATGTTGGAAGAGATATTTTTGGTTTCCGATACCAGCGAGTTTCCGAACATGACCGTAAAGGAGTTTTGCGACTTGTATGTCGATTTCTATCCACGGTTCGATAAAAATTTCTTTAATCAATGTATTTCCGAATTTGGGTTAACTGCTGAATCTTCGCTGAAAAGGTTGTCTTTTGGCGAAAAGCGGAAAGTGATGTTGAGTTTTGCATTGGCTACTAAATGCCGACTTTTAATGTTCGATGAGCCAACCAACGGGCTCGATATTCCATCGAAAGCCACCTTTCGAAAGCTGATTGCTTCGTCACTTGGTGAAAATCAAACCATTATCATGGCAACACACCAGGTGCGCGATTTGTCAAATCTGATGGATCGGATTATTATCGAAAATCAGGGGAAAATACTACTAAACGAATCAATTGATCGCATTGCCGAAAAGCTCACTTTTGGCATTCCTACCGATCAAATTGATGCAAACGATTTGCTATATAAAGCCGATAGTTTTAATCCAAACGAAACGGTTTCTGTAAATAGAACCAATGAATCTGGGTCAGTTGATATCGAACTGCTTTTTAGTGCGGCTGTTACTCATCCGATAGAATTGTCTCAAATTTTTAAATCTAATAAATAATTGACATGAATAATCCTATTATAAAAATATTGAAGTTCGAATTTGGAACAAATTATAGGTTGTGGACAATGAAATTGTTTGTAGCTATTTCATTGATGCTTACAGTTTATTATTTAACTTACAATCAACACAATCCGTCTAAAGTTTTTGATTTTGAATTCTTCGTATTTGCAATTGCAACATTGAATTTTACATTTAAGTCTTATCAGGAATCAGTAAAAAATCAATCAATGCAGATATATCATTTGCTCCCTGTATCACAGAGTACTAAATTTTTCTCGAAACAGGTAATTACCATTTTTACATTTCCATTTCTGATTTTAGTCGTATACCTTATATTGGTATCAGTCACTAATATAATCATTGATCGACCGTTTATGTTCTCGAATATACTTGCATCTGAAAAACTATTGCCACTAGTAATTTTCTGGATATTGGGTCATTCAATAAGTACCTTTTTCGCTATTTTTTTTAAACGAAACAAATCATTGTATTCAGTGATTATTATGATTGTTATGCTTACTTCGGTAGCTGCAATAAATCGTTTTGTTACAATACTATTTGATATTGATTATTTTATTGCAGTAACGGGTAGTCCCTTAACAATCGTACCAGAAAGTGTGTCTTATATCCTTCCAATTATTTTATACATTGCATCTTACCGTTTATTTACAAGGAGGCAACTTTAATGGAATTTCACTCACAACGGGCTATATTTCTTCAGATTGCCGATCTGTTAACCGACGGTATTCTGGAGAAGAAATGGGCTGCCGAAGAGCGTATTCCTTCGGTTCGCGAACTGGCTGCTTCGATTGAGGTAAACCCCAACACGGTGATGCGCGCTTATACCTTTCTTCAGGATCAGGATATTATCACCAATAAAAGAGGAATTGGCTTTTTTGTTTCAACCGATTCCATATCTAAGATCATCGAATTAAAAAGAACCGAATTCATTGCTCTGGAGGTTCCCAAAATATCAAAAACCCTGAAATTGCTGAATATCTCTTTCGCGGAAATGGGCCGGATGTTAAAGGAACACGACTCCGACTAATTTTTTATATCTTTTATGCCACCACCTTTGAAATCTATTCCATGGCATATTCGTTTCATTCGTATTTGAAGCCAGTTCGCTGTTGATTCTGAAATACTTTTTCTTCACATTTGCGGTACTAAAAAACGATAGGCTATGTTTCAGGTTATTTGGGAATTAAAAGTAAAATTTAAGGAGCGCGAAAAATTTGAGCAGTTTTACGATCCGAAAGGCGAGTGGGTGAAATTTTTCAGCAAATCGCCCGACTATCAGGGAACCGATGTACTCGAAAATGGTGAAGGCGACAGCATTTACCTGGTGATTGATGAATGGCTGTCGGAAGTAGCATTCAACGATTTTGTGAAAAGTCGAAAAGCTGATTACGATTTGCTTGAAGAAAAGGCCAAAACGGCGAGCCGGACAAAGAAACGGATTTGGATTTCAATTTAGTTCCAGGTTCCAAATTCCAAATTCCACGAAAGCGAATCCTGAAATTTGAACCTAAACTTTAGAAAAGATGTAATTTAAATCCTGCTCCAATAACGGAAACTCTGTTTTTTTGAAACAAACCTGGAACTTGAAACTCAAAACTTTAAACTCATTTTATGCCCTTCACTCATCTCCTTTTTGATCTCGACGGAACCCTGACCAATCCTCGGTTGGGAATTGGCAATTCGCTGAAATATGCCCTGTATCAAATGCAAATCGATGGTTACAGCGACGAAATCCTCGAACGATTTGTTGGACCACCACTTCAGGATGGATTTAAAAACCTGTTTGGGCTGAACGAGCGGAACACAAATTTGGCAGTTGAGCATTTCCGAACTTATTTTGGCGAAAAAGGTTTGTATGAAAACGAACCGTATTCAGGAATAAGCGAACTGATGGAAGAGTTGCACCTTTCAGGAAGGCGTATTTATGTTGTAACCTCAAAACTGGAGAAATACGCCAAAATGATTATCCGGCACTTTGAGTTTGACCGCTATATTGATGATCTGCAAGGTGCCGAGGCATCAGGAAAACACTCCGGGAAAGGCCAGCTGATTGGTGAATTGATGACCCGAAACCGGATTTCAGCTTCTTCTTCGGTTGTTATGATAGGCGACACAAATTACGACATGATAGGAGCGAAAGAACAAAACATTTCGACCATTGCTGTTGGCTACGGATTTGGTACACGGGAATCACTCAACGCCTGCAACCCGGATTATCTGGTCGAAACAGTTGATGAACTGGGTGAATTGCTGCTTGGTTAATCATTGAAGGATTGAATATCATGCCGGATGAAAAGTGAAAACTGTGACTGAAAACTGAAAACTTTTTTTCTATATTGATTGCCTTTAAAACGTTCAATTTTTACGCATGGAAAAACCTTTAAAAAATAAGTGGTTTGTTATTCTGAATCCGCATGCCGGATCGGGCCGGGGTAAAAAAGATCAGGCAGAAATACTCAAAGTGCTCGACAAATCGGGTTTTGAATATAAATTGAAAGTCTCCGAATTTCCGAAACATACCATCCCGATTGCCATTGAGTCCATTACAAAAGGATTCCGTAACTTGATTGTTGTTGGTGGCGACGGAACACTAAATGAGGCAGTAAATGGTATCTTTTCTCAAACAGTATGCCCCCCGGAAGAAATTACCATCGGAATGATTCCGGTTGGTACAGGTAACGACTGGATAAAAACCTTTGGAATTCCAAATGATTACAAGGGCGCAGTGAAAATCATCAAACAAGGAATCACTATGCGTCAGGATGTTGGCCGAATCTTTTTCCCTGAAAACGATTTGATAAGAACCTGCTATTTCGCAAACATGGCAGGATTTGGTTTTGATGCGATGGTGGCAGCCAAAACCAACAGATTAAAGGACAAAGGCAGGACAGGAATTATGCTCTATCTGCAAGCCCTTGGATCGAGTTTCTGGAATTATCAGACGGCTAAAACCCACGTGATAATAGACGGACAGGAAATTGATGAGCTGATTTTTTCTATCAGTATCGGAATCGGGAAATTTAACGGCGGGGGAATGATGCAGGCACCGGGAGCTGTGCCCGATAATGGTCATTTTCAGGTAACCATCATCCGAAAAATTGGTTTATTCGGAATACTCAGCAATCTGGCCGGATTGTATTCAGGCGAATTCGTGAAAGACCCAAGGGTATCCAGCCACAAGGCAAATAATATTTCAATTAGTTCTTCCTGCAATATTGCTGGTGAGATTGATGGCGAAATTTTGGGCGATAACAAATTCAAAATTGATATTATTTCTCAAAAATTAAACGTCATTTATAATCCTGAAAAATATTTGAAGTTTGGCTCAAGCTAAATATGATTTGTTATTTTTTTTTGTTTTATATTTATACTGAAAGAACAAATTACTAACTCAAATCAATCTTATGAAATTAATCAGCGAATTCAAAGCGTTTGCTATGCGCGGAAATGTGGTTGACATGGCAGTAGGTATCATTATTGGTGGTGCTTTTGGAAAAATTATCAGTTCAATTGTTGCTGATGTGATTATGCCTCCAATCGGTCTTTTATTGGGTGGGGTGAAGTTCACTGATCTGAAAATTATATTGAAAGATCCGGTTCTTGATGCTGCCGGAGCAGTTGCGACCCAGGCAGTTACTATCAATTATGGAAATTTCCTCCAAACATCCGTTGATTTTTTGATCATTGCATTTGCTATTTTCATGATTATCAAGGCCATGAACAGCATGAAAAAGAAGGAGGAACCAGCCCCTGTTGAGGCTCCACCACCACCTCCTCCAACCAAAGAAGAAGTTTTATTGGCTGAAATCAGAGATATTCTGAAAAGCAAATAAGCGATTTCTATTCGTACAACTTCAAAGACGATTCGAAAACGGATCGTCTTTGTTTTTTCAATCAACATTTTGCCAGACAATACTTTATTACGACTTTTGAGAAACAATATATAAAAACCTTCTTGCGGATGATTTTTCCTGAAACCTTAAAAAAAGGCGACCGCATCCGGATTGTAGCGCCGGCTGGCAAAGTACAAAAAGACAAAGTACTCCCGGGTGTTGAAATGTTGCAGGATATCGGTTATGAAGTTCTGATTGGCAGGTATGTTTTCGATAAGCATTTTCAATATGCCGGGACCGACCATCAACGGACTGCCGATTTTCAGGAAGCGATCAATGATCCGCAAACCAAAGCCATTATCTGTGCACGTGGTGGTTACGGAACAATCCGAATCATCGAAAAAATTGACTTTTCATCACTTTTAGAAATCCCGAAATGGTTGGTTGGGTTCAGCGATGTTACAGTCTTACATTCAATTTTCAATAAACTCGGACTGGCCAGTATTCATGGTGCCATGCCTGCTTTTTTTCTTAAAAGCAGAAAACCTACCCGAAGCTTTTTAAGTCTGATGGAATTGTTGTCAACCGGAAAGTCGCAGATTGAATTAACCACCAATTCGCTGAACCGGAAGGGTGTTTGTTCCGGAGAACTGGTCGGTGGAAACTTATCGTTGCTGTATTGCCTTCAGGGCACACCATGGCAATTGGAAACCAAAGGTAAAATCCTGATCATCGAAGATATATCGGAATACCTTTATCATATCGACCGAATGATGCAAAACCTTCGGATGGCAGGTCAGTTAAAAGATCTGGCAGGATTGATCGTTGGTGGTTTTACTGATATGAAGGACAATGAAAGTCCGTTTGGCAAATCAGCATACGAAATTATCCGGGAAGCTATTCAGAAATACGATTTTCCGGTTTGTTTCGATTTTCCGGTTGGCCACATTTCCAAAAACCTTTCGCTTATGTTTGGCGCTCAATATCATCTCGAAGTTGGAAATACCTGCAACTTAAAACGGATACAGACATGAGCAAAGCGCACGAACTCGGACGAAAAGGGGAAGAGTTGGCCGTTGAACACCTCAGGTCAATCGGCTATGAAATACTGGCATTGAACTGGCATTCGCATCACCTCGAACTCGACATCATCGCAAAGGATGGCAACGAACTGGTCATCGTGGAAGTAAAAGCACGTGGAACCGATTCTTACGAACATCCGACAGAAGCTGTTTCGAACAAAAAGATTCGTTTCCTGGTGAATGCTGCAGATGCTTATATTGTGGAAAACAATATCAATTTAGATACCCGCTTCGATGTGATATCGATTATTTTTCATGGCAGTGGCTTTGAAATAGAGCACTTTAAAGATGCATTCTATCCTCCGGTGAATTGAAAACCCAGATGGAGCAAGGTCAAAATCATACAATCCCCATTAGTAAGAAAACCTTCTTTTTACTAATGGGGATTTTAAGTTAAGCTTAATAAATTTGAGTTTAATACGTCGAGTCCAGTGTTTGGATGGCAAATACTCCATCCAGTTTTTCCTTCGAAATTTCTGTTTCCAGTTTTACTTTTACGGTTTGTCCCGGAATCAGGTCAAAGTAATTGTCAGTAAAAAATCCTTCTTCGTCGCCAATGGTCATATACAGGTTTTTAGCCAGTTTGTCGGTTGAAAGGGTAATTTCGAAACCTCCGTCAACAGCAGCAATTTCATGTTTTACGGTTGGTGTTGGAAGCAATACATCTTTTATTGGCTTGAAATACAGCATATTATTTGAAATAACTATGCCGTTTTCAATTAGTTCAACCATCAGGAATTGTTTGTTGGGCAGTACTTTTTGCAGGAATTCCGCCGTTTTTGCAGCAAAAAATGTATTGCTTGAATTGGCCGGAACAATCACTTCTTTGGTCTCAATCCAGATTTCCTTTCCATCAAAATCCAATGCTTTAACCACCAGCTGCGCTTTTATTTCATTCAGCTTGTCGTTAAGAATGTCAACCTTAAGCGAATCCTTATCCTGATAAGGCGAAACCAGCACAGGCTCAAATCCTTTCCTGGCAAAGTACTGCAAGGCTTTCCAGCGTTGGTAATAGTCGGTCGAACTCCACGAAGCGACCGGCCAGCAATCATTGATTTGCCAGTACAAACTTCCCATGCAGAACGGAGCAGCACGACGGTGACCTTCGAGAGCGAACTTAATCCCTTCAGCCTGCAAAACATGATTCACATATAGAAACGATTCAAAATTCTTCGGTTTTTTGTAATCCTGAAGCATGTAATATTCGATGGTTCCGTTTCCGATAGACGAACGCTGGTGCGATTTCATCACTTCCGAAAAAATGTCGTAATCTTCGGGAATAGCATACTGTTTCACCGTTTTTAATTCAGGAAATGACTGAAAACCATATTCGCTCATAAATCGTGCGATGTGAGTTGCGTAGTTTTTAAACGGTTCTTTCCCCCACCAAACACCCCAGTAATGTTCATCGCCGTTCACCAGATCAGCTGGAATGCCGGGTCCTGAAGAAGGTGATGAATCCCAGTAACTACGGCCAGGATCGTTGGATGCAACAGCTTCAGGCAAAATTTTGAGAAAAATATCGGTGTACGATTTCCAGATTTTATCAGCAGTTTCCTTGCTTGCGGCTTCTTCTTTTTGTTTCCAGCCCCAGCCAAACCAGGCAGCCAGTATTTCATTGTTACCGCACCACAAAGCAATACTCGGGTGGTTGCGTAACCGCTTGATGTTGTCAGTTGCTTCCTGTTTTACGTTGTTCAGAAAAGCTTCATCGCCGGGGAACATGGCGCAGGCGAACATAAAATCCTGCCAGATGAGAATACCCGCTTCATCGCATAATTCATAAAAACGGTCGTTTTCATAAATTCCACCACCCCAAACACGCAACATATTGTGATTCGAAATTTTAGCCGTATTAACCACCTTGCGGTACATTTCTTCGGTTACACGTGCCGGGAAAACATCATTTGGAATGTAGTTGGCACCTTTCATAAATACCGGCACACCATTCAGCTTGAAGTAGAAAGAAGTTCCTTTTTCGTCTTTATCACGAACCAATTCGAGGGTTCTGATTCCGATTCGCTCTGATTTTTCAGCCACCTTTCTGCCTATGGCCAGCTTCCCTTTGATGTTGTATAAATGAGCGTCCCCCAGTCCGTTGCTCCACCAAAGTTTCGGATTGTCAATTTTAAAATCTACGGAATAGGTTGAGATACCTTCAGTTAGTTTCACATCGGCTTTCGCGAGTTCAATCCCTTCGTTTTCGATACTGATGGTTGCTTCATTGGAGGCGCTGGCTTCAATCTCGAATATGGCAGTTAGCGTCGCTTCCTTTTCTGAAATCTGATTTTGTTTCAGTTGCAGGTTTTCGATGCGGGCATCGTCCCAGGCAGTCAGAAAAACCGGACGCCATAATCCGCTTGAAACGAGACGCGGGCCCCAGTCCCAGCCGAAATGATACCCGGCTTTGCGGGTGTAAACCGAAACCATCTTTCCGCCTTCCACCTGTCCGATTTCAGCAAGATCGTTGGGCGATACCGGAATCACATAGCTATTGACATTGTATTTTTTGAGTCCTTCAACAATGGGTGAGCGGAATAAAATACGAAGTTCATTTGCTCCAGCTTTTAATTGAGGTTTTACATCAACCAACCATTCGCGGAACATGTTATCAGCCGAAAGTACTTGCGTTCCATTTACAAAAACATCGGCATAAGTATCCAACCCTTTAAAATCAAGGGCAATCCGATCACGTTTTAGAAAGTTTTCTCCAACATTGATCGTGGTTTTGTATTCCCAGTTTACTTTGTCAATCCACTGAAGGTTATGTTCGTTCAGTCTGTAAAAGGGATCTTCTATTTTGCCGTTTTTCAGCAAATCGGTATGAACACATCCTGGAACAGTAGCTGGCAACCATTCTTCTTTGTCAGCCTGACGGAAGGTCCAACCTGCTGATAATTCTGTTGTGACCTCCATGTTGGGATCTTTTTGCTGACATCCAACCAGGGAAAACAGGGAAAGAAATGTCATTGCGATAATATGTCGTTGGGTCATAATTTATTTGTTTGTGGTTTAGCGGTTCAAAAATGGGAAAAATAGTTGAGAGAAGGAAATGGAAAAATTACGATCCCAAAGTCTCACACGAAAAGATTATTTTTTTTTGTGCTAATTTCAATATTTTGCTTTGATTATAAGACCAGTACTATAATTTGTAGCGAGCTATATTATGAATTAGCCCGATAATCCTTAAATTTCATGATTATCGGGCTGTTTCAAAAAACATTGAACCCTATTTGATTTTCAGCAGTTTAATGATTTGTTCGCTTTTCTGTGATTGAATTTTCATAAAATAAACTCCCTTTTTCAGCGATCCCAAATTCAATTCGGTAACCGATTCGTATGTTTTAAATGAATTAACCAACTGTCCGGTCGAGTTGAACACCTGAATTCCATGTTCACCCAGTGAGCCTTGTTCAATGATAAGCTGATCTTCGAATGGGTTAGGATATACTTTCAGTTTATGTGAGCTAAGGTCAACCACCTGGGTTCCGAAAGTATAACCATTAAATGTTGTCCGGGTTTTATTGTTCCAGGTACTTCCGGTATTGTTCCAGTCCATGGTTATAATCTGATCCAGTCCCCCATTGTTAAGGTAACTAAATATATCTTTGGAAAGACTTGTCCATGCACTACCTGACCAACTTTCAGAAACTGATTCTTTTAATGTAGCATTGGCATTGTAGGTATTGCTAATTTTTGATTCGTTTTGCCAAGCTGTTCCGATCCATTTTTCGTTTAATTCTAACGTTATTAGTTTCGATCCGTTATAAGTGTTAGTCATTCGGCTGGCATTATCCCATTGGCCCATAGGATTCCACTTTTGCGCTATGGTCTGATTTTCTGTTCCATCAGCGTTATATGTGATTGTATTTTGGGACGAATTGGCAAAACCACCCATAAAATCAGAGGACTGAATTACCATTTTCGTTAATTTGCCATTATTATAAGTTGATGTTGCTTTCATAAAGTCTAACCAGTCAGTACCCATTAACATTTGGGTTGTATTGGTTAAAACATGTTTTGATCCATCATAAGTAAAAACAGATTTCATGCCCTCTTCCCAAGCCTTAGTATCCTTATTCCACATTTTAGTAAGGCTCTCTTTAATGGTCCCATCGGTGTTAAGTGTATATGAAATAATCGTGACATTTTCCCATGTACTTGTTAATGGGTTCCATTCTTCCATAGTAACTTTTGTCAGGTTTCCTTGTGCATCATAGGTGTTTGTGCTCTTTAATGTTGAGACCCAGGAATTGTTTTTCCATTCTTCCTGAATCATGTTGGTGTACTTTTGTGCAGATACACCCACAGTTAAAAACATCACAGTTGCCAGTAAGTAAAATTTTGCTTTCATAATTTTTTGTTTTAGATTTTGAGTCTGAAATACACTTTGTATTATTCGAAAATTAATCCTTTCTAATAAAAGGTGAGAGAAGATTATGGCGTCCAAAATATTGGTATCTGTCAAAAATGAATATCAATATCAAACGTTAACAAACATTAAACAAATAAGTTCTGAAAGAGTACAATTCAAAAATGAAATATTTTAGGAAAATTTAATCCTGCAAAATGAAGCCGACTTTAGGAATGTTTTCAATACGGATTGAAGGATCGGGATTGAAATATTTCCGGAGCTTGGAAATGAACACATCCAGACTGCGACCGGCAAAATAATCGTTTTCGCCCCAAATGGCTGTTAATATCTGTTCGCGGCGTATGACTTTGTTTTTCGAAAGACACAAAACTTTCAGGATAGAACTTTCGCGTTCTGTTAAACGTCTTTTCTCGCTGTCGATTTCGAGTAACTGGTTCGGAAAATCAAAACGGAACCGGCCAATCTGAAAAATATCGTCTCCTGCCTCTTTTGAAAGACTGCTCCGGTTGAGGATGGCGTTTATCTTGCAGAATAACTCATCCTCATCAAATGGCTTGGTAACATAATCGTCCACCTCAATTTCATAACCTTTCATTTTATCCTCCTTTAATGCCTTGGCCGTTAAAAACATGATGGGAATCCGGGCATTCAGCACTTTTAGCTTTTTGGCCAACATAAAACCATCCATCTTGGGCAGCATGATATCCAGAATACAGAAATCAAAATTTCCATTCTGGAATCCGGTAAAGGCAGTCACTCCATCACGGTACAATTTCACCGAAAAGCCTTTCGATTCAAGAAACTCAGCCAATAAAAAGCCAAGATTAAGATCATCTTCAACCAATAAAATATTTACTATCCTGCTCATTGTTTTGGTTTTATTTTTATTCAGAAACAGGAAGTATAATGCTGAATACACTTCCTTTATTTGCTTCGCTCTTAACTGTAATTTCCCCCTGATGGGCCTTTATAACAGTTTTTACGTAATACAATCCGATTCCAAAACCCTTTGTATTGTGCATATTACCGGTCGAAATCCGGTAATACTTTTCAAAAATCCTTTTGTATTCATGACTGGGAATACCGATACCGTTATCAATCACTATGATTTGTATTTTATTGCTGATATTTTTTGTTTCGATACGAATGACCGGCACAGAAACCGAATACTTGATACTGTTTGAAATCAGGTTCATAAAAACATTCACCAAATGCATACTGTCGGCCGAAACGATCGCTTTTTCAGCCTGAAAAGAACATTCCACTTCGCTATCATTCTGTTTCAGTTGAAACGACATGGAGGTGATAGCCTCATTGATCAGATCATGAATATTGACCGGAACCCGTTTAAAATCAAATCCGCTGTTTTCGACTGCGGCAAGCTGTAGAAGCCGGTCAACCTGATGTTGCAGCTTTTTGTTTTCTTCTTTAATCACGGTCGCAAACTGGCTGATGGCATGATCGCTCGATTTCCGGCTTCGGCTAAGGATCATATTTCCGGCAAGCGAAATAGAAGAAATGGGAGTCATAAACTCGTGCGTCAGGTTGCCAATCATATCCTTCACCTGTTCAGCGAACGAACGTTCTTTCAGGTAGTAACCCAATATTAAAATTACACAGACAAGGTTAAATAAAATCAGCAATACGGAAGTAACAAACATGATTCCGATGCGTTTCGCAATAAAGGAACTTCGTCCGGGGAAATGAATGGCCAGATCAATACTGGCTTCCGGGTCAGGCGAATTAAATGAATGATGGAACAATTCTCCGTTTTTCACTTTTGAAGTCGGTTTTAACGACAAAGTATCTTCACCGTTTATCAGCAGAAAATGAAAATCAAGGTTAATATGGTAGAACTCAAGTTCTTTCTGAACGGTTGAATCGAGGCGGGAAATGATGTTCCGGGTAAAAACTTCTTCCGAATTGATGAGACTATCCTTTTCCATACTGCTTTGCATGGCTGAATTCAACGCTTCGTCTTTCGCCATATCCAGAGCCGTTTTGCTAAGCGCCATATTGACTCCCTTTGCAAATATCGCCTCCTGCATCCTGATCGATTCCATCAGCCAGTTTACCTGCATAACAAGCAAGCCAATCATTGAGGCAATCGCCGCAGTTGTAAGTAAAAACCGCCGGACTTTTTTACTGATATGTATCCGAAATTTGATCATCCCTGACGTTTTTAAGCTCATATTGAAGTTAGAGGCCTCTCAGTAAATTGATTTTGAGTAAAGATATTCAATAAAACTGCGTGATGGATCACTTTTAACAACGCGTTAACAAGTTGATAACGTGCGTTAGGTTTTCCGCACCATACATTTGAATCGTTATTAATTCACCATTTAAAAATTAAGGTCATGAAAAAGATTATTTTATTATTCGTATTTGTATTGAGTTTAGCATTTGCAGGAACCGTATCAGCTCAGGCTCCGGCTAAAAAAGCACCCGCAAAAACCGAACAGGCACCTGCAAAACCTGCAGTAATAGCAAAAACTACTACAGATGTCAACAAACACAAAAAGATGGCTATGAAAAAGGGAACAAAAAAAGTAGCTCCTGCTGCTGAAAAAAAGACGATGTAGTCAAATTAAAGAGAAGTAAACTTTTAGTACGCCAAAAAGTGCTCCCAAATTGGGGGCACTTTTTATTTAAAGTTGTCAGTGTTTCCGATTTCGAAATACTTTGAATTGATCACCTAAACGTATTCTTTTTCTATCAAAAACCAGTTTTAATCCTCAATACAGGTTGAATACCGGATTAATGTCTAAATTTGCGGCCATAACATAAAGGCCACCGAACGATGATTTATTACGGTGCCTTTCCAAATTATTAAAATGTCATTTGAAAATTTAGATTTAATTGAGCCCATCCTGAGGGCTTTAAAAACAGAAGGTTACACAAAACCAACCCCCATTCAGGAACAAGCAATACCCATCATACTTCAGCGAAAAGATTTACTTGGTTGTGCACAAACAGGAACCGGAAAAACGGCAGCTTTTGCCATTCCGATCATTCAAATTCTGCACGACACGCATATTCCGGCAAAGGGAAAACGCCGGATTAAGTCACTGATTGTAACCCCAACTCGCGAACTGGCACTCCAAATTGGCGAAAGTTTTGCTGCCTACGGACGATATGCCGGATTGAAACACGCAGTCATTTTTGGTGGAGTAGGCGAACGCCCTCAAACCGATGCTTTGCGACAGGGAATCGACATTCTGATTGCCACTCCAGGCCGTTTGCTCGATCTGATGAACCAGGGATACGTTGATTTGCGAAGTATCGAATTGTTTGTACTTGATGAAGCCGACCGCATGCTCGACATGGGTTTTATCCATGATGTAAAACGCATCATTGCTGAATTGCCACGTGAACGTCAGTCGCTCTTTTTCTCGGCAACCATGCCAACCGACATCGTTAAATTGTCGGCAACTATTCTGAAAAATCCGGTGAAAATAGTAATTACCCCGGAAGTAACTACAGCCGAAAAGGTTGATCAACAAATGTATATGGTGAATTATGCTGATAAACGCAGCTTGCTTCTTCATTTACTCAGAAATCAGGAAATAATCTCTGCTTTGGTTTTTACCCGAACAAAACATGGCGCCGACAAAGTCGTTCAGTTTCTTCAGAAAAACGGGCATGAAGCACAGGCTATTCATGGCAACAAATCGCAGAATGCGCGTGTGAAAGCGCTTTCAGACTTCAAAAACGGAAAAATCCGCCTTTTGGTAGCCACCGATATTGCTGCCCGTGGAATTGATATCGATGATTTGACGCATGTGATTAATTACGAAATACCGAATATTCCGGAAACATACATACACCGAATTGGCCGTACCGGGCGTGCAGGACAAAGCGGAATCGCTCTCTCATTTTGCGATAACACCGAAATCCTTTTTCTGCGCGATATCCAACGGTTAATTTCACAAACCATAACCGTGGTCAAAGACCATCCTTATGCCATGACCGATTTTACTCCTGAAAAAGCTCCTGCCAAAACTGCCAGGAAACCTATCAGGCGGGAACACAATGGGCAGGCAGTGCGCGAAACATCCAATAACCGGGAGCCTCGTCCGACCAATCATCCATCAGCTCATACTGAACAGAAACCCAAAAGAACTTTCTGGAGCAGAAGGCCGTAAACAAAATTTATTGATCCTTATCAAATAAAGATTCGAAATCCTCACCACAAGTGGGGATTTCTTCTTTCCGGGAGATGAACCTTTATCCTGAAATATTGTCTTCTATATATCATTCTATTAACATTTGGCAGATATGGAATTGTTTAACGAAAACAGCAAGCTGGCCGTAGTCATTCACCAAGATCATTCGTTGTTGCCGGTGATCAATCGTCTGGGAATTAAACTGGGCTTTGGCGACAAAACGATCAGAAATATTTGTGATGAAAAAGGAATTGACCTCAATTTTTTCATCGAAACCATCAATGTTTTTCATTACGAAGCCTATTTTCCTGAAAAACGGTTGCTCGACTTTCCTGTTTCAATAGTGATTGATTATCTGATAAAAACCCATCAGTATTACAAAGATTATCTGATTCCTGAAAACGACCGGCTGATTGAGCTTTTCTTATCAGCAAGCCCCAACGAAAGTTCAGAGAATGAGCTGGTCAGGAAGTTTTATGCAAAATTTAAAGAAGAGTTTGTTATTCATATCAATTTTGAAGAGCGTGAAATGTTTCCTTTCATTCTGGAATTAAATGGGGTTATTGAAAATCCCTCACTAAGGAATCATTTCACTCATAAGTATCCAACATTTTCTGTTTCCAGCTTCGAAAAAGAACATTCGAATATGGATGATAAAATGGACGACCTTACAAATATCATTATCAAATACTTACCTCCAAACTACGATCAAAACCGGGGAAATGCATTTCTGGCGAACTTATTTTTGTTTGAGAAGGACCTGAAGAACCATTCACGGATCGAAGACCATATTCTGATCCCAAAAGTAAAACAACTGGAAAAGCTATTGGAAAGCCATGATTAGCAATCCGAACAAAACCATAATTTTAATCAGTCCTTCTGATATTTTGCTGGCTGGTGTTGCAGAAATTCTGAAAGGCAGTCTGGCAGGCGAAATCATTAAGCTGCATCGTGGCGATGAGATCATTGATTATTCCGCATTGGATGGAAATATCCTGATAATAGCGACTGCAGAGGAGCAAGAAAAAAGCGGTCTTTTTATTCGCCAGATCCTGTCTTCAGCTGTCAATATTCATTTCATGACACTTTATACTGAAATTCATTCGGCACATTCCAATCAAACAATTAACCTGTTTGACGCGCCAGGGTTGATCTGTTATAAAGTGAATGAAATTCTGACCTCTTTTCTGGCAGACTCACACAAAGACACTGACACTGAACTTACCAAACGCGAAATAGAGGTTTTGCAACTGGTCGCCAAAGGACATTCGAACAAGGAAATAGCCGATCAGTTGTTTGTAAGCGCACATACTGTAATCTCCCACCGCAAGAACATTTCAGAAAAAACCGGCATAAAATCGGCTTCAGGAATGACCATGTATGCCATCCTGAAAAAAATTATTGATGTTGGTGATATCAATCAGGACGATCTGATATAATACATGTCATCATTCCAATAAGGATTCCATCCTTTTTCAGAATAATGGAATTCCTTTTAAAACTGTTAACATTCGCAAACCACTACCTAAAGCTTTCCCCCTTGGGGGAACAGGAAGGGGGCTTCTATTTCATCTCAGCAAAATACTTGTAAAACAGGGGTATCGTCCGTATTCCGTTGAAGAATTGTTCCAGCGGGAAGTTCTCGTTGGGCGAGTGGATGGCATCCGATTCGAGGCCAAAACCCATCAGTATGGATTTGATTCCCAGCACTTGTTCAAAGGTGGAGATGATTGGGATACTTCCACCACTTCGCACCGGAACCGGACGTTTGCCATAAGTTTCAGTATATGCTTTTTCTGCAGCGCGATAGGCCGGCAGATCAATCGGGCAGCCATAACTTTGCCCGCCGTGCAGTGAAGTAACTTCAACTTTAACGGTGTTTGGAGCAATACTTTCGAAATGCTCTTTAAACAAAACAGCTATTTTTTCGTGATCCTGTTTTGGCACCAATCGGCATGATATTTTAGCAAATGCCTTTGCCGGTAATACAGTTTTTGCTCCCTCGCCTGTATAACCTCCCCAGATTCCGCAAACATCGAAAGTTGGCCGGATACCGGTTCGTTCGGTAGTTGCATAACTGGCTTCACCTGACACTTCTTCCACTCCAATTGCTTTTTTGTAATTTTCAAGGTTAAACGGAGCCTGAGCCAACAATGCGCGTTCTTCAGCCGAAACTTCAATCACATCATCATAAAATCCCTGGATAGTAATTTGTCCAATTTCGTCAGTCATTTGGGCGATCATTTTTGCCAGAACATTGATCGGATTAGCTACTGCTCCTCCAAACAGCCCCGAATGCAAATCTTTATTTGGCCCGGTTACTTCCACCTGCCAGTAGGCCAATCCACGCAGACCGGTAGTAATTGAAGGTATATCCGGAGCAATCATTCCAGTATCCGAAACAAGGATAATATCAGCTTTCAGCATTTCCTTGTGCTGCTCGCACCATTTGCCCAGGTTGGGAGACCCAATTTCCTCTTCGCCTTCGATCATAAATTTGACGTTACATGGAAGAGTATCCGTTTTAACCATCAGTTCAAATGCTTTGGCGTGCATAAAACTCTGGCCTTTGTCATCGTCGGCACCACGCGCCCAGATTTTGCCATCACGAATTTCAGGCTCGAATGGTGGTGTTGTCCATAGATTGAGCGGATCAACCGGCATCACATCCATGTGCGCATAAATCAGCACGGTTGGTTTGGCCGGATCAATGATTTTTTCACCATAAGTCACCGGATTTCCGTCCGATTCATAAACTTCGGCACGGTCGGCTCCGGCATTCAGCAACAATTGCTTCCAGTATTCGGCAGCTTTGTACATTTCAGGTTTGTTGGCTGCAAGTGAGCTGATGGATGGAATCCGGATCAAACCGAACAATTCTTCCAAAAAACGATCTTTATTTTCTTCAATGTATTTTTCGATGTGTGTCATTTGTTGAAATTTAATTGATAAATGTGAGCAAAGGTGCAGTACACTTTAATTTTGTTTGCCGGGTAAAAGTACCTAAACAGCGCCTGCCATTTTATGAATTTATTCAGGCTTATGGATTGAAGGATTAATTTCATAATGGATTGAATATATTGTATGTAGTAAATGATAGAATCGTAAATCTTCATTTAAACAGTAGCCATTACAAATTGTTGCCGATATTCGCCGGGAGTATAGCTGGTCAGTCGTTTGAATGTCCGGTTAAAATTTGAAAGATTGTTAAAGCCGCATTCGAAGCAAATCTGAGTAATCGACAAGTGATTTTCGATGAGCAGTTTACACGCAAATCCAACTCTCATTTCATTTACAAAAAAGATAAAAACTTTTCCGGTTTTTTCTTTGAAATAGCGACAGAAAGCTACAGTTGTCATTCCGATCCGTGATGCAATTTCGTCCTGGGTAATTTTTCGCTGATAGTTGGTATTGATAAAATGCATGATTTTGTCAAGGCGGTTGTTCAGTTCCTTGTGTTCTATCAACTGATAAGCCTTACTGGCTAAAATCCGTGAATCTGCTGTTCGTGCCATAACATCCATCAGTTTGACAAAATACAGTATCCGTTCCAGTCCGTTCAGTTTTAAAAGTTTTTTTAGCATTTTCCCAATTTTTCCATTGCCCGGTGAAGGAAAATGAACGCCACGCGATGCTTTTTTCAGCAATTCACTGATCCGGTGAAACTCAGGATAGGTATTTATTTCATCCCTGAAAAAATCTTTGTGAAACTGCACCACAATAGCGTTTACCCTCAGATTTTCATTAGTTGATGAATTTAGTTTGTCACTTTTCCAGAAATGGGGAAGATTGCTGCCCATCAGGGTGAGGTCGCCTTCGCCGAAAGGTTCAATACTGTCGGCCACAAACCGCCTTCCTGAGCTTTTCAGCACATAAACAATTTCGAATTCACTGTGAAAATGCCAGGGATAGGTAAAGTGAGGAAAATCGTCCCATTTGACTTTCAGCATAGTACGTGGAGGAAAGCTGACTTGCTCGTGCATTATTTTCATGAAAGCAGTTTTTAACTGTGCTAAAATAGTACTAATTGTGATTAAAATAGTACTGGCCAATTTGTTTTCAAGAGCGTATATTTGAGAAACCCAAATTAACCGATATGAACAACCAACAATGGCAGGATTTACTGAAAATAATTTCAGGAGAAAAACCTTCTTCCGCGCCCATTGGATTTATTATCGACAGCCCCTGGTTACCAGGCTGGTACGGAATTTCTACTCTTCAGTATTACACCTCTGATGAGTTGTGGTTTGCGACCAACAAAAAGGCCATCGAAACCTTTCCTGAAGCAATGTTTCTGCCCGGATTCTGGTCCGAATACGGCATGTGTTCCGAACCATCGGCTTTTGGGGCGAAACAAATCTGGAGCGAGTTCAACCTTCCGCATGCAGAAAAGGTGATTCATCAGATTGAAGATATCCAGCATCTGAAAAAGCCGAATCCGGCTACTGATGGGATGATGCCGTTTATCATCCAGCGATTAGTCACGATGCAGCCAGGGATTCAGGAAATGGGGCACGAAATCAAATTCGCTGTTGCCCGCGGGCCGCTAAACATCGCTACATTTCTGATGGGAACCACCGAATTTATGATGGGGCTGATGATGAATCCGGACGAAATTCACCAACTATTGAAAACCATCACCGACTTTACGGTTGACTGGTTGCGGTTGCAGAAAGAGACTTTCCCGGGAATCGAATGCATTTTGCTGCTTGATGATATTGTTGGTTTTGTAGGCGAAGCCGAATGCAGCGAATTTGCGGTTCCCTACCTGAAACAGGCTTTTTCAGCTTTCGAAACCAAAGTGCGCTTTTTTCATAACGACGCTCAAGGTTTGATCAGTACGCCATTTTTGAAAGAAATTGGTGTCAACCTGTTTAATTTCAGCTTCGAACATTCAATCAACGAAATTCGCGAATTGGCCGGTCCCGAAGTTGCTTTGCTCGGGAACCTTCCACCTCGTGATGTATTGATGAATGAAACTCCTGAAGAAGTGAAAATTCAGACCGAAAAAATGTGGAACGAAGTTCAGGATAAAAAGGGCATCATCTGGTCATGCGGAGGAGGTATTCCTCAAAACGTATCGACTGAAAATATGAAGGCATTTATTGAAACCATAAATAGACTGGAGAACCAATAAAATGAAGACATTCTACTTCTTTTTAGCAATACTGTTTGCTTCGCAGGTTTCTGCACAAGACCTTTTGAAATTTGAAGTTCAGTCCGGAAGTTCCGACCGAACCGATTGTCCGGTTACTTTGTCGATCGATCAGATAAATTACAACACAGATTCATTGAAACTGGCTCTTTTCGAAATAAAAGGAAAAGCCGAAACTTCAGTAGCTTGTCAGTTGGAATCGGCTTCAGGAGCTCAGCTTTGGTTTATCCTTAGCGGTCATACTCCGAAAAACACCAAACGTGCCTTTGTGTTGCGTAAAATGGCAGTTGTTCCTGAACAAAAAACTGTGATTCACGAATTTACCAATGATGGAGCACTCTCATTGACTTCAGGAGAGAATCCGATTTTAAGTTACCAAATTGAAACAGTGAATCCTCCCAAGGGGGTCAGCCCGCTTTTTAAACGCTCTGCGTTTCTGCATCCGGTCTATTCCCCTCAGGGTGAGATTTTGACACGCATTCAGGCTCCCGACCACTATCACCACTACGGAATCTGGAATCCATGGACTTTGACTTTTATCGGAAAACGTGAAGTTGACTTCTGGAATCTGGCCAAAGGTGAAGGAACAGTTCGTTTTGCCGGTTTTGTTTCGCAGACGGAAGGCCCTGTCTTTTCAGGATTTAAATCATTGCAACAACATATTGACTTCGGCGCCAAAGGGGCTGATGCCATTGCCATGAACGAATTATTTGATGTCAGGGCCTGGAATGTCCCGGGACAACGCTACCTGATTGATTACACCAGTACATTGAATACTCCACTTGATTCAGGAATTTTACTGGCTGCATATCGCTATGGAGGCGGAATTGGCTGGCGGGCAACCGAAAAGTGGAATAAAAACAACAGTTCGGTCCTGACTTCCGAAGGCAAAGACCGTAAAACAGCCGATGGAACCAATGCCCGATGGGTTATTGTTGAGGGTGAATCGGCAACTCCGGCAGGCCGTTCAGGAATTCTTTTTCTTAGTTATCCTGCCAACCGGGCACATCCTGAACCCATGCGCGTTTGGCCTGACGATATGAATGGTCGTGGCGATATGTATTTTGAGTTCTGTCCGATCCGCCACAAAGATTGGAAACTGGAAAAGGGAAATGATTACACCCTGAGATATCGCCTGATAATTTTTGACGGCAAAATCACTCCGGAAGAAGCTGAAAATTACTGGCAGGCCTTCGCTAATCCGCTAACAGTAAACATTTTGAAATAAAATAAATCTACATCCTATGAAAATCAGCATCATTCTTATCTGCCTGTTATCCTTTTCCGTATTTGCCGGACAAATTCAGGCGCAATCAAAATTATCAGCCGTAAAAAAAGGTTCAAAAATCGATGTAAATATCGATAACCTGTTCTTTACTAGCTACATTTTCTCTCCTGACGAAAAATACCCGTTTTTCTATCCGGTCAACGGACCTTCAGGAGCCTGCGTAACTTCGATGCGCAATGGCACATATCCGCATCACAGTTCACTGTTTTTCGGTTGCGACCGGGTGAATGGTGGAAACTACTGGCAGGAAGGTCTGGAGCGCGGGCAAATTGTTTCGCTGCGCGAAGACATCCTTGAAAATGATGGTCCCCGGGTGGTGATCGAAAACGAATGCATCTGGAAACGCCCGGGAGCAATGTCTCCGGTAAAAGATGTCAGGAGAATTACAATTACAGCACCATCGAAAGAAATGTTCCGGATTGATATTGAAATAACCATGGAAATGCTGCTGGACGTAACCATAGAAAAAACCAACCATTCCCTGTTCAGTGGCCGGATGGATCCTGCTTTAGCCGTTGTAAATGGCGGCACAATGATTAATGCGGAAGGGGAACAGGGAGAAAAGGGAACTTTCGGGAAGGCATCAGCCTGGATTGATTGTTACGGGAAAAGAGGTGATCAGATTGAAGGAATGGCTATTTTGCAGCACCCTTCGAATAGATGGTATCCATCGCCATGGTTTACCCGCGACTATGGTTTTTTCTCGCCGACACCCATGTACTGGCCTGCCGATGAAAAAAACGGAACAACCCTGAAAAAAGGTGAAGAAATCAAACTGAAATATTGTGTATTAATACATTCAGGTACCAATGAAACAGCCAAAATTGCAGACGAATTTAAAAAGTATGCGCGCGAATAGTTCTAAGTTTTAAATTCCAGGTTGTGGCTTTAACCTGAAATTTGAAATATGAAATTTGGAACGGATATATAAATAATCAAATCTAAATCTAAATCATGGAAAGAAGAAAATTTTTACAAACTACGATGATCGGAACAGCTGCAACTGTAATTGTCCCGACAATAATCCCAGCCTCTGTAATGGGAAAAAATGCGCCTTCCAACAAAATCAACATCGGCCAGATTGGCTGCGGAAGAATTGCGCAGAGTCATGATATGCCGGGAACCTTGCAGCATGATGTTGCCCGGTATGTTGCTGTAAGCGATCTTGATAAAAATCGTATGGCTGATGGGAAAAAACTGGTTGACAATTTCTATCAAAAGAAAACAGGTCAGGCAAATTACATGGATACCCGAATGTACGACGACTACCATGAAATGCTGCAGAACAAAGATATTGACGCTGTGGTAATCAGTACTCCTGATCACTGGCATACACAACCTGCGATTGAAGCCGCCTTAGCCGGAAAGCATGTGTATGTGCAGAAGCCTACTTCACTGACAGTGACAGAAGGACGTATTTTGAGCAATATCGTTAAAGAAACAGGAATAATTCTGCAGGTTGGAACACAGCAGCGTTCAAGCTCCCAATTCCGGGTGGCTGCAGAGCTGGTTCGTAATGGCAGGATTGGACGACTTCATACCGTAAAAATTGGATTGCCGGGTGATCCTTCAGGACCTGAAGCAGCAGAAATGCCTGTACCAAAGGGGTTCAATTACGATATGTGGCTGGGCGAAACAACTTATGTTCCATATACCGAAATTGGTGTGCACCCACAAAAAGGTTACGACAGGCCGGGATGGCTGCGTCGCGAACAGTTTGGCGCAGGAATGATCACCGGCTGGGGCCAGCATCATTACGACTCGGCTGCCTGGGGAATGAATACAGAATATACCGGACCAATATCAGTTCAGTCAGTTGCAGAATTTCCAAAATCAGGATTGTGGAATGTTCACGGCGATTTTATGGCCAAAGCCGAATATGCCAACGGAATTACGATGTACACCAGTGGTGGTTATACCAATGGCATTCGTTACGAGGGAACCGAAGGATGGATTTTCGTATCAAGGGGCGATTATGTCGCTTCGGCAAGCGACCCTGTTTCAAAATCAAAAAGCAGCAAAGCGCTGGATGCCAGCGATCCGAAGATTTTATCTTCAGTAATTGGGGAAAATGAAATTCACCTTTATAAAAGCGATGAACAACACGGAAACTGGCTCGAATGTATTCAAACCAAAAAACAGCCTATTTCTCCTGCTGAAATTGGTCATCGTGCTTGTTCCATTTGCCTGATCACTCACATTGCCATGAAAACGAACCGGAAACTGAACTGGAATCCGGGCACCGAACGATTTGAAAACGATGAGGAGGCCAATTCGATGTTGAGCAGACATGAAAGATTTCCTTACGGTATAGGAAATATTAAAAGGAAATAATAATACCATAGTGGTGTCATAAACAGTAACCTAAGGTAGTTTGAAGCGGGGTTCTTATGATTTAAGAACTCCGCTTCAATTTACCGATAATTAATTTAGTAACTAAAAAAAATTCTGGTGCAAAAAGCTTTTGAAGTCAAAAATCCCGATTTTGAGTTAAGTCCGTACAGCGGGATGTCGAAAAAACATTACATCGAATTGGCTAAGTATTTATTGGAAAGGGCTTTCGTTCATGTTGATTCGATTGAAACTCCTCTGACTTTCCCCATTGTTCCAGGTAAAACCTATCCGCAGCCCAATGCCCCGGCATGGCGATACCGCTCTTTGGAATTTGAAGCCCTGGAAAGGACATTCACCCTCGCAGGTCCCTTAATCCATATCGATCCTGAAATGACAATCAAGGGGATCAACCTTCGCGATTATTACAGTTTGCAAATCTATAATGCCTTTACACCGGGTCATGCGAATTCATTGCCCTTGCCGGAAGATTTGCCTGACTCCAACTACCAGTTTACCTGCGAGTTTGGAGGTCTGTTTAAAACATTGCTGTTGATGCCTGAGACCATTTGGTTCAATTTCAATGAAAAGCAAAAGGAAGAGATGGTAATAACCATTTCAAAATGGGCTCACCACCGGACAACACAAAACAACTGGCGGATTTTTAATATCATTACCCTTTCATTTCTTAAAAAGTATGGATATGAAATTGATGATGATTTACTGAAAAGTCATCTTTTGTGGGTAGCTTCTTATCATTCGGGAAATGGCTGGTATCTTGAACAAACATACAATTACTATTCGATCAGCCTTTTTATCGTCTATACAACCATCTGGAACAGGGCGTTTGGCGACAAATACTACCCGGAGATTGCTGATATCATCGAAAAATCGGCACAAAAATTAATGGAGTCCATTACCAGCTTTTTCGGAAGGGATGGCTATATCAATATGTGGTCGAGAAGTATTTGTTACCGGACTTGGGTTTCAGGAGCATTTCCTGTAGCCTTCATGTTGAAGAACAAAACCCTTTTGGATGCAGGCTGGGCCAGGAGGCTTTGCTCAGGTTCCTTGCTGCAATTTGTTACGCGCGAAGAATTTTATTACAATGATATACCGAGCCTGGGATTTTACGGACAAAAGGAATACATGGTGCAAAATTACAGTTGTGCTGCCAGTCCTTTCCTGATGTTTTTGCCCTTTATTTGCCTTGCCCTGCCTGACGATTCTCCTTTCTGGACCGCTAAAGAAAATGAAGGGATATGGGAAAAACTGGGCGATAATTCGAATAAAGTAGTTCTTGAAAATCCGGGATTGGTGCTTGTTAATCATGGAAAAACAGGTACTTCTGAAATCATTCCGGGGAAGGTTTATTACGACGATCCGAACTATTCAAAGCTTGTTTACAATACCCATTTCCCTTGGGAAGATCACAATCCTCAGGGTGGTACCTCAATGGAATACAGTTTTCGGAGTCAAGACCCGAGAGATGTGAGAGGCGACGATGTTAATTTTTACCTGACCGGAAAAGCTGTAGAAAACGATTCTGAAAAGAACAGGTCGTTTACGATTTCGCAAAGCATGTTTTTTAACGGTGTACGAAAGGACGTTTTGTACCGTCAGGCAATTATGCGGAGGCCACCGAACAATGGGGTGGGTTATATTATTGATTTGGCTGAAATTACAATTCCAGGTGGAGTGATCCGGGTTGACCGTTCGCGGTTGGCTTTTGAATATGAATTAACTCTCGGGCATTTCGGGTTGCCTCACATTGATGGCCAAAAGGCGGTGGTTAATCAGTTTGAAGATGGAGCCAAAAAGGTAATGACTGCAGCTATTCCCGGAAGAAGAATTGCCCTGATAACTTATTCGGGCTGGGACAAACTGGATAGTTTGGTGCACACCAACCGGAATGCGGAGGCCGATGAAAGTACTGTGATTTTCGCCTACAAAAAACGAATGGCAAAAAATCCTTCGATGGAATTGATGATAACAGTGATGTTACATAAAATGGATGACAGCGAATGGACTGAAGAAGAGTTGTCGCCAATAAAAGAACTAAAAATCATGGATATTACGTCGGAATTTTCGGCTTTGGGAGCAACAATTTCATTGAACAACGGCGAAAAATATGAAATCGATTTTAAAGACATTGATGGGAAAAGGTCGTGTTAAGTTGAATATTCTTACTTCTTATAGAAATTCATTTGCTGCAAATAGTCCCAGCTGCGGTAAGGAAGAAAGTGACGGATATCTTTACCTGATTTGATGGATTCGCGAATGAAGGTGGAAGATATTTCGATCAGCGGGGCGCTGACTAACTGAACACGCGGATATTGTTTGGCGCTTTCGGGATCAAGTTCAAACATCCTCGATTATTTTGTATGTTTGTATTAAATATGTTTTAATGAATGAAAAAGTAAAATATTGGATTGAATTGTCGGATTATGATTTCGATACTGCTTTGGCTATGTTGCAAAGCCGTAGATATTTATATGTCGGATTCATGTGTCATCAAACAATTGAAAAGATATTTAAAGCATATTTCAATTCCATTAGTAATGAACCAGCACCATTTACACATAGCCTTTCCTATTTAGCGAAGAAAACCGATATCTATGATAGTCTAACTGAAGATTTAAAAGACTTTATCGATATTCTTGAGCCATTAAATATCGAAGCTCGTTATCCATCGCACAAAGAACGTTTGATGAAAAGTCTTTCAAGAGAAAGATGCGAATCAATTTTACAAAACACAAAAAAATTGCAACAATGGATAAAAGAGAAGTTATAGAAAAGCTTTTAAAATATAAGTTGCTTGTTTCAAAGCACTTTGATATTGACAAAATGGTACTCTTTGGTTCTTATGCAAAAGGGAACCAAAGTGAAGATAGTGATATTGATGTTGCAATAATTGTTAACTCAATTGATCAAGATTTTTTCTCGTATGCACCATTACTTTGGAAACTTAGAAGAGAGGTTGATGATAGGATAGAACCTATTTTGATTGAAAATAATTTCGATGAAAGCGGCTTCTTAAAAGAGGTTTTATCCTCTGGCCTTATAATCTAAAATTATTGCCTCAATTTTTCATCTTTTACTTCTTATAGAAATTCATTTGCTGCAAATAGTCCCAGCTGCGGTAAGGAAGAAAGTGACGGATATCTTTACCTGATTTGATGGATTCGCGAATGAAGGTGGAAGATATTTCAATTAACGGAGCATTGACCACCTGAACGCGCGGATATTGCTTGGCGCTTTCAGGATTGAAGCCAGGGCGCGGATACACAATGATGTCGTAATTGGCCAGCAAAACATCGGCATTTTTCCATTTTTTAATGCTGTCCAGATTGTCGGTACCCATCAGGATAAAAAACTGATGCGTGGGATATTTTTCACTCAGATAAGCCAGCGTATCAATCGTATATGAAGGTTTGGGCAGATTGAACTCTACCTTCGAAGCACGGAAACGCAGATCGTCGCCAATGGCGCGGTTGACAAGCTCCAACCGCTGATAATCGTCCAACAGTGTTCTCTTGTTTTTCAGTGGATTTTGCGGGCTTACCACAAACCAAAGCTGATCGATTTCGGTGTATTCGACCATAAAATTGGCAATGGCCATGTGCCCAACATGTATCGGATTGAATGAGCCAAAGTAGAGTCCGGTTTTGATCATGATGTGCGATTCTGGTTTTATAATTGTATTGAATTGGTGTTGCTGGCGTCTGGCGTCTGGCTGCTGTCAAGAAATTCCCGAATGCACTTTTCCGCTTCTTCAAATGCTTTTCCCAACTCTTCATTAATAATAATGAGGTCGAATTGGTTGGCAAAGCTTAATTCGTATTCGGCTTTTTGTATTCGATTTTCAATAACTTCAGAAGTATCAGTAGAGCGCAAAATCAATCGGTTATGCAATTCTTCAACTGATGGCGGCTTTACAAATATGGCCAGAGCATCGTCGCCGTAATACTTTTTGATGTTGCAACCACCCACCACATCGACATCAAAAATGACATTTTTTCCTTTTTTGCGGATGCGTTCCACTTCAGATTTCAGTGTACCATAAAACGTTCCGGTGTAAACTTCTTCCCATTCAAGAAATTCTTTATTGTCGATTTTGCTTCTGAATTCTTCAGGAGACAAAAAATAATAGTCTTTCCCATTGGTTTCGTTGTGCCGTTTCCCGCGACTGGTGGCTGAAATAGAGAATTCAAGGTTTAAATCCTGTTTGAGCAAATGGCGAACAATAGTAGTTTTGCCCGCACCTGATGGTGCTGAGAATATGATGAGTTTGCCAAGCATATTATAACACATTCAATACTTGTTCTTTTATCTTTTCCAGATTGTCTTTCATCTGTACAACAATGCGCTGAAGGTTGCTTTCATTGGCTTTCGAGCCGAGTGTATTGATTTCGCGACCAATTTCCTGAGCAATGAAACCCAGTTTTCGTCCTGATGGTTCTGATTCGTCCATCATGGT
The DNA here is from genome assembly GCA_038248385.1 of Bacteroidales bacterium. Taxonomy (GTDB): domain Bacteria; phylum Bacteroidota; class Bacteroidia; order Bacteroidales; family Prolixibacteraceae; genus Aquipluma. Next base: position 40,835 of record JBBRXN010000029.1, read on the forward strand.
TTCGGTGAAATAGCTGCAATGATTTGCCAGACGCACTTTTTCTTCGTTGATGTCGAGTTTTTCCATGTAATAAATCAGCTCCTGTTCAAATCGGTTTTTGTCAACGCTGCCATTCAATTGCAATGCATCCAGGCTGTCCTTTATTTTGGACTTCACATTTTCCATCCGCTGATTCTCGAACGGTTCTACCTGTTTCAACAAATCCAGAATGTTTGCGATATTGGCCACAATGTCGGTTTTAAGCGCCAGTCCTTCCTGATCGCGGAAACGGTTGAGTTCTCCCAGTGTTTTGATGAGGTTTTCACGAACCATCAGCCATTCGGTTTCGTCGAGCTCATCATAAGTCATTTTAACCGTATCGGGCAAACGCAAAATGCTCTCCATAATGGTCCCGTTTATTTCAAGCCCCAAATCCTGATGAACTTCACTGAGTTGATGATAGTAATCTTTAATAATCGCAGCATTGATTTTCGAAGTGCTTTCAGTGCCCAGATTGTCGAGATAAAGTGCAAAATCAACTTTGCCACGGGTGAGCATCTCGGAGATCTGCCGGCGGATTTCAATGTCTTTTTCGCGGTACATGGCCGGAATCCGGGTGTTGATATCGAGTTGTTTACTGTTGAGCGACTTAATTTCGAGTGTGATTTTTTTGTTTCCTACTTCGAATTCGGCTTTCCCGAATCCTGTCATCGATCTGATCATTTTTAATAGTTTTAGTCTCTAAAGATAAGGCAAAAGTACAAAGTAAAAATGCAAAATTAGCAGGACTCAGCTTTTCGTGTTTCCGGTCTCCGGTTTCCTTTCTCGTGAATCATGCAATTACCCCCGAACCAATCAATTCGTCGCCATCGTACCAGGCAGCAAACTGGCCGGAAGTGATTCCGCGCTGTTCCTCATCAAAAATGATATAGAGTCCATCTTCGCGTTGGAACATGGTTGCTTTTTCAAGTGGCTGACGGTAGCGAATCCGGAGGTCGTATCTGCGGCTTTCGCCTGTGGTCATAACCAAATCAGTACGAATCCAGTGAATTTCTTCCTTCAGAATAAATAGACCTGGACGATACAATCCCGGATGTTCTGTTCCTTCTCCTACGTAAAGAATATTACGGTTCACGTCGGTTCCCAGCACAAACAGCGGATCCTGATGACCGCCGATATTGAGTCCTTTTCTTTGACCGACCGTATAAAAATGAGCTCCCTTGTGTTCGCCAATTACTTCGCCATTCCATGGTTTGTATGGAAAAGCTGAACAAAGTTTCCGGAAGTTTTCTTCGGTCTTTTCAATATTTTTTTTCTTTGAAATAAAATCAGCCGGGATTTCAATCACATTTCCGGTTTTGGGTTCGAGTTGTTGCTGAAGGAAAGTAGGCAAATCAACTTTACCGACAAAGCAAATACCCTGCGAATCCTTGCGTTCAGCACTTGGAAGATTGGCATAACGCGCAATTTCACGCACTTCAGGTTTTTCCAGATGCCCGATCGGGAACAGGGCTTTTGAGAGCTGATACTGGTTCAACTGGCAAAGAAAGTAGCTCTGATCTTTGTTATTGTCGGTTCCGGCAAGCAGTTGATGAATCACCTGACCGTCCCTTTCAATCTCAGATTTTCGGCAATAGTGACCGGTTGCCACAAAGTCGGCATTGTATTTCAGGCATTCATCCAGAAAAATATCGAATTTGATTTCGCGGTTGCAAAGTACATCAGGATTGGGCGTGCGGCCTTTGCTGTATTCGGCAAACATGTAATCGACCACGCGCTTTTTGTAATCAACACTGAGATCAACAATATGAAACGGAATGTCGAGTTTTTTTGCCACCATTTCGGCAATCATGGCATCGTCTTCCCATGTGCAGCGAGAGGTAATGGTTCCTGTGTGGTCGTGCCAGTTCACCATGAACAACGCCACCACATCATGACCCTGCTGTTTCAGCAAATACGCTGCGACGCTCGAATCAACACCTCCCGATAAACCAATAACTACACGCATGAATTCCAAGTTTCAAATTTCAAATTCCAAGTCGGCAAAAGTATCGAAAGCAGGCAACTTTTCCAAGTACAGACTACTTATCCGATAACCCGAAGTCAAGCGTGCTGATCCGGTTGTTTCCGTCCGCTCCGCAAATCTTGTTTTGGCATCCGAATTTAAAGCTACGGAAGTAAAAAGCTTAGTTTATCTCAATACTTTCCTTAATATTCTCAAAAAAGCTTCGTTGGGAATAAATCCAAGCTTACCCGGTTCAAGCGCGACCGCAGAATCCGGATATGTTTCGTTGCATAAAAGCGCTGAATAGCCCAGCAATTCGCCGGTTGAGCACAAATACAGAATGTGCTCTTTCCCGTTGTGATCGGTTTTGAATTTCTTTACCAAGCCTTCCCTGATGTAGAAAATGCCAGCAGGGAATGAACCTTCAAGTAATAAATTGATTCTGCTCAAAATAATATCCTTAATTTTGTGCTTACCTTTGCACTTTATTTTTTTGACAGAATCAGACAACTTTCGCAAGTATGACAGGATTTGCAGGATTGGAAAATACAGGGTTTCTTTTCAATACTTATATAGGTGTTTTATTGGCGGGATTAATCGGGATCGTCGTTATTTCTGAAAGATTAAAACCTTTCATTACAGCATTGAGTGTTTTATTAATCTCTTTCATTACCAGTTTAATAGCAATAAAAGGAATCAGTTCAAACGGACTGGAACTGATTATCTATGGAGGTTCATTCATCGGAGATATTCCGTTACGGATTGATGCCCTTTCAGCCTGGTTTATGCTTATCATCAACTTAACCATATCCGCCGGAGTGATATACGGAATTGGCTATCTCAGGGCTTACAAACCAATAAAATCGATTATTACACTTCATTTTGTACTTCTGGTTATTTTTCAATCCTCAATGCTGTGGGTTTGTATGGTTCAAAACAGCATCGCTTTTCTGATTGCCTGGGAAATCATGTCTTTATCATCCCTATTCCTTGTATTGTTCGATCACACCGATTCAAAGGTGATTAAAGCAGGAATCAATTACATGGTTCAAATGCACCTGAGTGTTGCCTTTCTGACGATCGCTTTTATCTGGGTCTATTTTAAAACCGGCACTTTTGACTTTAAAGGCATTGACACTTATTTTGGTTCAAATGGAAATCTCTGGTTATTCGTCGTTTTTTCCCTTGGGTTTGGCCTGAAAGCCGGGTTCATGGGACTGCATTCGTGGTTGCCTCACGCCCATCCGGCAGCGCCGTCACACGTTTCAGGAATCATGTCGGGTGTAATTGTAAAAATGGGCATTTACGGTATTTTCCGGATGATTACTTATTTGAAGACTGATTATATCCTATTGGGCGATATCGTTTTAACATTTTCAGTTTTGACCGGACTATTCGGAATTATGAATGCCGCCGTACACCGCGATTTCAAGAAAATGCTGGCGTATTGCACCATCGAAAATATCGGAATTATCGGAATTGGCATCGGGGTGGGACTGATTGGCCTGGGAAAAGGTCAAAATGTGCTTGTCTTTCTGGGTTTTGGTGGTGCCTTGTTGCATGTATTGAATCATTCGCTGTTTAAATCGTTGCTGTTCTATTCGGCAGGTTCGGTTTATCAGCAAACACATACCAGGGATATGAACCAGTTGGGCGGTTTAATCAAAAAGATGCCTCAAACTGCTTTGTTATTTTTGATTGGGGCAATTGCAATTGGCGGTATTCCCCCTTTCAATGGATTCATTTCGGAGTTCCTTATTTACAGCGGATTGTTAGCCGGAATTCATTCGGTTGACATCGCACAAACCACGCTGATGGTCTTATCTGTTGCAGGAATGAGCATCATTGGCGGCATTTCGGTATTCGCTTTTACCAAAACATTCGGAACCATTTTCCTGGGTTCGGCCAGAACAGAATTGCATCACCAACCCAAAGAAGTTTCAACTATCATGTTGGTTCCGCAATACCTGATTGTGGTGGTAATGCTTGCAATAGCTTTTTTTTCAAGCTATTTCCTGAATGTAATTTTATCTGTTCTGAATGGAGCTTTTCATGTCAATATGGAAATCGAAAATGCAGAATATCTCCGTTACTCCTCCGTTTTGCAGCATATCAGTTTGTATTCATTTCTGTTTCTTGCCGGAATCGGTCTGATCTTTTACATCCGGAGGGCGGTTACCCGGAACAGGAAAAGTACTTACAATGCCACCTGGGGATGCGGATATATTGCTCCAACCAGCCGTATGCAATACTCCGGAAAGTCGTTTACAAAGCCATTAAGCAAACTTTTCAATTTTGTACTGATTGAGAAAAAGACTTATAACGAATTGAAATCCAATGAAATATTTCCTGGGAGCAGAAAATATTCCTCTTCTTATCTCGACTTTTGGGAATATTGGCTGATCAATCCAACCCTTAGATTTCTCGATTTATTCCTCGACTTGTTTAAGTTTTTTCAGAATGGGCGGATTCAGGCTTATGTCCTATACGGGATTATATTTATATTGATTGTATTTATCGGAACAGTATTTAATTGGCTGCATTGATCTATCTGTATTTAGCCATATTGTTGTCAGCTGTTACAGCTCTTTTGTTCGTCAAATCAACGACGAAAGGGATTGTTGCGCTTTCGATGGTCATTGCGACCGGTTTGTTAAGCAGCTTAATTGCTATTCCGGCATTGGTTGGCCCTGATTTCCAAATTCTTTTGGCCGGAACCATTCCTTTCGGGCAAGTTTCCGTTAAAGTTGACGCTTTATCAGCCTGGTTTATCCTGGTTATTAATTTCACCATGCTCACAGGTGCGATATACGGTTTGAGCTACATGAAAGCTTACACGGCGCAAAGAACCAATCTCGCCATGCACTGGCTTTCCTACATTATACTTCATATTTCACTGATCGCCATTTGTTCGGTTCAGAACGCGATGGTATTTTTAATAGGTTGGGAACTGATGGCAGTATCAGCTTTTATACTGGTTATTTTTGAACATTACAAGGCCGACACTTTAAAGGCGGGTATCAACTTTCTGATACAATCACATGTATCCATTGTCTTTTTAATGCTTGGGTTTATGTATGTTGCTTTTAAAACGGGTAGCTACGATTTTAGCGCCATTGCCGGGTTTTCGCATCAGCAGACCGCTATGGCCGGAACGGTGCTTTTCATGATCTTTTTTATCGGATTTGCTATAAAAGCCGGATTCGTGCCATTTCATACCTGGCTTCCTCATGCCCACCCTGTTGCCCCATCGCATGTTTCAGGAGTAATGTCGGGTGTTGTGATCAAGATTGGTATCTACGGTATTCTCCGTATGGTTTTGCTTATCAACGCCGATTACAGTACCATCGGGTATATTATCTTATTTATTTCCATCATTTCAGGAGTTTATGGCGTAGCCCTGGCTATTATTCAGCATAATTTAAAAAAACTACTGGCCTACCATAGCATCGAAAACATCGGCATTATCGGTATTGGTATCGGCATTGGTTGCATCGGTTTGGGAACTGCCAACGAATTGATGGCAACACTGGGTTTCATGGGAGCGCTGTTGCATACTCTCAACCATTCGTTGTTTAAATCATTGCTTTTTTATAGCGCCGGAAACGTATATCAATCGGCACATACCATGAACATTGAACGTTTGGGAGGCATCATCAAACAAATGCCTTATACTGCCTTCCTGTTTTTGATTTCCGCTTTGGCTATATGTGGCCTGCCACCGTTAAATGGTTTCATTTCCGAATTTTTAATTTACGGCGGAATTTACGATTGGCTCATGTCGGCAGGATTGATTTCGCTCATCATCATTACGTTTTCAATACTTGGGTTGGTAATGATTGGCGGACTTGCCATTTTCTGTTTTACCAAAGCTTTCAGCATTGTATTTTTGGGCTCAAACCGCAGTAATCCTGAAATTAGAACTGCCGAAATGAGTTTTTGGCAATTGTTCCCGATGTACATGGCTGCCGCTTTTATGATATTTATTGGTTTGTTTCCGTCGGTATTTCTGAATCTGTTGAAACAACCTGCCGGACTTTTTACCCGTGACATTGTGTTTAATCCCAATATGCCTCAAATCGGAACGCTCGATTCATTTCAAACCATCAATTGGGTAAGCGCCGGGTTTATCCTGTTTATTTTAGCCGTTTGGGGAATTCGGAAACTGGTGAACAGGTCGAAAATAATCACAATGGCTCAAACCTGGGGCTGCGGTTATTGTTTGACCTCCTCAAAAATTCAATACACGGCCAATTCGTTTGCCCGAAGCTATACCAAGCTTGCAAAACCCATGCTTTTTATAGAAAAGGAAGAGACTGCAATCACCGGGATTTTCCCTTCAGGAAAGCATTTTGAGACGCATCCTTACGATAATATTGAACGGATCTTAATTGATATTCCCATAAAAAAGATTGCAGCTATCAGGGAATGGTTCGTATTTTTACAGAATGGCCATTTACAGCGATACATTCTTTATGGCATCATTTTCATCGCTTCAGTAATTGTTATTCCGATTTTGATCGAAAGTATTTTAACAGTTTTACAATTCTTAAACCATTTATAATATGCTAAGTTTGGTACTCATACTTATCGCAAGCCTTTTCATTTCCGGAATTATACTTCGGGTAAAAAGTATTTCCTCAGGAAGAAAAGGGCCAGGCATCTTTCAGCCTGTTAAAGATGTGTGGAGGCTATTTAAAAAAGGTTCGGTTTACAGCACAACTACCAGTTTCGTTTTCCAAATTGCCCCGGTGGTCTATTTTTCATCGGTAGTGATGGCCATTATGGTGGTTCCGTTTGGTCCATTCAAAGGTTTTATAAGCTTCGACGGCGACTTTATCTTTTTCGCTTACATTTTAGCGCTTGGAAAATTTTTCAGCATTATTTCGGCAATGGATACCGGAAGCAGTTTCGAAGGAATGGGTGCCAGCCGCGAAGCATTGTATTCGATGTTTGCCGAACCTGCGTTTTTTATCCTGATGGGCTCATTCGCTTTGCTGACAGGTTACACTTCATTCTTTGAAATTTTTTCAACCTTGCATTTGGGATCTTATATTACTTACGCGCTGGGAATTATGGCCACCTTTGTTTTGGTAATGGTTGCCATGATCGAAAACAGCCGTATGCCGATCGATGATCCAAAAACGCATCTTGAATTGACCATGGTGCATGAAGTGATGATACTCGACAACAGCGGCTTCGATTTAGGATTGATCCTTTCGGCAGGTTACCTGAAATTTGCCATGTATGCAATGCTGATCGCTGACTTGTATATTGGCGGATTATCATTGCTTTACGCCATCCCGGTATTTCTCTTTATCCAGTTTGCATTTGGCGTTTCGGTCGGATTAATCGAATCGTTCATGGCCAGATACAGGATGAGCCATAACCCGCAGTATATTTTTGCACTTTCATCGGTCAGTCTGCTGATCTTTTTAGGCGTATTATTAGTTCTGGGAAAATTTGTTTAATACTTACGAAAATGATTGACGTACTTTTAATAGTTTTCATCATCACCCTTTTGTATGTTTCCATAGCGAACAGGATTATCACTTACGTGAAAGTACTTTCTCTTCAGGGATTTATACTTTTTGGGGTCACTTTTTTACAATTGCAGGAAATCAATACCTTAAACCTTGTGCTGATATTGCTTGAGACCATCGTTTTTAAAGCAATTGCAGTTCCATTGTTTATCGACCATCTGATTAAACGCAACAACATTACACGCGAAGCGGAGCCATACATTCCCAATTTTCTTTCTCTTGTTATCACCACCATCATAGTTGTTGTAACTATCCTGCTGGCCAATTCGGTAAAGGATGCTTATCTGGATAAAATATTTTTCATTGTGGCCCTGTCAACACTATTTACGGGTTTGTATTTAATCGCTTCCCGGAAAAAAATAATCACCCATGTGATGGGATATCTGTTCATCGAAAATGGGGTTTTTGTATTGTCGCTGGCTGTCGGGAACGAAATGCCCATGCTCGTAAACCTTGGTATCATGCTTGATATTTTTGCGAGCGTTCTGATTCTGGGAATATTTCTGAATAAAATTGGTGACGTTTTCAAAGATGTCGATGTTGACCAGTTAAGCAATTTGAAAGACTATTAAAATACAATTATGACAGGAATTTATTTGGCAGGAGCTATTATTTTGGTCATTTTGATTTATGTAAATCGAAATAATATTATCAACAATGTTTTGATAATCCTCTTTGGCTTATTGCAAACCGCTTTTACACTATATCAATGTTCAAATTTCAGAGGCACTGATTTGGGGTATTTTACTTCCGATTCGTTGGGCATTTTATTCCTGATTACCTTAACAGTGGTTGGCCTTCCGGCATTGTTTCACAGCTATTTGTACATCAACCGGCACGACGAGTCCCCGCAATCGAGAAGTGTTTATTTCGCGGCGCTGGTTCTGCTCATTACGTCAATTAGTGCCGCTTACCTTGCCAATCACATTGCTGTTGTCTGGATTTTTGCTGAATTGACCACATTGAGCGCTTCTGCGTTGATCTACCATCACCGGAACAAGCTGGCGCTCGAAGGCACCTGGAAATACGTATTCATTTGTGCCATCAGTATTACCTTCGTTTTTATCGGCATCCTGTTCCTTAGCCTTTCGCTCCAGGGAACCGGTTCAAATGATTTGTCATACTCCAACCTGATGGCAAAGAGCGAACTGTTAAATCCTTTTTGGTTGAGGCTTGCCTTTTTGTTTATTTTCACCGGATTTACCGCCAAACTCGGTTTGGTACCGATGTACACAGCGGGCGTGGACGCCAAAGACAAAGCTCCCGCACCCGCCGGCGCATTACTGTCAAGCGCTTTAATGAACATGGGTTTTATCGGCATTTTCAGGTTGTATATTGTAATTGCCCATACACCTTTGCATCACTGGGCCAATATTGTGATTTTTGTTTCTGCAGTGCTTTCCATATTCGTAGCCACAGTTTACATGACAAAGGTTGTGAATATCAAGCGCATGTTTGCTTATTCAAGCATCGAGCACATGGGCATAGTGATGCTGGGCGTTGCTGCAGGTGGAATTGGCTATTATGCAGCTATCCTGCATCTTGTTTTACATGCATTGGTGAAGTCGAGCCTGTTTTTTCAGTTCAACCAGTTGTACCGCGTTTTTCAAAGCAAAAGTGTTTCTTATGTGGGCAACTATTTTAAATACAATCCAACGGGAGCAATTGTATTGCTGATTGGCTTTATCAGTGCGACCGCGATGCCGCCTTCGGGTTTGTTTGTGAGCGAATTCATGATTTTCAGGGCATTGTTCGAAGGCCAGTATATTTTTGTATTGTTGCTTATCCTATTGCTTCTGACAATCATTATCTGGGCATTTGCAAAGAATATCTTCAAAATTCTGTTTACTCCGGTGGTAGGATTTATTGAAAGTAATGTCCCTAAAATAAATCCGTGGGAATCATTGACCCAATATGTATTGCTTTTTGCAGCAGTGTGGTTAGGTTTAAATCCTCCGGAAATATTTGTTGAGCTAATCAGGGAAAGTGTCAAGTTGTTATAAAATAGAAGAAAATGAACTATACAACGATAATAAACAACCAATCCATCCCGGTTTCTGATATTACCGAATTGGATTATTCGGAATTTCTCGGTCTAAATACCGGATTTATAATCAGTTCTCCGGAAAGGCATTGCGTGAATTATTTCGGATATCGGGTGGCCGATCTGATCAAATTGATTTGTTGTATTGCCGACGACAGCGCGCACAAAATACATGTTTCATCCTGTTTGGTCAGACCATCAGATACGCTTGATTCATTTACTGCCCGGCATTTTTGCTTCGAGAAATTTGAACGCGAAATTCATGAAAACTTTGGAATTGGGTACAAAGATCATCCCTGGTTAAAGCCGGTCCGGTATGCCAAAAACCGCTTCGATCAATCGAAAACAATTGCCAATTATCCGTTTTATACCATCGACAGCGACGAATTGCATGAAGTGGCTGTTGGGCCCATTCACGCCGGAATTATTGAACCCGGGCATTTCAGGTTTATCTGCAATGGCGAACAAATTCTGCATCTCGAAATTCAATTGGGATATCAGCACCGTGGCATTGAGCAACAATTTCTGGCAAAGAAAAAACTGCTTCAACGGGCCACCTTGGCAGAATCAATTTCCGGAGATACAGTAGTGGGGCACACCACCGCCTTTTCACATATTTGGGAAAGCCTCTGCGGAATTCAGGTTTCGCGCGATATTGAATATTCCCGAACCCTTGCTTTGGAGATGGAACGAATGGCCAACCATACCGGCGATTTGAGCGCTGTATGTGCCGACATTGCCTACCAATTGGGTAGTTCGGTTTTTGGAAGATTGAGGACTCCTATCATAAATTTCATGCAGGAATGGGGCGGGAACAGATTGTCGAAAGGATTGATCAGGCCGGGACGCAACCAGTTTCCTTTCACGCAGGCATTGGCAAAAAGGCTTTCCGAAGTATTGAATGTTTTTGAACCCGATTTTGTTGAAATGAATAAGCAATTGTTCAGGTTGCCCAGTGCCCTTTCGCGGTTTGAGCGTACAGGTGTAGTTTCGTACGATGATGTTTTGTCGATCGGAACGGTTGGAATGGTTGCCCGTATGAGCGGATTGAGCCGCGATATTCGTTCGTCGCATCCGTTCAGCCTTTATCCCGAAATCACCCACGAGCCCATCATCAAACATCACGGCGATGTTTATTCGCGCGTACAGATACGAAAGCAGGAAGTAATGCAGTCGATGCAATACATCCGGAACATGATTGAAAACGTGCCGGATTACATTGAAAAAGAACCAGTGACTGGCAATCCGAAACCGAATTCTTTTGCCTTATCGCTGGTTGAAGGATGGCGTGGCGAGATTTGCCATTGTGCCATTACCGATAACGCAGGTGAGTTGAAACTATATAAAGTGAAAGATCCTTCGTTTCACAATTGGCTGGCATTGGCTTTGGCTGTGCGCAACAACGAAATATCCGATTTCCCTATTTGCAACAAGAGTTTTAGCTTGTCGTATTCAGGCCACGATTTATAAAACCCATACCATGCTCAATAACTTAAAGATAGTCTATCATCAGGGGAAACAATATATTCCGAATACGGCGACAGCCAAAGTTCCCGGTATTTTCAGGGGACGCCCGGTAATTAGTCTGGAGAAGGTGAACGGGCAGGAACTACTTGATCTGTGCCCCGTTGACGCAATTTCGGTGAATCCTGTAAGCATCGATCTGGGAAAATGTACTTTCTGCGGCGAATGTGCCAAACAGTTTCCCGATAAGATAAAATTTACCACCGACTATAAAATTTCGACCAACGAACGGGAACGTCTCATTGTAAAAGAAGGCGACGAAGGGCTGATTGAAGTAAATCCTGAAACTGTCAGAGATGAAATTCATCGTGTCTTTGGAAATTCATTGAAACTGAGACAGGTGAGTGCCGGTGGTGACGGTAGCGGCGAGTGGGAACTCAATGCTTCAAACAATGTTCAGTTCGACATGGGTCGTTATGGGATCGAGTTTGTGGCATCGCCCCGCCATGCCGATGGAATTGTGATTACCGGTCCGATTACCGAAAGCATGGCCGAACCCATTCAGATTTGTTACGATGCAATTCCCGAACCCAAAATAATTGTTTTGGTCGGAACCGATGCCATCAGCGGTGGAATTCATGCAGGCAGCACAGCGCTCGACCGCAGTTTCCTTGATAAATACCCAATCGATCTTTATATCCCCGGCAACCCTGCCCATCCGCTTACAATTATCAATGGATTGCTGGATTTGACAAGAAAACGGAAAACAGCGAAGTAGAGTTGCCTTAGAGTATCTTCTGGAACATCAACTCGTTTTTCCAGCCATCTGCAGTTCGGCGCCAGTCTTTTTTTGTGCCGGTCAGTTCGAATCCTGCGTTTGTGAATAACTGAATACTTGCAAGATTGTCGGCGGTAATGTTGGCAAACAACTGGTGCAACCTCAGGTAATTGGCGGCATAGCTGCAAAGCAGTTCCAGGGCATCGGTGGCATATCCCAGTTTGCGGTCTTTTTCATCATGAATCAGAATGCCAACACCTGCCCTGAAATGGAATGGATCGAAATCGAACAGGTCGATGGCCCCAACTGCTTTCCCTTCGGGTGTTTCAATAATCATTCGGGCTTCTTTGCTTTCGTATATGTCGCGCTGCGATTCCCTGATGTATTTGGCAAGAATGTATTTTGAAAATGGTTCATAAGTATTGCTTACTTCCCATATTTCCGCATCATTTTCCCATTCATACAATAAATCGATGTCGTCGGGTTCCAGCGCCCTGAAACGAATTTTACCCAATTCAAGTTTTGTGTGAATCATGATTGTCCGATATTTTTCCAGGCTTTCAGTACGATTTCAAGATCGTTCATCAGCCGGTAGTCCTTGGCGTAAACAATATTCAGTTCATCTTTCTTTTTCTCCGGAATGGCTTCCGAAAACAGAGATGCAGGAGAGAGAATGCCTTTTTTAATTGGTGGCAAATGATTTTGAGTTCCGGAACAGTAGCCGACCCAGCTTTTATTGCCGGAAAGAACTTCAAAAACACTCCTGAAGAATCCGGATTTGGAAGAGACAAACCAAATTAGTGCCGGCGAAAAAATGAAAAGACAAATTGCCACACCAAGATCGAAAGCACGTTTGTTTTGTTTGTTATTTTCCTTTGCAATTGAGTTGATATGAACCACGTACAAATCGCCGGCAGTCGAAATGGAGTTGCTGCCAATAATGGAAAGGCTCTCGGGAGGCGCAATTTTATAGTCGATATTGAGGTCGTTTAAATCGAGCATGATCCGAATGATTTCCTGGGAAGGAATATCCCCGGAAGAAAAAATCAGTTCGTCAATTTTATTGATCCGGATAATTTCGGGTAACTGGTGAATATTGCCCAGGTAAAATTGCTGGTGAACCGAATCATTTGGCGATACAAATCCAACGGTGTCGATTTTCAAACCTGATTGGGCAATCAGCTCCGATATTCGTTTTGACTCTGCTTCAGCTGCCACCACCGCGATACGTTTTTGCTTGTCGATTTCCAATTCCAGCCCGGTCATCCGCAATTTGTAGAGCAAATACCGATAAGCAGGAAGTGCAACAAATGCCCAACCAGAGCCCAAAAGCAGCAAAGCCCTTGAATAGCGCATACTTTCGTTAACCAGCGAATAAAAAATAAGGATGGAAAGTGTTCCCCAAAGCAAACCTTTAAAAATTCGCCCGAACTGAATACTTTTCCGGTATCCTCCATTGAGCCAAATGGAGCAAATCCAGATCAGGATATAAATTGGCACTGCAAAATGAAGGTATTCGGGCGGATAGTAACCGCGTTCATATTTGTAAGCTTCCCAATTTGGAAGCAGCATTGCAAATCCAATGTAGATGAAAAATGCATCTGCCAATGGCAACAAGACGGCTTTTAGAAATCGCCCAACCACTGAAAGCAGCGCCCGAAAATAAATTGCCAGATTGATCAGAATAGCATATCGGCGGGCATTCCCTTTCGAGAAGTGTTTCCTGGCAAAGATGATCATCGCGTTGTAAAACACTTTCACGTAATTAATGCTGCCCTTTTTTGTGCTTTCGCCTTTATAATGAATAATGGTGGTTTCGGGAAAATAGTAATTTTTATATCCACCTTTTGTGATGCGGTAGGAAAGGTCGATGTCTTCGCCATACATAAAATAATCTTCATCGAGCAAACCCACTTTATCAAGTGTTTCGCGCCTGAGCAGCATGAAAGCGCCGGCCAGCACGTCCACTTCATGAACCTGATCGTTGTCGAGGTAACCCAAATGATATCGGCCAAACCGTTTTGAGTGTGGGAAAAGACGTGAAATCCCTGACATTTTCCAGAAAGCAACTTCCGGAGTGGGTAAGCCGCGTTTCGATTCGGGTAGAAAACGGCCTTTCCCGTCGATCATTTTAACTCCCAATCCACCGGCATCAGGCATCTGGTCCATAAACCGGACGATCTTCATGAAACAGTCTTCATCAACCACGGTATCCGGGTTCAGGAGCAAAATGTATTCTCCCTTTGCCATCCGGATGGCTTGGTTGTTGGCTTTTGAGAAACCAAGGTTTTCTCTGTTGGCGATCAGGATTACTTCTGTAAATTTTTCGGTAACCATCTGGCAGGAGCCGTCAACCGAATCGTTGTCAACCACTATAATTTCCGAACTTACCTTGAGCGCAGCTTTTGAAGCGGCATAAAGACACTGTTCAAGAAAATATTTGACGTTGTAATTAACAATGACGATAGATAACTTCATCTTTTACTGAATTATTGAATCCTCAAAATTCATCCGGTTCACTATCGAACGGCCAAGGGTAACCTCATCGGTATATTCCAGTTCATCACCAATCGAAACTCCGCGGGCAAGTGTTGAAATTTTGACGTTTGTATTTTTAAGCTTTTTGTAAATGAAAAAGTTGGTGGTATCGCCTTCCATGGTCGTACTGAGAGCCAGAACAATTTCATCAACGCCGCCTTCATTTACACGGTTCACCAGCGATTCCACTTCAATGTCAGAAGGGCCAATTCCATCCATTGGTGAAATGATTCCTCCCAAAACATGGTACAAACCATTAAACTGATGCGTGTTTTCGATAGACATTACATCCTTGATATTTTCGACCACGCAGATAAAGGATGTATTTCGCGATGGATTTGAACAGATATTGCATACTTCGGTATCCGAAATGTTGTGGCAAACACGGCAATGCTTAATCTCGGAGCGCAACTGGAGGAGGCTGTTGGCAAATATTTCAACTTCAATTACATCCTGCTTCAACAAGTGC
>JBBRXN010000030.1:0-55190 GCA_038248385.1 Bacteroidales bacterium
CACCCGGTGGTGGTTTCCGAATTTATTGAACAAGCCAAAGAAATTGAGATTGACGCGGTGGCTAAAAAAGGCGAGCTGGTGGCTTATGCTATTTCTGAACATGTTGAGTTTGCCGGAGTTCATTCAGGCGATGCGACCATTGTTTTTCCGCCGCAGAAATTGTATGTTGAAACCATTCGCCGGATCAAGAAAATTGCCCGCCAAATTGCCAGAGAACTCAATATCACCGGGCCTTTTAACATGCAATTGTTAGCGAAAGACAATGATATCAAGGTAATTGAGTGTAATCTTCGTGCTTCGCGCAGTTTTCCGTTTGTTTCGAAAGTAATGAAATACAACCTGATCGAAATTGCTACCCAAGTCATGCTGGATGCACCTTTTCTGAAACCGGACAAGTCATTGTTCGAACTTGAATACGTGGGTGTGAAAGCGCCGCAATTCTCATTTGCCCGTTTGCTGAATGCTGATCCTGTGTTGGGTGTTGATATGTCGTCAACCGGAGAAGTGGGTTGCATCGGCGAAACCTATTACGAAGCCATCCTGAAATCAATGCTGTCAGTCGGGTACACCATTCCGAAGAAAAACATATTGATATCCTCCGGACCAGCACGTTCTAAAATTGAATTGCTTGCGAGCGCTAAAATGCTTTCAGAACGAGGTTTTAATCTTTATGCTACCGGTGGAACACAAAAATTTCTTGCTGATAATGGTGTAAAATCTGTGCGGCTGTATTGGCCCGATGAAACAGATAAACATCCGAATACGCTGGATTATATTAAGGCAAAGAAAATTGATCTGGTGATCAACATCCCGAAAGATCATACCACCCGCGAAATTACCAATGGATATACAATTCGCCGCAGCGCGATTGATTACAGCATTCCGCTGATCACCAATGCCCGCCTGGCCAGTGCGTTTATATACGCCTTCTGCAAATACGAAATCGAAGATTTGTCGATCAAAAGCTGGGACGAATACAAGGATTAAGAAGCCCTATCCCCAGCGCTCCCAGAAAGGGAAGGGAGTTTGGGTATTGAAGGTTCTGAAAATTTGTCATGAATATTAGGGTTAGTTCCTTCTCCCCTCCTTTGGAGGGGTTGGGGGAGACTTTAAAGGTCATTCTGAAGTGAAATTCTGGATGACCTTTTTTGTTTGTGCATTCCCGGGTTTTCATCAAGAACTTCATTGAAATGCGCAACCTTTCATCCTGATTCTTCGTCATAATTCAAAAAACCAAGATAAATAATGAGAGTTTATTTCTATAACCTTCTTGCTGCAATTGTTATATTATCAGCGATTTATAGCTGTACCAATGAGACTGATGCTTCGAAGGAATTGAATCTTACTATCAGCTTGTTGGGTACTCCGCAATGCAACAACCAGAAATCAGCTGAAATTCTTGGAAATACTTCTGTTTTCCAGAGCTGCATCGAATATTCCTTTGATCAATCATCGAAAAGACTATCCATAAAGCATTACAATGCCTGTTTTAATTGTTGTCCGGAAAGTTTATACTGTACGATCATCGATCGGAATGATACCATAATCATTCAAGAATTTGAGCAGCACATGGGTTGCAAATGCAATTGCCTATACGATCTGAATTTGGAAGTAAATGGCATTGAGTCTGGCAAATATCAACTGCGAATTATTGAACCTTATGCCGGAATTCAGGATAAACTCAGATTCGAATTGGATTTGCTCAAACAAAAATCAGGAACTTTCTGTGTAACGAGAAGCCAATATCCGTGGGGAGAATAAATGTCTTCAAATTGTATCGAGGTTACATACACTGGAAAGCAACCTAAAAAGCATTTGTATTGTAAAAATCTGAAACCCATTGTTTTGAAAGTAATAAATATCACTAAAACAACCAATTATGACATCTCCATTAGAGCCAAAACCGGATTGTTGCCCTGAATTTGATCCAATTCCCTGGGATGATAAAACATTTGAATGGAAAGACAAGCAATTTATTAAGGACAAAGTTTTCGCGCTATATTACATGCCCATGAATTTTGGCAAAGTGATGAAAAGGCTTGATGAAAAAGTGACCAGGGTCAAAGCAATTATTCCCGACTACCTTTGCCTATCTGACCACACCTCAAAGTGGAATATGAATCTTTATCTTGCTGTTGACAAGGAAATAGCTAATGCTGAAAATACCACTTTAAGCGGAAAATTCTACAGCAAAGTTTACGAAGGATCTTTCAGTGATACCGAGAAATGGTGCAAAGATTTTGAAAGCATCGCCAAAACCAAAGGATACACCATTAAAAAAAGGTACATGTGGTACTCCACTTGTCCGAAATGTGCAAAAAATATGGTAAAAACTATGTGGTAATAATGGGGCTGATAGAATAAGAAAGGATTTTACTACAAAGTTATTTTAATAGCTATATTGATAGGGAGTCATTTTTATTGGCTAATTTTGAGGTGAAAAATCAGTAAATTAAATCCAAATTTTTAGGTTTTTTATTTGTTTTTTAATCATGATATATTCTTTTGATGCATAAACAATCAGCAAATACTTCTACAAATTTGATTCCTCCATCACGGAGTCAAGGAGTATTTACTGATTTTCGTTATTTCCTTTGGGATAAACCCAAAATTCCGACACTTATTAAGTTTGATACTGAAGAAAAAAGAGATTCCTATAATCAACGTATTTTGCAACGGGTTGGCGAAGGAGTCGATCGTTATACCGTTTTAAATGTTCATCAAATTGGGATTGAACCGCCCGTCAGTTATGTTTTTAATGAACTTTTAAATTGGAACGGTGACTCAACCTGTTGGGCAAACCATATAGCAAAGGCCGAACGCAAGGATGAAGATATTGAAACGATCAGGATATTGCCATTTGGCTGGAAAAAGTACCCATTTGGTTTTCAAAAGAGTTTCTTTGGCATGAACTTTATTCCTCTGTTTTATCTGAATTTCATAAGGATAAAACGATTTCCGGATGCCTTTGATTTTGATAATGCCCGTTATCTGCTTTATAAATGCAGTGGTGGTTATCCAATAGGAATTTTTATGATGTATGTACGTTCTGCAACACTTTTTTTTCGATTCCTTCTTCGATTTGGGAGTTCGCCGCTTTTTCAATAAATTTTAATATTTTTGATCTATGAAGCTTCTGGAAAGAAATATGGATACCATTCGTGATTTGTGTCTGAAGCACAAGGTAGGCAGATTATTTGCATTCGGCTCGGTATTGACAGATAGATTTCAAAATGATAGCGATATAGATTTTGTGGTTGATTTTCAGGGTGTCGATTTATATGATTATGCCGACAATTATTTTGATCTGAAGTTTTCATTAGAGAGCCTATTTAAACGTGATGTGGACCTGTTAGAGGATAAAGCTATCAATAATCCATACTTGCGTCAATCAATTGATTCTTCAAAGCAACTCATTTATGGATAGCAAGATTAAGACTTGGTTGTACGATGTATTACAATCAATTATCGAAATAGAAAGTTATTTTGAAGATAAACCGAAGAAATTCGAGGACTACACAAAAGATATCAGGACAAAACGTGCAGTCGAACGCAATATTGAGATAATAGGTGAAGCTGTCAATCGTATTTTAAAAAAGGACAATCATTTCGTGATTGAAAATGCTCAAAAAATCGTTGGCACACGTAACAGAATAGCACATGGTTACGATAAAATTTCGGATGATTTAATTTGGAGTATTGTGATAAACCATCTTCCAAAATTGAAAACTGAGATTGTATCAATGTTACAATAAAACATCACTTCAACACCGCCTCCCAAAGTATCTCTACCGGATGCAATACTTTCCGTCCTGTTCCTTCTTCGATGTGGTGGCGACAGGAGGTTCCTGGTGCTGCAATAATTTCTTCCTGACTGGCTTTTCTCACTGACGGGAACAAGTCCAATTCACCGATTTGTATACTTAGTTGATAGTGTTCTTTTTCGTAACCAAACGAACCTGCCATTCCGCAGCAGCCGCTTTTTATTTCCTGAACCGTATAATTGACAGGTAATTCAAGCATTTTTCGGGTGGGTAGGGTAGATGCCACTGCTTTTTGCTGACAATGCCCATGCAATTTAATCGTCTTTTTTTCGGTACAAAATTGCTCGCTCCTGATATTTCCTTTTGCCATTTCCCGAACGATAAATTCCTCCAACATCAGCGCATTCTTTGCCAATGACCTTGCTTTTTCCTGAAGTTGTTTTTCAACCAATTCAGGATATTCGTCTCTGAATGTCAGAATGGTAGATGGTTCAATACCAATCAATGGTTTTTCTTTTGAAATAATATCGGAAAGTTGCGATACGTTGAAAGTCGCGATCTGTCTGGCTTTGCGAACCAATCCTTTCGACAAATAGGTTCGCCCGCTTTCAAGATGTTTCGGGATTACTACTTCATAGCCAAGCTTGTTCAGTAGTAAAATGGCTTTGATCCCGATGTGACTTTCGTTGAAATTGGTGAATTCGTCGGCAAACAGATATACTTTTCCGATTTTTTCATTACCCAATGAAATCGGTTTCCGATACCACTTCTGCAAACTTAGTTTCGAAAGTCTGGGTATTTTTCGTTCCGTTGCAAAACCCACCATCTTTTTAAAGATGTCAGTTCCGGTAATGAGATTGGTAATCGGTCGGAAAACCATGCCCAGTTGGTTGATTCGCGGCAAATAAGCAATCAGTAGCGATCTCATAGGAAAACCATGCTGATCGTAGTATTGCTGTAAAAATTCAGCTTTGAATTTGGCCATATCTATGTTCGAAGGGCACTCCGATTTACAGGCTTTACACGAAAGGCAAAGGTCGAGTACCTTTAGGACTTCATCCGAATCGAATACATTTTCTTTTTGCGGTCGGGTAAGGTATTCACGCAGTATATTGGCTCTTGCTCGGGTCGATTTATCTTCGTCTCGTGTGGCCATGTATGAGGGGCACATTGATCCGCCAATCAGGTTGCTTTTGCGGCAATCGCCTGATCCGTTGCACATTTCAACCGAGCGAAGTAAATCACCGTGTTCATAATGAAACAGGGTATTTGCCTTGAATGTTGGTTGTCCCATCATTAATCGCATATCCTTGGTGATTGGTGGTGTATCTACAATTTTTCCAGGATTCAGGATGTTTTGCGGATCCCAGGTGTATTTCAGTTTTCGGATCAGGTCGTAATTGTGTTGTCCAAGCATGAGCGGAATAAATTCGCCACGAAGACGGCCATCTCCATGCTCTCCGCTCAAAGATCCACGAAATTTTTTAACTAATTCAGCTACTTCCTGTGCCAGAGAATGGTAAATCTTTACATCATCCGGATCTTTTAAATTCAGGAGCGGCCTGAGGTGTAATTCTCCGGTAGCAATGTGTCCATAATATACGCAGGTAAGTCCATAGCGGCCAATGATCTGGTCAAATTCACGGATATAGGACGGCAAATAATCGGGTGCAACAGCAGTATCTTCAATCACCGTCACATTGCGTTTTTCTCCCGGTATGTTGGAAAGCAAGCCCAATCCGGCTTTCCGGAGTTCCCATATTTTTCTGATGCTTTCCTTGTCGGTAAACAATGGAAAATGATAACCGTATCCTTCTTTTCTTAGATCCTCTTCAAGCGCTTTTGTTTTAACCTGAATTTCATCTTCTGATTCCGATGAAAATTCGATGGTCAAAATAGCTTTGGGATTGCCTTCTATAAAGAACCGGTTTTTACGTTGTTCAATGTTTTCGAGGGTGCAGTTTAAAATAATTTCGTCAGTCAGCTCAATGGCGTCAGGATGGTGCCTTAGCGCGACGATGTTACCATAAAAAGAATCTTCCAGTGATTTGAAATGTACACAAACTAATCCCTGATATTTAGGTGGAAGTGGAATCAGGTTCAATCTTATTTTGGTGACAAATACCAGTGTTCCTTCCGATCCGGCCAATAGTTTGCAAAAATTGAAAGCATTGCCGTTGCTGGTAAAAGGATCTGTTTCAAGCAGCATATCCAGGGCGTAGCCATTGTTACGACGAGTTACTTTAAGATCCGGGAATTCGTTTCTGATTTCCTGCTGATTTAAAGGATCAGCAAGTGTTTTCTGAATATTCTGATAAATTTTGGTTTCCAGAAGTTCAGGGTTTCCGGCACATTTGGCATTAAACTCCTCAATATTTAAGGCTTTGAATGTCACATCCGATCCATCAGAAAGAATACCTTCCACTTCCAGAATATGTTCACGTGTGCTACCATAAATCAATGAATGCAATCCGCACGAATTATTTCCCAGCATTCCACCAATACAGCAACGGTTAGCGGTCGAAGTTTCAGGAGCGAATTGTAATCCGTGCTTCAAAAGGAATTGGTTCAACTCCGCCAAAACCACGCCCGGCTCCACTTCGATCCATAGTTCATCAAGGTTCAATTCCCCAATTTTATTCAGGTATTTCGAAATATCAACCACAATTCCGGAGCCAACGACCTGACCGGCAAGCGAAGTTCCCCCGCCACGCGGAATCACCGAAGTACCCATTTGACGGGCAAAACCAATGATTTTACGAATGTCTTCCTTGTTTTTCGGGCGCGTAACAGCCTGCGGGATTTCGCGGTACGACGAAGCATCGGTAGCATATATTACTTTTTGTACATGATCAGTAAACACATCACCATCGAGTGACTGCTTGAGCGTGAAAAAAGGATCGGTCGGGTTCATTTTAATTATTTGTTCAAAAATAGGCAAATTAAGCAATCAGTAAAATAAATGCAATCGATTGTTTTGTAAATCTTCCGGCGTTTTTTTGTGTCATTTTATGTATGAGATTTGTCAGTTTATCCAATAATTTATTCATACAGAAGATATACCTCGCTATATTTTAAGTACTTTTGTATCGAATTTTTTACCATAAAGTTTAAACTTTTAATCATCGATGGAAATTTTAAAACGCGTATATCAGAACGCACAAAAATACCAAAAACGGATTGTTTTGCCTGAGGGAACTGAACCAAGAACGCTTCGGGCAACCGAAATAGTTCTGAATCAGAAACTTGCCCAGATTATACTTTTAGGAGATCCTTTAGCTATTCATCAGGCTGCAAGTGAGATTGGAGTTAATATTGACGGAGCTACAATTGTTAATCCCAAGACCGATTCGCGCCGTGAATCATATTCAGAATTTATGGTCGAAATCCGCAAAGCGAAAGGATTGACTCAGAAGGAAGCTTTGGAATTGCTGAACGATCCCTTGTATTTTGCACCTATGATGATTAAAAGTGGTGATGCCGATGGTGAATTGGCCGGTGCGATCAATGCAACCGGTGATGTACTCCGCCCGGCATTGCAATATGTTAAAACTTTGCCAGGCGTAAGTGTTGTTTCCGGAGCATTTCTTATGTTCGTAAATGATCCGCATTTCGGTCACGATGGCATCCTTGTTTTTGCCGATTGTGCTGTTATGCCAGATCCGGATGAACGTCAGCTGGCCGAAATAGCTGTAACTACAGCCAAAACAGCCAAAGCAATTGTAGGTATGGATCCGCGCGTTGCCATGTTGAGTTTCTCGACTATGGGAAGTGCACAGCATCCAATGGTTGATAAAGTGGTAAATGCCACCCGTATTGCACGCGAAATGGATCCGGATTTAAAAATTGACGGCGAAATGCAGCTCGATGCAGCTTTAATTCCTGAAGTTGGACGTTTAAAAGCGCCAAACAGTGAGGTTGCCGGACGTGCAAATATTCTGGTTTTTCCAAGCCTGGAAGCTGCCAACATCGGCTACAAACTGGTACAACGACTCGGAAAAGCTGAAGCGGTAGGCCCGGTACTTCAGGGAATGGCTGCTCCTATCAACGATCTTTCAAGAGGTTGTTCTGTAAGCGATATTGTTAATATGGTTGCAATTACTGCCAACCAGGCTGCGGCACTTTTCGATTAACAAAAATAAAACACAAATCATGTCAGGTGAAGTTATTTATGAACCAATAGAAGAATTTGGTTTAGTCAAAAAAGATAGGAGCAAGGCACTTTTCTCAAAGATAGGCATCGTTGGATGTGGCCTGATCGGTCAGAATCTGGCACGTGTTGCCAGTTTCTATGGAATGGAAGTCGTTTTTATTGAAGTCAGCGAGGAAAAAATTATTGATGGGTACTTTCAAATTGAAAAAGTTTTGGATGAACGGATCGAGCACTGGGGATTAACTCAAGGTGAAAAACGTGCCATCATGTCAAGAATCAAGGGGACTTTGGATTATAACGATCTGAAAGGTTGCGATTTTGTAATTGAAGCTATTCGTGCTATTGATCGGGGGAAAAAGGTTAAGGAAAGGAAGAATATTTTTCACATGATTGAAGAGGTGGTTGATGATAATTGTATCATAGCCACCAATTCGACCACCATTATAATTACAGAGCTTTCATCAGATTTGAAGCACCGCGAACGCTGTGTAAGTTTACATTTTTTTGTTTCATCCCAGGAAGCACGTATCATGGAAGTGGTTAGAAGCCTGTACACATCAGATGAATCATACCAAAAAGTTTGCAAATTTATTACCCTTATCAACCGGAAGATTGTACCTGTTGAAGAATCGCCGGGATTGGTTAGCGTTCGTTTATTTGTGGTTTTACTCAATGAAGCCTGCGAAATTTTGATGGAACGCATTTCGACCGTTGATGATATTGACCAAACCATGAAAATTGGTTTTGGAATGCGGCTGGGCCCTTTTGAAGTGGCAGATAAAATGGGACTGGAGAAAATTGTTCGCTGGATGGAAAATATTTATGATGAATTTGGCGATATCCGTTATAAACCGAATCCATATTTAAAAAAGCTGGTTCGTGCAAAACACATGGGAATCGATACCGGCCAAGGTTTTTATCAGTACGACCAGAGCGGGAAAAAAATTGTGCAGACTAATAAAGCTTGCTAATTTCAAACTTAATCGTTAATCAATAAAAGATATAGGAATGAAAATTCTGGTTTTAAATTGCGGAAGCAGTTCAATAAAATATCAGCTATTCACTATGACCGATAAGTCGGTTATTGCCAAGGGAGGAATAGAAAAACTGGGAATGAAAGGCAGTTTTTTGAAGCATGTTCGTCAGGATGGTCAGGTGATCATTTTTGAAGGGGAAATCATGGACCACAAAATAGGCATCGAATATATTTTGGGCATATTGACCAGCGAAAAACATGGCTGCCTGAAGAGCCTCAATGAATTGGATGCAATTGGGCATAGGGTGGTACATGGCGGAGAACGTTTCAATTCGAGTGTCCTTATAACCGCCGATGTTCTGGCAGAAGTAACAAAATGCATCGATATTGCACCACTTCATAATCCACCTAACCTCAAAGGGATCAGGGCGATGGAAGAATTGATTCCCGGAATTCCGCAGGTGGGAGTTTTTGATACGGCTTTTCATCAAACCATGGAACCTAAGGCTTATATGTATGGAATTCCGTATTCACTATATACCAAATACGGCATTCGCCGTTATGGTTTCCACGGAACAAGCCATCGGTATGTGACCAAACGCGCCTGCGATTTGTTGGGTCTTGATTACCAGACACAAAAAATAATTTCGTGCCATCTGGGAAACGGAGCTTCGGTAGCTGCAATCAAAAACGGAAAATCAATGGATACTTCCATGGGATTCACACCTATCGAAGGCTTAATAATGGGTACCCGTTGTGGTGATCTGGATGTTGGTGTAGTTAACTACATCATGGAAAAGGAAGAAATCGGACTTCGGTCGGCAAGTACCTTGTTTAATAAACATGCCGGAATGCTGGGTGTATCAGGTGTTTCATCGGATATGCGTGAAATTGAAATGGCCAAAGACAAAGGTGATGAAAGAGCAAAACTTGCGCTCGATATGTACGATTACCGGGTAAAAAAATACATCGGCTCATACATTGCAGCGTTGGGAGGCCTTGACATACTAATATTTACCGGTGGAATTGGTGAAAATTCAGACACTACCCGTGAAGGTATTTGCAGCGATCTCGATTTTCTTGGAATCACTCTTGATTGCGGGAAGAATAAGGGATATCGCAGCGAGGGAATTATAAGCTCTCCTGATTCGAAGGTGAAAATAATTGTAGTGCCTACCGACGAAGAATTGGTGATTGCTCTTGATACGGAAGAGATCGTTCGTAACAGTAATAAATCGTAATCAAAATTTCACAAAAAATATACAATTTGAAAGCAAAGTTCATTTTGTGTGAACGCATTGAAACGTTCGGTGTTAAACAACATCGGACGTTTTGTTTTTCAACGGTTTAAAAACATTTCTGATGTTGATGTTTGTTGTGTATTTATCGCTGACGAAATGGTAATTTTACATTTCTAAAAAATCTGAAATATGAAATTGAAAAGGTTGACTGATCTTTTTGAATTGGTAAAAGCGTTGGATAAAAGGACATTGATTGCTGTAAACGCAATTGATGGGCACAGCCTTGAAGCAATTGCTGAAGCGGTTAAAAAGGGAATTGTAGCGGCAATTGTTACGGGAAATAAGTTGCAAATACTGAAACAGTGTGAAATACATGGTATTGATCCTGAATTGTTTCAAATCGTTCAGGCAGATACGGAGGAGGAGGCTGCTTTGCTGGCTGTAAAATTGGCTAAGTCAGTTTCAGGAAGTATTTTAATGAAAGGATTGATAAATTCTGATAAATATTTAAGGGCAATTCTAAACAAAGAAGTTGGTCTGTTGCCTTCGGGTGGGATTTTAAGCCATGTTTCGGTGATCGATAATCCGAACTATCATAAATTGATGATTGTTAGCGATGTGGCTATTATTCCATATCCGACCATTTCACAGAAAATTGCCATGACACACTATTTGAAGGAAATGGCCGTCAATATGGGAATTTCAAGACCAAAAATTGCCTTGATCGCTCCTACTGAGCAAATCATTCCTTCGCTGGTTTCATGCACCGATGCTGTGGAAATTATGAATGCAGCAGAAAACGGTCAATTTCAGCCTGCGATTGTTTTCGGGCCAATGGCTTTGGATGTGGCGTTGGATATCGAATCGGCACAAATTAAAAATATAACTTCCGAAGTGGCCGGTGATGCCGATTGTTTGCTTTTTCCGAATATTGACGCCGGTAATGTTTTCTATAAAACGAACACGAAATTGTGTGGAGCCGATCAGGCTGCAGTGGTCATGGGCGCAAGTGTTCCGGTGGTCTTGTCGTCGAGGGGCGACAGTAAAAAAACAAAACTATACTCAATAGCGCTTGCCGCGTTGTTAAGTAAATAAATTTTTTTCATGAACGATATACGAATTCTGGCGATCAATCCGGGCTCAACTTCAACCAAGTTTGCCGTTTATTTTGGAAGCGAGTGCAAGCTGAAAAAAACTTTGCGACATTCAATCGAAGAGCTGTCGCTTTACGACAACATTATCGATCAGTTTGAGTTCAGGAAAGGATTGATCATTGATTCGTTAGTTGAAGAAGGTTTCGATGTTGATAAAATAAAATACATCATTGGCCGGGGAGGATTGACTTATCCTCTAAAATCAGGTGTCTATCTGGTTAACAACCGTATGCTTGAACATGCGCGGGCCGGTATTTATGGTCAACATGCCAGTAATCTGGGACCACTAATTGCCGATTACATCGCCCTTCAGATTCCCGGAGCACATGCGTATGTAGCCGATCCGGTCGTTGTTGACGAGATGGAAGAGATTGCACGGTTTTCCGGACATCCAAAATTTGAGCGCAGATCAATTTTTCATGCATTGAACCAAAAAGCTACGGCCCGAATTCATGCAAAAAAAATCGGACGCAGCTACGAAAAACTTAACCTGATTGTTGTTCATCTTGGTGGTGGAATTACAGTCGGAGCCCACCAGAAAGGAATTGTAATTGACGTGAATAATGGACTTGATGGCGAAGGACCGTTCAGCCCGGAGCGTAGCGGAACATTGCCTGCCGGTCAGTTGATTGATCTCTGTTTCAGCAATAAATACCAAAAGGACGAAATACGCCGGATGGTAATTGGCGAAGGAGGTTATGTGGCCTATATGGGAACCAATGATGCATTGGAAGTGGAAAAACGTGCTGAAAATGGCGACGAAAAAGCCATTAAAGTTCAGGATGCGCTTGGTTATCAGGTAGCCAAGGCCATTGGCGAAATGGCTGTTGTGCTGAACGGAATTGTGGATGCCATTATACTCACCGGGGGCCTGGCCTATAATAAATATCTGACTCAATACATTACCTCGAAGGTTGAATTTATTTCCGGAGTTTATGTATATCCGGGTGAAGATGAACTGGAAGCGCTTGCTGCGAATGCCCTGCGGGTTGCTACCGGCGAAATTGAACCACTGGAATATCCCAATTGATTAAAAAAGTTTGCAGTCGCAGTTTCCAATAGTCAGTCGGGGCGAATTTCGATTTAAAGATTTTTATCTTTATGGCTTCAACCATCAAACCACTAAGCTATGAAACGTGATAAGCTACTCCTATTTTTTTCATTTTTCCTGATTTTCCTGAATGTAAATGCTCAACGTGAAAACGTTATTACTGAAGAATCAAAAGTTCCCGAATATAAATTACCCGATGTTTTAACCCGATTTAACGGACGAAAAGTCAAATCAGGGAAAATATGGGTTGAAAAGCAAAGGCCTGAAATTCTGAAACTCTTTACCAACGAGGTTTACGGAAAGGTTCCGGGTAATTTGGGTATAGCTGAAGTCAAGGTCTGGGAAAGTTCCGATATCGCTGTGAATGGGCAGGCTTACAGAAAGCAGCTTTCACTCTTCTTCAAGAAAAACGAACAAAGTCTGGAAGTAAATGTCCTCATGTATTTGCCAAAAACTACTGAAAAAGTTCCCGTTTTCCTCGCATGCAATTTTACAGGTAACCATGCTGTTTATAACGATCCGGCTATCCGGTTGACTGAATCATGGGTGGCTAACAATCCTTCGGTTGGAATCATTAATAATCAGGTTACCGAGCAATCCAGAGCAACAGCTGAGGACCGCTGGCCTGTTGAAGAGATTATCAGGGCCGGATATGGTCTGGTAACCGTTTATTATGGCGATATTGATCCTGATAAGGACGATTTTTCTGATGGCATCCATCCGTTTTTTTACAAGGAAGGACAGACCAATCCCGGATATAATGAATGGGGCTCCATCGCTGCCTGGGCCTGGGGATTGTCAAGAGTGATGGATTATCTGGAACAGGACCCATTGGTTGATTCAACGAAAGTGGCTGTTCTGGGACATTCGCGACTCGGTAAAGCCGCTTTATGGGCGGGAGCTAACGATCCGCGTTTTGCCATGGTCATTTCCAACGAATCGGGTTGTGGAGGTGCAGCACTTTCACGCCGGAAATTTGGAGAAACCATTCGGATGATCAATACCTCCTTTCCACACTGGTTTTGCGATAATTTTCCGGAGTACAATGATAATGAAGAACAACTTCTTGTTGACCAGCACGAGCTGCTTGCATTGATTGCTCCCCGTCCGTTGTATGTGGCCAGTGCTGAAGGAGACCAATGGGCAGATCCGAGAGGTGAATTCCTTTCAGCGAAATATGCTTCTGCTGTTTATGAATTGCTTGGCTTAAAAGGTCTTCCGGCAAAAGAAATGCCTGAAGTCAATCATCCGGTGATGGGTACAATTGGTTATCATATCCGTTCGGGAAAACACGATTTGACTTTATACGATTGGAAGCAGTACATTAAGTTTGCTGATATTCACTTAAAAGGGATCATTTATTAAATGGTTAAATGGTTGAATGGTTAAATGGCTGACTAGTAAGCTCCAAAATGAAGAATGCCTTTACGCATTTCAGCAAAATCGAATTGATATTGGTTGTATATGAAGTTGATAGGGAAAACCTGAAAATAACGCACCGTCAGGCCGTTCAGTTTGGCCGGTGTCCAACTTCCATTAAGAGTAGTAAATGATTCGTAAGCCACGCTGTTGATATTCGGACCCAGGCCTTTGATGACTTTTATTCCATCAATGGTGCCGTTTTCCATTACCACAAATCCGATGATTAGCGAACCTGATATTGATGAGATATCAATGGCTGCATCTTTAAACCCTTTCAGAATATGCTGGTGCAAAACTTTATTTCCCGGATTAAATTCAGGATAGATGTCAGTTGAATAAAAAATATTGTCAATGTATTTGTCTCCATTTTCGTTCCAGTTTTTATTTGATAAAAGTTCATTGTTATTGTATTCCGAAATCGATTTTTTATTTCCATCAGGATAGTATTCAGTTACCTGTCCTTG
The DNA here is from genome assembly GCA_038248385.1 of Bacteroidales bacterium. Taxonomy (GTDB): domain Bacteria; phylum Bacteroidota; class Bacteroidia; order Bacteroidales; family Prolixibacteraceae; genus Aquipluma. Next base: position 14,226 of record JBBRXN010000030.1, read on the forward strand.
TAATAATAGTGGTGCCACAGATTTTGCAAATCCGGTCCTTACAATTTGGTTTTTTACAATATCACTGAATTTCCAGATTCCATCGGCCTGCTTCAGGAATTTGCGCAGAGTGATTCCTTTGGAGGTTCCACCGTTCCCTTTGATATGATAAGTCGAATCGTTCAATTTTTTGTATTGTTCGGTGTACAGTTTTTCCCATTTCGAATCAGTTAACTGATAGGTCTGGACAATTGTATGTTTTTGTGATTTGGCGATGATTTTTTGCATGAAAAACGCCTGATCAAGTGCGGTCAGTTTCCCATTTGTCCCAATGTAAATAATTGATTCTTTTTGTGCGAAAACTTCTGTGAAAATAAAGAAGAAACATAAAACTGCCACTGTTTTGATAACTGATTGTTTTATTGAGTTCATGGTATTGTTATTTGTTTTTTGTCCAATTAAAGGTAAAGTTTTCAGATTTGTAAATATAAAAATTGTTCTTTTATTTCCTGAAAAAGAAAACATTACAAATTATGCTATTCATATAAGAATTAACCCATAGTGAAATATATTTTGAACACATCAGAATAAAAAAACCTTGACGTTTTCGCGACAAGGTTTTTTTAACTCCAGAGACAAGGTATGCCTTGCCTCTACTCAATGAATTCCTATTTTTTCTTTTTGTTTTGTTCTTCACTCGAAATGGCTTCGCGCATGGAAGTGTCGGCCATGATGTTTTTGTATTTCATGTAATCCATAATTCCCAGGTTGCCGTTTCTGAAAGCTTCAGCAATAGCCATTGGAATTTGAGCTTCGGCATCAATTACTTTGGCTCGGGCTTCCTGAGCTTTTGCCTTCATTTCCTGCTCAAGGGCAACTGCCATGGCGCGACGTTCTTCAGCTTTGGCCTGTGCAATGTTTTTATCAGCTTCTGCCTGATCCATCTGCAAACCGGCGCCAATATTTTTACCGATGTCTATATCTGCGATGTCGATCGAGAGAATTTCGAATGCGGTACCTGCATCAAGTCCCTTTCCTAAAACGACTTTCGATATGGAATCCGGATTTTCGAGTACTGCTTTATGGGTGTGAGATGATCCGATGGAAGAAACAATTCCTTCGCCAACACGGGCCAAAACAGTTTCTTCGCCGGCGCCTCCAACCAATTGTTTGATATTGGCACGAACAGTTACCCTTGCTTTACAGATCAGCTGGATACCATCTTTGGCAACAGCAGCAACAGGAGGTGTGTCAATCACTTTGGGATTTACCGACATTTGTACTGCCTGAAATACATCACGCCCAGCAAGGTCAATGGCAGTAGCCATCTTGAATGAGAGTTCGATATTTGCTTTTTGTGCTGAAACCAACGCGTGAACAACTTTTTCAACATGACCACCAGCCAGATAATGTGCTTCAAGGTCATTACGGTTGAGGATCAATCCTGCTTTTGTTCCTTCAATCAAGGCGCGAACAATTACTGATGGAGGTACTTTCCTGAAACGCATCAGGAATAACTGAAGCAGTGAAATACGCACATCGGAAACAAGGGCTGAAAACCAAAGTCCAACCGGGATATAATACAAAATGATGACAAGGAGAATAAAAATTCCCGCGATCAATCCAAAAACGCCAAGGCCTGTGCCTGTAATTTGTTCCATTATTAAAGATTTAAAGGTTCAACTGTGATTAATGATTTTTCTATTTGTAAAATTCTGACTTTTTCTCCCGGGTCAACAAAAGTACCGGTTGATCTGACTTCAACCACTTCGTCGTTAACTTTTATTTTTCCCATTGGAGCAAGCCTTCCAATAGTAACTCCAATGTCACCGACTTTTACTTTTTCATGATTAATCTGATTGGCTACGCCGGTTATGACGGTACTGAGTACCAACTTTTTGCCGGACTTCCCTTTAAATAACATTACTACAAGCGTTGGTGCGACAATCAGTACAAATCCAAGGGTCAGAAAGCCCGCCAATACACCGTAACTATTGAAAGCGAGATAAATGCTGTAAGCAAAGAGCAAGATACCACCAATTCCGGCAATGGTGATTCCGGGAAGTATGGTGAACTCGATCAATAGCAATACGATGCCCAAAAATATTAACAAGAGGATGATGAGGATATTCATATCAGAAATGTGTGTTAATCGATGGTTGCTTTTAATTTTTTTTGTACCAAAGCTTTTTTCAATGGCCTAAGATAAGAAAAACTTCCTTTTTTAACATCACATTTTCCTTTATAATGTATAAGCAAAGTACATTGTTCTGCTTGCGGCAAATCATGATCACAAATTTCTATTAATGCGCCGATCACATAATCAAACGTGTGATAGTCGTCATTGTGAAGAATCAGGAATCTATCCTTTCTGTTTTGCTTCTCATTTTCTTCATTTACCTCTTTCTGAGGGTGTTCTTTTGATGTCATAGTTCATTGTTTAATTTTCTCGCTTCATTCACTGTTATTTTTTTTCCGTTTTGATAGGCATTGATTACAGCATTCTTAATTCCTTCCTGTTTAACCTGGTTTTGCATGGTAACGGCATCCTTGTAATATTTTAAATTGCCGGTTGTATATATGGTAACGCCTTTATCATCAATATGTTTTTCAACTTTCCGAATCACTGAAAGTTTTTTAATCAATTTGTTCGCAGAGTCCGGTATTTTCCCTTTATAGGCGCCAATCTGAATTTTGTAAATGGCTCCAATTGTCAATTCTGCTTTCTTTTCATCTGTTTTTGCCGGCGATTTATATAAAATAATGGTATCCTGAATCGCTGGATAAATGCTGTTCGTTGGTCCGTTTTGCAATATGGTATTTTGCCTGATACTGTCTTTATATATTCTGATTTTCTCCTGGAATTTCGCAATTACATCCAGCGAAGCTTCCTGCCAGTATAGGTCTTCATCCACTCTGGCCATTTCATACATCGCCGGAATTTCCTCATTTAATGCGATCGATTTTTTTTCAGCATTTAAAATCTGCCTTGAAATTTCTTCCTTTTTTATCAAATCAGTATTTGCATATACGTTTCGTAAACTGTCGGTTTGAATAGAAAGTCTTTGGAGTTCGTTTTCTTTAAGCCATGCCTGAAAGTAAATTTTCTTTGATTCATTCCTGACGAAATGATTAATATTCAGATAGCTGATGAATGAGTTGATTTGAAAATTGATCTGCATTTTAGCCAACCGATCAGGAAAATTAAATCTGTCGTTTTGTATTTCTATCGACTTGACAGTGTCGTTTTTACCGGTTAGAACAGTATCTTCCTGTAAATAGTATTTATGATCCGTTGCTTTGTAATCGTATAGCATGACAGTAATTAACTCATTTTGCCCAAACTCTGCGAGAGTATATGGATAAGTAGAATTGCCAGCATTTAATAAAGTTCCTCCGGATATAAGCAAAAGGAGAATGAAGATAGTTTTTATGCTTTGTTTCAAAATAATTATCATATTTGGGTGCAAATTGATTCGGGTCTAAATTACAAAAAATGTACCATGAGCTATGATGCAAACCGATAGTTTATTTTATGAACAAAGGATTATACCATCGGATTCATATCAATTTTTCAAGTATATTTGCCTATCTTAAAAACATTCAATAATGGCAACTCTAAGTAAAGGTGATATCGCTCCTGAATTTACAGGACTGAATCAATCAGGTAAGGAAATTTCGTTGAGTGAATTTCAAGGTAAAAAACTGATTTTATTCTTTTATCCAAAAGACAATACTCCGGGATGTACCGCCGAATCATGCAACCTGAACGATAATTACGATCACTGGCTGTCAAAAGGTTATGAAGTAATAGGGATAAGTCCTGACAGTGTTGCATCCCATAAAAAGTTTGCCGATAAGTTTCAATTCGGCTTTAATTTGATCGCAGATACTGAAAAGGAAATTTTAAATGCTTACGGCGTTTGGGCCGAGAAAAGTATGTATGGTAAAAAATACATGGGTGTATTGCGTACTACTTTTGTGATCAATGAAAAAGGAATTATTGAAGAAGTATTTGAAAAAGTCGATACAAAAAATCATACAGAACAATTAACCAAAGCATTAGATATCAAATAATATGGCAAAAGAAGAAAAATTAAATCAGAACGCTGAAAAACTGAAGGCGTTACAACTGACGATGGATAAAATCGAGAAAAGCTATGGCAAAGGCTCGATCATGAAATTAGGCGACCGTGCAGTAGAAGATGTACCTTCCATTTCATCAGGATCAATCGGGTTAGACATTGCAATGGGTGTGGGTGGTTATCCTAAAGGCAGGATTATTGAAATTTACGGTCCGGAATCATCAGGTAAAACAACACTGGCCATTCATGCAATTGCCGAAGCTCAGAAAGCTGGCGGAATTGCGGCAGTTATTGATGCTGAACATGCATTCGATCCCGGCTATGCCGCCAAATTGGGTGTCGATATCAATGAATTGTTGATTTCGCAACCGGATAATGGTGAGCAGGCACTCGAAATTGCCGATAACCTGATCCGTTCTGGCGCGATAGACATCATCGTAATTGACTCGGTGGCAGCATTGACCCCAAAAGCCGAGATTGAAGGCGAAATGGGCGACTCAAAAATGGGTCTTCAGGCACGATTGATGTCGCAGGCTTTACGAAAACTCACCGCCAATATCAACAAGACCAAAACATGCGTCATATTCATCAATCAGCTTCGTGAAAAAATTGGAGTCATGTTTGGAAATCCTGAAACAACTACCGGTGGAAATGCGCTGAAATTTTATGCTTCGGTTCGATTGGATATTCGCCGGATCGGTCAGATCAAAGATGGCGAAGAAGCTCAGGGAAACCACACCCGCGTGAAAGTTGTGAAGAACAAAGTGGCTCCGCCTTTTAAGAAAGCTGAATTCGACATTATGTATGGCGAAGGTATTTCCAAAACAGGTGAAATCGTCGATTTGGGCGTTGAACTCAATATCATTAAGAAGAGCGGATCGTGGTTCAGCTATGGCGAAACCAAACTCGGACAGGGACGCGAAGGAGTTAAAACAATCCTTAAGGACAATCCTGAATTAGCCCAGGAGTTGGAGGCAAAAATTTTGGAAACAATTACCGGACCTGCAACGGTAAATTAAATAAAGATTAAAAATACAGTATTGTCCGGATGCGATAGCTGTGCTGTTTCATCCGGATTTTTTTTTATTGTTATCTTTTGCCCTTAATTCTGACGAAATGTCAAATTCGGTGGTATATTTATAATAAATAACAATCAGGTTGCCCGATCAGTTTACATTTTGAAGGCTCCTGTTAATATGAATGGTTATGAAAGTTTTAAAATTTGGAGGTACTTCAGTCGGAAGTGCTGAAAATATTCAAATGGTAAAGGAAATCCTGATGGGACAGGACGATGATGTAATCGTTGTCGTTTCGGCTTTGGGTGGAATTACCGACAAGATTTTGAGTGCAGCGAAAATGGCTGCGATCGGAACCGGCTACTTTCAGGCTGAATTAACGGAAATCAATACGCGCCATTTCGAAACCATTGAGAAACTTTTTGATGGTGAAAAACGAACGGAAGTAAAGGAAAACGTTCAGGTTTTGCTCGACGAACTTGAACGCATCGTTCATGGTGTTTCGCTCATTGGTGAACTTACCCCTAAAACACTGGATAAAATTGGCGGTTTTGGCGAACGTTTGTCGTCTCTTATTATTGCTGAATATATTCCATTGGCAAGTTGGTTCGATTCAAGCAAACTGATCAGGACTAACTGCGATTTTGGAAAAGCCATTGTGAATTTTACGGTTACCAATCAGTTCATTCAGACCGCTTTCAGCTCATTCTCGGGCATTGCCATTGTTCCCGGTTTTATTGCCAGCAACGAACTTGGCGAATACACCACATTGGGACGTGGAGGTTCTGACTATACAGGAGCTATTTTCGCCGCGGCACTTGACGTTTCAACGCTCGAAATATGGACCGATGTAAATGGTTTTATGACCGCCGATCCGCGTGTGATCAGTAAAGCATATACGATTAAAACACTGAGCTATTCGGAGGCAATGGAGCTTTCACATTTTGGGGCAAAAGTTATTTATCCTCCGACCATTTTACCGGTTTATAAAAAAGGTATTCCGGTCAGAATCAAAAATACATTGGATCCGGAAGCCGAAGGAACTTTAATTACAGCAAGCAAACTCAACGGGAAAGATTTACCAATCAAAGGTATTTCGTCCATTTCAAATATCACGCTGATCACCATTCAGGGATTGGGAATGGTTGGTGTAACCGGTATTTCTGCGCGTCTTTTCGGGGCACTGGCCCGCCAGAATATCAGCGTCATCCTGATTTCACAGGCATCGTCCGAGAATTCAATCAGCTTTGCCATTGATTCTTTAAGCTCAGCCAAAGCTGAAATGGCTATCAGGCAGGAATTTGAAAGAGAAATTCAGCTTGATCAGATCAACAAGATAACTATAGAGGAAAACCTGGCCATTGTGGCCATTGTGGGCGAAAATATGAAACATGCCACCGGTGTGGCAGGAAAACTATTCAATACCATTGGCAAAAACGGGATCAATATTATTGCAATTGCTCAGGGAGCTTCCGAATTGAATATTTCGTGGGTAGTCAAAGTTTCTGATTTACGTAAAACGCTGAATGTGGTTCACGAATCATTCTTCCTTTCCGAAAATGTTGAGCTGAATGTCTTTCTTTTGGGAATTGGTTTGGTAGGTGGAAACCTGCTTGAACAAATCAAGCAACAACAACCTAAATTGCTAAAGGAAAAGCATCTCAAGATAAAACTGGCCGGAGTAGCCAATTCCAAAAAAATGCTGTTCGATCGTGAGGGAATGGATATTTCGACATTCCGCGAAAAATTGATGTCTGAAGGACATGAATCAAGCTTGGAACAGTTTAAAAATGAAATTATCAGCCTGAACATGTACAACTCAATTTTTGTAGATTGTACAGCCAGCGAAAAGGCTGCCGGATTATATGCCGAATTATTGAATGCCAACGTTTCGATTGTGACAGCCAATAAGGTAGCCGCCTCTTCAACCTACGAAAATTACGCACTCCTGAAGAGAACAGCCAAACGAAAAGGCGTCAAATTCCTGTTCGAGACCAATGTCGGTGCAGGTTTGCCGATTATTACCACTTTAAACGATCTGGTAAATTCGGGCGACACTATTCTGAAAATTGAAGCGGTTTTGTCCGGAACGCTCAACTTTATTTTCAACACCATCAGCGAAATTGTTCCGCTGAGCAGGACAATCCGGATGGCCAAAGATCAGGGATATGCTGAGCCTGATCCGCGTATCGACCTGAGTGGTGTGGACGTGGCGCGGAAACTGCTGATCCTGGTTCGCGAATCGGGTTATCAGTTCGACATGAAGGACATTAAAATCAATACATTTATTCCGGCGAAATATTTTGAAGGAAGTGTGGAGGATTTCTGGAAGAACATACCTGAAATAGATACCGAATTTGAAGCAAAAAGGAAAAAGCTGGCAGCTGAAGGGCGTTTTTGGCGGTTTGTAGCCAAATTCGAAAATGGAAAAGCTGAAATCGGACTTCAGGAAATAACTGCAGGACATCCGTTTGCCGACCTTCAGGGATCGAACAATCTGGTGATGTTTACCACCGAACGATATCAGGAATTCCCAATGATCATCAAAGGATACGGAGCTGGCGCTGTAGTGACTGCTGCCGGCGTATTTGCTGATATCATCCGCGTGTCAAATATTTGAAAGGGAAAGTCATTCATGGTCAGTTATTGTCATTTGTTTCACGTCATTCCCTTTTACTACGAATGACTTAAATGACAACCAATGACCCTTAGTGACAAAATTTACCTGGAATCTGGAATTTTAAATTTGGAACTGCTTTATATGAAATATATTATTGTGTTGGGAGATGGAATGGCCGATGAGCCATTGGAAGATTATGGTGGAAAAACACCATTGCAGATGGCCGAAAAACCAGCGATCGACAGTTTGGCAAAAAGAGGTCGGACAGGTAGGTTGATTACCGTACCAGAGGATATGCATCCCGGAAGCGAAATTGCCAATATGTCGGTGTTGGGTTACGATGTGCATACGGTTTTTGAGGGCAGGGGAGTGCTTGAAGCTGCAAGTATAGGCGTAAAACTGGAGGATGGTGATATGGCGCTTCGTGTCAACCTGATTTGCATTGAAAATGAAAATATAAAAAATCACTCTGCCGGTCATATATCAAATCCAGAGGCGTATGAGCTTGTCGAATACCTGAATAGGAAACTGGGAAATGAAATGATCCGATTTTATCCGGGCGTTTCATACCGACATCTTCTGGTAATTAAAGGAGGTAATAAACAAATAAATTGCACTCCTCCGCACGATGTTCCCGGAAAACCATTTCGTCCTTGTTTGATCAAACCTGATAATGAGGAATCAGCGACTACCGCCAAATTGCTGAATTACCTGATTTTGCGTTCTCAGGCTTTGCTGGCCGATCATCCGGTTAATCTGAAACGTAAAGAATCCGGAAAAGATGTTGCCAACAGTATTTGGCCATGGTCTCCCGGATATAGACCGAAAATGCCCACTTTAAAAGAACTATTTGGCATTGAAAGGTCAGCAGTTATTTCAGCAGTCGATCTGATTCAGGGTATTGGTGTTTATGCAGGAATGGACGTGATTAAAGTTGAAGGGGCAACCGGTTTATTCGATACCAACTACGAAGGAAAAGCCAGAGCAACCATTGATGCACTGAAAGACCATGATTTGGTTTATTTGCATGTGGAAGCACCAGATGAAGCCGGACATGAAGGCGATGTGAAACTTAAGACGAAAACCATCAGTGATCTGGATTCCCGGATTGTAAAATATTTAGTGGAGGAAACCGAAAAAATGGATGAACCTGTCACAATAGCGGTATTACCAGATCATCCTACTCCTTGTGCTACCAAGATCCACACCCGCGATGCGGTTCCTTTTATTATTTACCGTCCAGGTGAAACTCCGGATGATGCTCAGTTTTACGACGAATTCGAAGTTGCCAAGGGTTCCTACGGAATTCTGCATGGAGATCAGTTTATGAAAATGCTTTTGAGAAGAAATGATAGATAAATGTGATTTAACAATAGAGAAAAACAATAGACTACAGCTGCTAGTCAATTGTTATTGTGCATGATGATTTGTTAATTTGAAAAAAAACCTTAAATATAGAACTTTAAAAAATGAAATATTTTAGTACCAATCATTCAGTTCCAAAAGTTTCGCTGATGGATGCTGTAAAAAAAGGACTTGCTGCCGATCATGGATTGTTCATGCCTGAACGGATTGAAGAATTTGATCCTAAATTTTTTGAACGCATTCATCAGTTGAGTTTTCAGGAAATAGCTTTTGAAGTGGCTAAGAACTTCTTTGGAGATGATGTTCCGGAGAATGTATTAATGGAGATAGTTTACCATTCGGTTAACTTCGATTGCCCTATTGTCGAAGTCAGCGATTCGATTTATTCGTTGGAATTGTTTCACGGTCCAACAATGGCATTTAAAGATGTTGGTGCCCGGTTTATGGCACGTTTGCTGGCCTATTTTTTGAAAGGTTTTAAAAAGGAAGTCAACGTTTTGGTTGCCACTTCCGGCGATACGGGTAGCGCTGTTGCCAATGGGTTTTTCAATGTTCCCGGAATCAAGGTTTATGTGCTGTACCCAAAAGGTTTGGTGAGCGACATTCAGGAAAAGCAATTTACAACACTCGGCCATAACATTACTGCGCTTGAAGTTGATGGCACATTCGACGATTGTCAGCGAATGGTAAAATTGGCATTTCTCGATAAAGAATTGAATAAAGCAATGGTTTTAACTTCAGCCAATTCAATCAATGTAGCCCGTTTTCTACCACAGACTTTTTATTATTTCAATGCATTCGCCCGTTTGCAGGAAGCCGGAGTTAGTGGCGATTTGGTATTTTCGGTGCCCAGCGGCAACTTCGGAAATATGACGGCTGGCTTGTTTGCAAAATTTATGGGACTGCCTGTGAAGCGGTTTATTGCTGCCAACAACAGCAACGATGTTGTATTTAAATATCTTCAAACCGGTAAATATAAACCCCGTGCTTCGGTTGCTACTATTGCCAACGCGATGGATGTAGGCGCACCAAGTAACTTTGCCCGTATTCTTGAATTATACAGTCATTCGCACAAGTCAATTTCCGGCGATATAGTTGGTTACAGCTATTCTGATAAGGAAATCCGCGAAACAATGAAGCAGGTTTTTGTTAGAGAAAATTATATGCTCGATCCTCATGGAGCAATTGGTTATCGTGCACTGAAAGCTGATTTAAATGACGGTGAAGTTGGCGTATTTCTCGAAACTGCCCATCCGGCTAAGTTTACCGAAACTGTTGAAGACGTTTTGGGCAAAGGAACCGTTAACATTCCGGAGAAGCTGGCTGCCTTTATGAAGGGCGAAAAGCAAACAATCGGAATGAGTACCAATTTTGATGATTTTAAAGACTATTTGCTGAATAAATAAGGGAACGGTATAATTTATAGGTGATATTGGAGCTTAAGCTCACTGATTTTTCATTTCTGAAAACTCAGGAATTGCTAAAGGATTGTAATATTTCATTTTCTGATGAAAAAATTGAAGAAAGGCGAAAGACTTTATGAGATAGCAAATTTGGAAGGACTTAAAATACAATCGTCAGTCGTTTCTCTTCAAAACAAGAATCTATATGAAAAGCCGTTTTCAATTTCTTCGGAAACGGCTTTTTGCATATAAGAAATCGCTAATACAGTAATTACTATTGCATCTCCACAACACGAAATCGTGATTAAAGTATTTACTATTGCATCTCTACAACACGAAATTGCGATTACAGTAATTACTATTGCATCTCTACAACACGAAATCGTGATTACAGTAATTACTATTGCATCTCTACAACACGAAATCGCGGTTACAGTAATTGAGCAGTCCTACTCTAAAGTTCCACCAACCTGTTTTTAATGGCATACACCACCAATTGGGCGGTGTTTTTGCTTTCGCTTTTTTCGAGGATATTGGCGCGGTGCTTGTCAACCGTTCGTTTGCTGATGAACAGCTTATCAGCAATTTCCTGATTTGAAAGTCCCTGGCAGATCAATATCAGGATTTCCAATTCGCGTTCAGACAGTTCGGTATGAAAATCCTTGCTCTTAGGCGCTGATTTCAGACTGTTGACGAGGTTTTGAAGCAATTCGGTAGAGAAGAATGAACCTCCGTCGTAAACAATGTCCAGAGCAGTTTTAACTTCTTTAATATCAGAGTTTTTAAGTAAGAAACCTTTCACTCCGGCATTCACCATTTTGTAATAATAGTCTTCTTCGCCATACATCGAAAGGGTGATAATCTTTAGCTCAGGATATAATTCGTGGGCTTTTGTTGAAGCGTCAATCCCATCCATTACCGGCATGCTGATATCCATCAGAACAATGTCGGGTACAACTGTGTCGAGCAGTTCGAGAAATTGTTTCCCGTTGGCTGCTTCGGCAACAACCTGGTAATTTTCCATGTTGTTTAAAAGGATTCGCAGTCCATTTCTGAAAAGGGTGTGATCGTCAACAATGATCACTTTCCGCTTGGTTTGATTACTCGTCATGCATCATTACTTTTATGGTTACAAAAGTTCCTTTTCTGTGTTCACTTTCAATATTGATTTCTCCCTTGAGCGAATTGATACGTGAATAAATGTTTGAAAAGCCCATTCCTGTTCCGGTTGGCTGGTCAATTACTTTACTCACATCAAACCCTTTTCCATCGTCTTTATAAATAATAGTCAGGAAATCTCCGTCCTTGGTCAAAGATAGGTCGATCTTTTTTGCTTTGGCGTGTTTGATGGTATTATTTATCAACTCGCAAATAACCCGGTATAAAACAACTTCCACATTGCTGTCGAATCGTTCATCTTTGAGGTCGGATTCAAGGTTGATTTTGATGGTTCGGGCAACATTGATTTTATTCGCGAAATTGTTTAGTGCGCGCACCAATCCAAAGTTATTCAAAATGTGCGGACTCAAATTATCCGAGATTTCCTTCAGGCTCCTTATGGCTTCGTTAATCACCAATTCGGTGTTTTCAACTAATTCATGTGAGATATCATCGTGTTTCATTTGGGCAAGTGACGAGACTGACATTTTTACGGTCGAAAGTAGTGGACCCAGGCCATCGTGCAAGTCTTTGGCAAATCGTTTCCGTTCCTTTTCTTCGGTTTGAATAATGGTATTCAGGAACATTTTTTCAGTCAAACGGCGCGAATCTTCAACCTTTTTCATGTATTTAAAAATCTTTTGGATCATGAAAACGCCGATGGCAAAAGCCAGTGAGGTCACTACACCCATCCAGACAAAGATTTCGCGGTAATCCTGTGGTTTTATATTGCTTACATAAGGCAGAAACTCGACTAACCGCATGATGGCCATCATGATAAATCCCATTGTAAGCAGCATCCACGAAAAATTGAACTTGGTAACCCTGGTCAGTTTAATGGCAACACCCACTGCAAAAAATTGCAGGATGATTGCGACGACAAACAATATTTTGAGGATCATAGTGAATATTTTGAGTCCTCACAAAGTTACAATTGCAGCGGCCTTTTCAATGGGATTTGGAGAATTTGTTATTTCTTCTTTTTATCAAGAATCTTTTCAATTTCGTCCATTACCTTATTCATTGATGCCGTTGTTTTTTCAAACGGATCAGATGTTGTCATGTCAACTCCGGCCTTTTTTAAAAGTTCGATGGGGTAGTCGGAGCCTCCGGAAGATAAGAATTTCATGTAATTTTTCAGTGCATTCTGATCGCCGCTCATCACCTTTTCGGCCAAAGAAATAGAGGCGGTAAATGAAGTGCTGTATTGATATACATAAAAAGATCGGTAGAAATGTGGGATGTAGGCCCATTCCATGCTGATGTAATCATCAACTTTACAAATGCCCTGATCGTTTCCGTAATATTTGTCTGTAATGTCTTTGTATATTTTGCTGAAGGTATCACCAGTCAGTGGTTTGCCTTGCTCAGCCACTTCATGTATTTTAAGTTCGAACTCGGCAAACTGAGTCTGGCGAAACAATGTTCCCTTAAAACTGTCGAGCCAGTTCATCAGCATTGAAAGTTTCACATCGTCGTCTTTCACAGTGCCAATCATGTAGTTGAAAAGCAACACTTCGTTAAAAGTAGAAGCCACTTCCGCCACAAAGGTTTCGTATCTGGATAATGGATACGGTTGGGTTTTATTCGAAAAATAACTTTGCATGGTATGACCCAATTCGTGTGCCAGTGTACTTACATCGTTGTATAGGCCGTTGTAATTGAGCAGGATAAAAGGGTGCCCATCGTAAAATGCTCCGTTTGAATAAGCTCCATTTTGTTTCCCCGGTGTAGGATAAGTATCAATCCAACGTTCATTGATGGCTTTTTTTACAGTCGATACATATTCATCTCCCAATGGTTTCAGCGCTTCGAGCACCAAATTGGTAGCTTCTTCGTAATTGTATTTCAGGTCAACATCTTTTACTACGGGTGCATATAAATCAAGGTATTTCAGCGTATCAACGCCCATCATACGTTTTTTGATTTGCAGGTACCTGTGAAAAGCAGGCAGGCTTTTGTTCACATTGGTAATGAGCGATTGATAAACTTCAACCGGAATATTTTTTGGATAAAGCGAAGCTTCAAGCGATGAACTGTAATTTCGCGACCTGAACCTGAACAGGTCAGCATTTACTTTGCCATTCAGCATTTCACCATAGCTGGCCTTAAATCTGGCATAATTGTCCCAATATGTCTTAAAAACAATCTCACGGTCTTTCCGGTTGGCCGATGCCCTTATTTTGTTGTATTCAGAACTGGTTAATTCAACTTTCTCACCATTCGACAAGGTCACCGTCGGATTTGGCATTTCAGCATTGGAGAAGGTATTGAAAATCGATCCGGATGTTCCTGAAATTGTGCCCGAAAGTGCCATGATTCTTTCTTCAGGTTCACTCAAAGTATGTGCTTTTGTACGAAACAGGTCACTTAATTCCATGCGATATACTTCCAGTTTGGGCTCTTGTTTTATAAATCCGTCAATGGTTTCCCAGTTGGCTGTTAAAATCTCCGGATCAATATATGCCGACTTGGCACCGAATTTCGAAAACAACTGCTGCAACTCCTGTTTCATCCCGGTATATTTCATATCGCGGGTATCGAGATCCGAATTCATACCGGCATAAATGAATAATTTGGTAGCTTCTTTCGATATCGAAGTATTGTATTCCATTGCTTTCAGCAAATTCGTGGCCGACTGGGTCAACGTTCCTTTAAACTTTTCAACTTCATCCAACCTGCCGGTTATATCATTCAAGGCTGAACGCCAGGCATCATCATTTTGAAACAGGTCGGTTAAATTCCACTTGTATTTATCGGAGATTTCCGCACGTGTTTTCTGGCTGTAGCCATTGAAACTGACAAACAATGTCAAGACAATCAACAGAATGAAGTTCAATTTAAAGTTGGAAGTATACATGAGAAAGGTTTTATATTTTTAGTTTCATTGGTATGCGTTCGGATGATTATATTACACGAATCAGATTGGTCGCCGATGTGAGCACTTCCAAAGGAGTTATGCAATCGAAAACCCCCAAACCGACCATTACAAAGGATGGGGTGAAGTGGTTTCCTTTTCCCATTCCCAGCGAGAAAGACCACCCCAGTTGATGTACCGCTTATATCCTGCTTTTTTTAGCTTTTTTGATACGATTTGAGCATTGGCTCCCACCGTGCAATAGATAATCAAATATTGGTTTTTTGGTATTTCATTTAAACGATTCATAACGCTTCCTGCAGGAAACGATTTGGCTGTAGGAATATGTCCATTCGAATAGGCTTTTTCAGATCTCACATCGATTATCCAGATCGAATCGACCGGGTTCTCAACGAGTTTTTTCAATTCCGACGGTTCAATGTATTTCTTTAATACCTTACCTTGAGTTCCTGCTTTCCCAACATATACTGACTGTCCGGAAGCGGTAACGATAAGCGTGGCACATAAAACCAGGGTAATTAATATGACTCTTGAAATTTGCATTATCCGGATTTTGAATTCATGATGCTATCGTGTATAAATCCGGTTTTCCTGTTCAGCCACACGAATAAATGTGGTTCGTTTGCTCAGTTCTTTTAATTGTGACGCGCCCACATAGGTACAAGTACTGCGGATGCCTCCCAATATATCCTGAATGGTATTTTCAACCTTTCCACGATATGGAACCTCCACCGTTTTGCCTTCGCTGGCACGGTAATCGGCTACTCCACCGGCATGTTTGTCCATCGCGGTTGCTGAACTCATGCCATAAAACTGTTTGTACGACTTTCCATCATGCTGAATGGTGGCGCCACCGCTTTCATCGTGTCCGGCCAACATACCACCGAGCATTACAAAATCGGCGCCGGCGCCAAAAGCTTTCGCTACATCGCCCGGAGTAGAACAGCCACCATCACTGATGATTTGTCCGCCAAGTCCGTGGGCAGCATCGGCACATTCAATGATGGCCGAAAGTTGAGGATATCCAACGCCGGTTTTTACGCGCGTGGTACAAACCGATCCCGGACCAATACCAACTTTGATAATGTCGGCGCCAGCAAGCAGCAATTCTTCAACCATTTCGCCGGTCACAACATTTCCGGCAATGATCACCTTGTCGCTGTATTTTTTACGGGTTTGTTTGACGAACGAAACAAAATGCTCCGAATAGCCATTGGCCACGTCGATGCAGATGAATTTCAACTGTGGATTTGCAGTCAGGAGTTGAGCAATTTT
The DNA here is from genome assembly GCA_038248385.1 of Bacteroidales bacterium. Lineage (GTDB taxonomy): Bacteria > Bacteroidota > Bacteroidia > Bacteroidales > Prolixibacteraceae > Aquipluma. Next base: position 30,005 of record JBBRXN010000030.1, read on the forward strand.
ATCAAAATCCTGAGAACTGGTTCCGGTGCTGAGGGCAATGTAATTTTCGATTCCCTGCGGAGCCGTTGCCAGGAACTGGTTCCATTCAGCTATGCTGTAATGCTTGTGGATGGCGGTAAACAATTTCTTATCAGCCAGAGCAATTGCCATTTCGAAAGTACCCACTGTATCCATGTTGGCGGCCATAATCGGTATGCCGGTCCATTCGGTCTTGTTGTGCAGCAGTCTGAATGTACGCTCCAGGTTCACCTGCGAACGGCTTTTCAGGGTCGACCGCTTTGGCCGAAACATTACATCCTTAAAACCCAGTTTAATGTCGTATTCAATTCTCATATTTGTTGATTTAATCTTTTCTGATACAAATTAAAGCTAAATCAGTGAAAACATCGTTACAAAACAGGTAACTGTTTTAATTTCAATCGTGAATAAATTGGTTTTGTTTTTCCGCGAGGTCAGGACATGTCCTGACCATACCTCCTTGTAATTGCTAGGATTTGGGTTCGCTTCTTTTGCTGAAGTTTAAAAGCTTTTTTCTTCCAGATGATTTGAAAGATTGAACATCCTTATCTTTCACCACCTTGTAGGATCAGGACAAGTCCTGATCTCGGGATATTTTTTCATTCCTGCATTTATTTCAGTTGAAACTGGAAATAGGGTGGTAACCGGCTCTGAAAAGAAGGAGGTATTGGATTATGATTATTTCCCAATTTCGTACAAGTACTCAGGGGCAAAGTCGGCACCATTACTCCATTCAATTGTGTTGAATTTCACTATAAAGGTTTGAAAGTAAGTTTTATCTTTTAGTGGTTCAAATACATTTCCTTGCAATTTGTCCGACAAATCAACAGTTTTAGATTCGCCATTATTAAAAATCAGGCAAATCTTATAATCACCTAAATATTTAGCTTTTAATACTTCTAAAAACATGGCAATACTTATTTTAATGGTTCAATTTTTTTCAAAGCTTCACCCTTTTGTGCCAATTCCCAGTTTTCTATAAGATCACTTTTATGAAGTTCAAGCCAATCGAAAATCATTTTCAAAGCCCTTTGAGGCATCTCACCTTTTACAATTCCTTCCTGTATTGTTACCATCGCTTTATACTCACCATACCATGCATGAAAATGTGGCGGAGAATGATCTTTAAAGTTCATGAGAATAATCAGTCCATAAAATGTGCTTATCTCTGGCATTTTTTTTATTCAAATATACGACATTTTTTGTTTGTCCCGCGGTCAGGACGTGTCCTGAGGGTACTCCATTTTGATCGTTAGCATTGGGTTCGCTTCTTTTGCTGAAGTTTAAAAGCTTTGTCTGCCAGCTGATTTGAAAGATTGAACATCCTTATCTCTCAGCGCCTTGTAGGATCAGGATATGTCATGACCTCAATAATCTTTTAGTTTCTGCATTGATTTGACTAGAACACTTGAAATATGGGGGAATTGTATATGAAAAGGAGCAGGAGAAGAATTGTTACATGTTGAGAAGGTTTTATTGGGAGGTAATTATGCCTATAACTATATAATCAACCGACTTATAGATTGAAAATTTCTTTAGCTTTTTTCCAATTCTTTTTCAAAATTGGTCTGCTTACACTTGTCTCACCATTTGAAGATTCACAAGAGAAATGGCAGTATTTTTCAGGATAGTCAGGATCACCAAACTTATTCCAAGATTTAAATGCCTCGTAACACATTGGTTTTTCTAAATTGAAAGGGATTTCAACACCAGTTCGTATGCAATAACCAGTCTGCTTGCTATTAGTTATTTTACTTTCTGTTCTTACGTCCGATTTTAGATTTGGCATTTCTGTCTTTTTACTCTCAACTTTTTGAACGGAAATTGTCCTGTGCTCACTGCCTCTTTTTACTCTGTCAACCTCAGTTGCAACTTGCATGTAAAGTTCTTCGTCTTTTTCCTTTGAAATGTAAATTCCCATCTCAACATTATTTTGTTGAGAAAACATGTACAAATTCATTGAAGTAATGATTGCTTCTTTTTCATTGAAGTAACATTTGGCATGTAGGTCTTTATGAAATAGCAATTTAATTCCTGGCATTGACTGCAGCCAAGTGCTATCGTCAGGATTTATGTCACTAACTTTTCCATAAATTATTATAATATCAATAGAAAACTTATGCCTATCCTCAAGTGATATCTTGAGTTGATTATTCATCTGTAAATAGGGACTGATTAAATACAACTTATCGTTAGAATTGTTGATGAGTTTTTTTAAATAATAAGATACTCCTTGTGTGTCAAGAAATTCTGCCATATTCTTTTTTTAGTTTTTATTATGGTAATTTTATTTTCTCTAAAGGTAAACCTTTTCCTATATGTTCACCACCCCAATTCCACTTCTTTGCCAATACTTTTCAACAATGTGTTAAACAAACCAGCCCATTTGTGCCTTCAGTTTGCCGGATATGCTTACTTTTAGTTTTTAAATACCAATGCCGCAAAGGCACGAAGAATAGTTCTGGGTATTTCCCGTAGGGAAAGCATGTCGGTAGAAACCACGAATTCTGTTGCTGGTTTTGTCCCGTACGGGACAAAAGGAGAGCTTTTCAACCTTGATTCTACCGACCTTTTGTTCCTAACGGAACAGTAAAAAATAAGTTAATATGATACTGTGTGATTTTATTCTATAATCTAAACTACCTTGTGCCTTTGTGGTAAAATGATAAAAAATGTCGCAACTTAAAGTATATAAAGCATCTGCAGGCTCGGGAAAAACGTTTCGTTTGGCCGTTGAGTACATGAAATTAGCTCTGACCAACGATTCGAACTACCGGCATATTCTGGCGGTTACCTTTACCAACAAGGCTACTGCCGAGATGAAATCGCGCATCATTGGAGAATTGTTCCGATTGTCAAAAGGCGAAGAAACGGCTTACCTGCAGATTTTAACCAAAGAACTCGGTTGGCCCGCCACGCAGGTACAGCGGCAGGCACAGTTGGTGTTGAAACGCATTCTGCACGATTATTCGCGTTTTTCGATCAGTACCATCGACAGTTTTTTCCAACGCGTGATTAAAGCTTTTAACCGCGAACTGGGCATCAACGCGGCCTACAACGTGGAACTCGACGAAAAGAGCATTCTCGAAGAGGCGGTTGACCGTTTGATTCAATCGGTAGTAGAGGACCCGAAACTATTGGAATGGCTCGATGCGTTTGCCTCAGAAAAAATACGTGAAGGCAAAGGCTGGAACCTGAAAAAAGACATGATCAGGCTGGGAAGCGAGATTTACAACGAGACATTTAAATCGCTGAACGAAGAACTGTACGAGAAGCTCAACGACCGTACTTTTCTGACCGATTACCGCGGAAAACTGAACAAGATCATCGCTCAATTCGAAAACAAACTGAAATCGCTGGGTCAGGAAGGACTGAATGTGATGGTTTTGGAAAGCGTTTCGGTGGACGATTTTAAAGGAAAAGGCCGTGGTGTGGGCACTGTGTTTCAAAAACTGAAAGATTTAAACACTGATTTGTCGAATACTATTCTATCGGCAGCCAACGATTCATCGGCCTGGGTTACGGCCACGGTCAAAGAACCACAGAAATCAAAATTACTGGCCATTGCCGAAAATAAATTGATGCCCAAATTGAATGAGGCATTGAATCTGATCGGAAATCAAAAACGAAACTACATTACTGCCCGGCTCATTATCAGTCAGCTTTATACGCTCGGAATTCTGGTCGATCTGCGCAAAGCAGTCAAGGAAATTTGCCGCGAAAAAGGAGTCATCCTGATTTCCGATTCGGGTCATTTGCTAAAAACGGTCATCGCTGATTCTGAAACGCCTTTTGTTTACGAAAAAACAGGTTCGGTTTATTCGCATTTTATGATCGACGAATTTCAGGATACCTCCGGATTGCAATGGAACAATTTCCGGCCATTAATCGGGAACTCGCTTTCGGAGAACAATCTGGGAATGGTGGTGGGCGATGTGAAACAGGCTATCTACCGCTGGCGAAGCGGCGACTGGCGGTTACTGGCTGGCAAACTGGGAGAAAGTTTTCCGGCATTCGGACTTCAGAACGAAGTGCTGAACAGCAACTGGCGCAGTCACGGAAAGGTAATTCGTTTCAACAATACACTGTTCCGGCTGATTCCGGAGATACTTCAAAACCATATTGAAGAGGAATTGTCGGCTGTCAACATTACCGAAAATCCAGTAGAAATTACCATTCCGGAAGTTTATGCCGACAGTGTTCAGGAGGTTTCGAACAAAGCAGTGACTGATTTAGGATACGTTCGGGTAAAGTTCCTGGAAAGCAAAACAGATTTGAAAGTTGTCAATGAGGAATTGATTCTTTCAGAATTGATTGATTCTGTAAAATTGCTTCAGGATAAAGGAGTGAAAGCTGCTGAAATTGCCATTCTGGTTAGGAAAAAGGAAGAGGCCCGCCTGATTGCCAACTTGTTTCTGGAACAAAAAGGTCTGCACGAAAATAGGGCTTATAATTTTGATATCCTTTCGAGCGAATCGCTCTATATTATAAATTCAGAAGTGATTGGTTTTATCATTTCAGTATTGACCAACTTTCTGAACCCCGATGATCAGGTGGTGAAAGCCGAAGTGAATTATTTGTATTACCGGAAGATATTTCCGCAGTTAAAGGAGTTGGGGAAGGCGCCGAGGCTGAGAGCAGAGGGCATGGAGCATGGAGAAGAAAGATCGGAGTCGGAAGACGGGAAACAAGAGACCGGAGACCGGAATCCTATTATCGAAGCATCGCTCCCTGAGCGCGCATCAATCGAAGGGAGCATTCCATACGAACCCAATATTAACCAGCAATTTGAAGAAATAGATTCTCCTGAAAATGAATTAATTTCTTTCCTATCCAGCAAAAGTTTTCAGGAACTGATTGCCGGGAAACCGATTCCGGAGATTATTTTTAGCATCAGCGAAAAATTTAACCTTTTCAGCCTGACCGATGAGCTGGCTTATTTGCAGGCTTTTGTCGATCAGATTTCGGTATTCGAACGTACTCAGGCTTCAGAACTGACCAGCTTCCTGAATTGGTGGCAGCAAAATGGCGATCGGTTCACTATTCCGGTTTCTGACAGTATTGATGCTATTACTGTACTTACCATCCACAAGTCGAAAGGGCTTGAATTTACCCATGTGTTTGTACCGTTTTTCAATTGGACCATTCATCCGCCGGCAACTCCCGACAGGGCGCCATTGCTTTGGTGCAAGCCGGAAGTCGCGCCTTTCAGCGATATGGAACTGGTACCTATACGATTTAAAAAGGATGTTGGAGATTCTATTTTCTACCGGGAATTCTTCACTGAAAAGTTCAATACTTACATCGATAATCTGAACCTGATGTACGTGGTTTTTACCCGTGCCAAAGCCGCTTTGTGGGTATGGGCAAGCTATTCATCCAGCAAACTCACTTCTGTCGGCGATTTGCTGAAACAGGCGCTTGAAAGACAAATCGTAATGGGTTCCTGCGGATTAAAAGATGATGAATCGATACCATTGATCAATAGTTACGATCCGGAAAAACAACTGCTTGAAATAGGTGAAATAACTGTTTCAGAAGAGAAAAAGAAGAACGGGCAAAAGGTGAAAGATGTTCGGCTTTCGGAATTTGAGTTTGCCGATTTCAGGAAGTTCTTGAACATCAAAAAACGGGGAGAAGATTTTTTTAGTAGGGACGACAAGAAGCAAAGCGGTATTAACAAAGGAAAGCTGATTCATGAAATTTTGTCGTTGATCAAGACAACTGATGATCTGGATAAAGCGGTAAAACGTATTGAGTTGGAAGGCAAGATTGACGCAGGAAAATCCGATTCATTGAAAGCTGAGCTTTTGGGAATGCTGAATGATCAGGAGGTGAAATCGTGGTTCGACGGAACCTACCGCGTTGTAAACGAACGAAACATACTGACTGGTGAAAACGGACTCAAACGACCTGACCGTATCATGATTGGTGATGATGGAGTAGTGGTGGTTGATTATAAATCGGGCGAAACCGAATCGGAAAAATACAAATACCAATTGCGTTCATACATCAGGGAATTGCAGAATTGCGGCTATGAAAATGTGTCGGGTTACATTTGGTACACCAGGCAGAATAAGAGGGTGGCTGTTTAGAGAGAAGGCAAAACGGTGGTCAGTCACAGTCACAGTCACAGAATTCAGTAGCTTTGCGTCATTGGTTGTCATTCATAGTCATTTGTTGTCATTGGGTTCGCATCTTTTTTTTTTCTCATGCACATTCAGTACATTATACTTTGCCGTTCACTTCTGTGAACAGATGGGACGAAATGAAATTCTCGGTGGAAATTAGAGTTATTAACTTAACTTTGAAAATCTATTCCTAAATTAATCGATGAGAGGCAAAATTATTTCAACTATTCTATTCATTTCCTGTTTGTTGCCATTCTTTTCGATAGCAGACCAACTGGAAGACCCTTGTCACTTCTCTACGGAAGGAACTGATTTTTGGTTTGGCATCATGCAAAACAGAAATGCGGGTGTCTCTCATGTCGTGGAAATTACTGTTACTTCAAGGGTTGGCGCACAATTTACAGTAACCTATGGACCTTTAGAAACGCCCATTGGAACCTATTCGGTAGGCGCCAATGCATCGCGTCAGGTGCCAATAGACTACCGTTTGCTTGAATCGATGGGATCTGAAACAGTTGAAAACAAAGGCATACACCTAAAATCTGACAATCCGGTGAATGTTTATGCTTTAAACTCCCGGACACAATCATCTGATGTCGCGGTAATTTATCCTACGGAATCGTTGGGGAAAGAATATTTTGCAATGTGCTACTCGCCACGTTATACGATCAACAATGAGTCAAACAGCGAATTTTTAATTGTTGCAAGCGAAGACAACACCACTGTTAAAATTACTCCTTCAAGAAATACTGATCAGGGAAAACCTGCCAATATGCTATTTTCAATCACTTTAAATAAAGGTCAATCCTATCAGGTGCAGTCAATTAATAATGATGGTTCAGGAAAGGAAGATCTTACCGGAAGTAATGTTACAGCGAACAAACCAGTTGCATTTTTTTCCGGATCAAAAGCTACACCAATACCCAATTCAGGCTATGCCAACTTTTCTTATGACCACTTGTATGAGCAGATTCCACCTACAAGTACCTGGGGAAAGGAGTTTTATGTAGTTCCGCTTAAATTGCGGACCAGAGATACTTACCGGATTTTAGCTGCTGAAAACAACACTACTGTCAGGATTGAAGGAACCAACATGGTTAGAACGCTCGCCCGGGGTGAATTTTATGAATTTGAACTAAGCAGTAATCAGGCTTGCAGAATAATTTCGAATCGTAAAATTTTACTCGCGCAATATTGCAGGTCACAAAGGGCTGATGAAAATACCGGTGTGGGAGATCCGTTCATGATCATTTTGAGTCCTGTAATTCAGAAAATTAATAATGTAACCTTTGAGGCTTATGCGTCGGACAAGATTCAAAATATCTTTTATGTGAATATTATTACTGAAACTTCAGATATCGGGAATATGAAGTTGGATGGGGCAAACATCAGTTCATCTTTTTCTTCTTTCCCTGATGGCAAATACGCTTATGCACAGATTTCAATAACCAAAGGAACTCATCAGCTAATAAATACCAGCGAAAAAGGAGGGTTTCTTGCCTTCGTTTATGGTTTTGGAAGCACTGGCAGTACTGAATCTTATGGTTATGGAGTAGGTTTTAATTTGGATATTCAGCTTGATTTGGGTTTTAGTTATGTGTCGAATGATACTTTGGTGCTTTGCCAGGGAAAGGATGTGAAACTCGAAGCCGGAGACTATTTTGAAAAATACCGGTGGAGAACTCCGAATTCTGGTTCTTCTTTGGATACCAACGCTTATGTAATGGCTTCCAGAGAAGGATGGTATTCAGTCACAGCAGTAACCGGAAGAGGATGCCGGAAATCCGATAGTTTATACATCAAAATGAACGATCCGAAAATGTATTTGGGCAAAGATACCAGTTCGTGTGGCCCGGGGAAAATTACGCTCAATGCAAGTAATGGTTTTGAATCGTATCTCTGGCAGGACGGATCGACTGGACAAACATTCAAGGTGAATAAAACCGGAGACTATATTGTGACCGGAACCAATGTTTTTGGCTGTACTGCGACTGATACTGTGCATGTGGAGGTGTTTCAGGTTCCTATAGTGAAAATCACAGGCGATAGCCTTCATTGCGGTATTTTTACTGCCGAACTGAAAGTGGACGTCACCAATGCTGATGCTGCACTTTGGAATTATCCCGATGCTGCTACATGGACTTCCAATTCATCCGATCTGGCGCTGGAGAATAAAAATCCGGACGGTGTTACCCTGAAAGCCAATAAACCGGGATTATACCAGGTATTTTACACTTTGACAACAAAGGAAGGCTGTTCCGGTTCTGATTCGTTTGAAGTTGGTTTTTATGAAATTCCGGAGTCAACTTTCGAAGTTATTTCGCCTGAATCAACTGATAAATGTAGTTCGTATGAACGCATTGTAAAATATACCGGGAATAGTAGTTTATCTGCCAAATATACCTGGGATTTTGGAGGTTTGATGCTGCTCGAAACCATTGAACCAAATCATTTATTTAAAATATCCATTGGTGCCAATAAACCGAATCGCACCATCACTTTGATTGTTGAAGATCACGGGTGCACCAGTACTGTAACTCCGAAGTCAATAGGGGTAACCCCGACTTTCAACTATGGGGCTGATAAGGTTCACGGCTGTGATGCGTTATGTGTGCAGTTTAACAGCAAGGTGACCATCATGGATAAAGTGGCTTATCAATGGACTTTCGGCGATGGCGCAGTGTCAGACCTTCAGAATCCGCAGCATTGTTATCAGGATACCGGGAAATATGATGTTTCGTTATTGGTGACCAATGTGATTGATGGCTGCAGAAACGGATCAACAGAGCCGGAAATGATCAAAATCTACAAAACACCGGTGGCTAAAATTTCGGCCGATCCGGAATTCTGCTACGGCGATACAGTTCAATTTGAATATCTCAATAAAAAGAATGTATCCAATTGCGAATGGTTTACCAAAGGGAATGTATTGGTTGCGAACGAAAATACTGCCGCAACCTATCTCCTGAAAAATGAAATTTCGACGGTTGGGTTTATCGTGGAAGAAAATGGTTGCAAATGCGATACATTTAAAGTAGTGGTCAAACGAAAACCAAATTTCGATTTTGAGGCCCTTGAACCGGAAATTTGTCTGCCTTTTCAGACAAAATTGAAAGCAATTCCAACAGATCCGAACCTGAAATATAGCTGGAGCCTCGATTCTTTATTGCAGGTGAAAGGAGATTCACTCGTTTATTTGTTTCCAAAATCTGGTTATTATTCAGTCACTTTGGAAGCATTCTCCGCTCTGACTGGTTGTTCCGATGTGTTGACCAAAGAAAAATATATTCATGTTTATCCTTTACCAATTCCCAATTTCAGCCAAAATTACAGGGTGGCAACTCTCGAACATCCTGATATTTTGTTCTCCAATCAAACTGAAGGCGCAATAAGTTATTCATGGGATTTTGGCGACGGAACAACAAGTAGTGAAAAGGATCCTCCGGTTCACAATTATAAAGAACTTGGTGAATATGAGGTAATTCTATATGCAACAACCGATTTTGGATGTATTGATACAATCACTTCAAGGGTGAAAATTATTCCGTTTAGTTTTTTTACTCCCAATGCTTTTCGGCCCGATAGCGAAATTCCTGAAAACCGGATTTTCCTGCCCATTCAGGAAGGAATAGATCCGGAGAGATATCAATTTCAGGTATTTAGCCGTGTGGGTTCAACTGTTTTTGAAACAAGAAATTATAAGACTGGCTGGGACGGGAAAATGCCAAACGGAACTTCAGCCGGACCGGGTGTATTTGTGTGGATTGTCAAATATTCGGATATTCAGGGTTACGATCATTTGCAAAAAGGAACAGTAATGCTGGTAAGATAAGGACTGAAGGAGAGAATGTGACAATGAGAGACTGTTTAAATTTCATGAATACTTTTATGTATAAATTATCCTTCGTCTTTAAGAAATCAATCCTGACAATCAGTTTAATTGTCGGATTACTTACCATTCTTCAGGCCCAGGATCCTTATTTTTCACAGTTTTTTCTGAATCCTGTCTATATGAATCCGGCCTATTCAGGAACGATGAAAGTTCCACGTTTCGGGGTTCAGTACCGAAACCAGTGGCCAGCCTTAAACAAGGCTTACACCACTTATTTTGCTTCTTTTGATACTTATCTTCCTAAGATGAAAAGCGGAATTGGTATTCTTATGTATCAGGATGTTCAGGGTGACGGTCTTTACACGCAAAGCAGTTTTAAAGCAATTTACTCGAAAGAGATACAAATAAACCTGGATTGGAAAATGTACGGAAGCCTTTCTGCCGGGGCGCAAATGAATTCACTCGATTTCAATCGTTTGGTATTTCCTGACGGATTGGATGCTATTTACGGACAAAATCAGCCAACCAACGAAGCAGTACCGGAAAATAGCCAACGGATTTTTCCTGATTTTGGAGCAGGTATTTTAGCTTTTAACGGCAAATATTTCTTTGGTTTGGCCGGTGATCATCTGAGTGAACCCAATCAGTCGCTGTATTCAGAATTTCCAATTGCTTTGGCAAGAAAATATACGGCCCATTTCGAAATGAACCTTCCCTGGTACATCACCGGACACTGGAGGAAATTCTGTACTGTCAATCCGAATGTTATTATTCAGTCGCAGGGAAATGAACAGAATATTACTTTAGGAGCTTATGCCAACCGGAAAGGTATTTCGCTGGGCATCTGGACCAGGCAAACAACAAAAAAAAGTATGGATGTGATTGTGATGGCGGGATTTATCGGGAAACAGTTTAAATCAGCAATTACCTACGATACCAACATTCAGGGAGTAGGTCTGAGATCGCAAGGTGCAGTCGAAATATCTTTATCATTTCTTTTAAAAGATCCCGGTACGAAAAGCATTTTCCCGTTTTATGAAATCCCGGGCGAATGGGATGTTCGGTAATGAAAAATTCAGCCTGATAAGCTGGCCGGAAACTATTCCATTGTCCAGGTTCTGCTGAACTTTTTTCCTGACATCAGAAACATTTATAGCTGAAAGCCTCGGAAAAAGTTTATTTTTGCTTAAAATTCAACAATCATGATACAACGAATTCAAACTGTTTACCTGTTTATTTCGGCCTTTTTGATAGGCTTTTTATTTTTATTGCCTTTTGCTGAAATAGTACAGGAAAGCGCTATCTATTTATTTAATTATAAAGGGATTGTGCTGGATGGCACATTAAAGGAAAATGGTTTCTCCATTTCAGTCTTAATCGGAATAATACTGGCATTGCATGGTGTCGCGATCCTTAGTTACAAAACCCGGATCAGGCAAATCCGCATCATTGTGTTTTCTATTTTGCTGATGATAGGATTGTTCGGCATGTTTTTCTTTTTTACCTGGTACACCTTCAAGGAAGCCCAAATCAGCTACAAAATCAGCATGGTTTTCCCTTTGGTGGCTATTATTCTTGATTATCTGGCAATCAGGGGAATCGGGAAAGATGAAGCGCTGATCCGCTCCATCGACCGGATCAGGTAATATCGCATTCACAGCAATTCCAAATAAATCAAATCTTGAAATGATCAATTACACAGGTACCTATACCGATCAGTATGAGCTTACCATGGCTCAGGTATATTTTCAGAAAGGAAGGAAATCGGAGCAGGCAGTTTTTGATTATTTTTTCCGGAAGTTGCCATTTCATGGTGGCTACGCTGTTTTTGCCGGACTTGAGGATTTGCTGGGTGTATTGGAAAATCTGCGTTTTGATGAAAATGACATCAGCTATCTCAGCGAAATTGGTTTTCCGGATGACTTTGTCAACTACCTGAATGACTTTCAGTTTAAAGGAACTATTTTTTCCAGTCGTGAAGGCGATTTGGTTTTCCCCAACCGCCCGGTGTTGCGGGTTGAGGCCAACCTTATTGAAGCTCAGTTGATAGAAACGCTGCTTTTAAATATTCTCAATTTTCAAACATTAATCGCGACCAAAGCCAGCCGGATGAGAATGGTTGCCGGCGACCGTAAGCTGATTGATTTTGGTCTTCGCAGGGCGCAGGGTCCCGGAGGTTATTGCGCCAGCCGTGCTGCTGTTATCGGAGGTTTTAATGCAACCAGTAATGTCCGGGCCAGCCGCGATTATGGTATTCCGGCTTCGGGAACTATGGCGCATTCCTTTATCCAAAGTTATAATGATGAGTTGAGTGCTTTTCGCGATTTTGCTGAAGCACACCCTAATAATTGTGTATTGTTGGTTGATACCTATAATACGCTCAAAAGTGGTATTCCAAATGCCATTATAGTTGGTAAGGAAATGGAAAAGCAGGGACATTCGTTAAATGCAATTCGTCTCGATAGTGGCGACCTGGCTTATCTGGCAAGGCAAAGCCGCAAGATGTTAGACAATGCCGGATTAACAAACGTCAAAATTGCCGTTTCCAATCAGTTGGATGAATATGTGATCAGAAGCCTTTTAGAGCAGGAAGCGCCCATTGATGTATTTGGAGTAGGCACAAGTCTGGTCATTGGTTCGCCCGATGCAGCCTTGGACGGTGTTTATAAATTGGCTTTGCTGGATGGCAACCCTCGTATCAAAATTTCCGAAAATTTGGGAAAAATCACCTTGCCCCATAAAAAGCAGGTATTCAGAATTTCAGACAGCAACGGTCAATGGATAGGAGCGGATGCCATAGCGCTTGATAAAGAACAGGATTTTGATAAAATCACTCATCCTTTCGATATTCTTAAATCACTTTCAGTAAAAAACTGTCAGAAGGAACCCTTGTTGGTAAAGGTGATGGAAAATGGGAAACGACTGGAGAAACCACGCTCACTGAAAGAAATTGCTGACTTCAGCAGTCAAAGACTCAAAAAATTGTCGCCCGAATACAAACGTTTTGACAACCCGCATATTTACAAAGTGGGGATAAGCAATGAGCTTATGAAAGAACGTGATATCTTGATTGAAAAATTCAAAAAGGAATAGAAATGAGGGCCTTGATTCTTGTAGATGTTCAGAATGATTTCATGCCGGGTGGAACTCTGGAAATAGCCAATGGTGATTCTATTGTGCCCGTCATTAATCAGCTTCTTCCTAAATTTGAACTAATAGTAGCAACTCAGGACTGGCATCCGGCAGATCATTCAAGTTTTGCCGGTAACCACGAAGGCAAAAAACCATTCGACACCATTGAACTCTTTGGAATGAAACAGGTTTTATGGCCCGATCACTGTGTTCAGGGAACAAAAGGAGCTGAGTTTCATGCCAAATTGGAAATGCTGAAGATAGCGGCTGTTTTCAGAAAAGGAATGAATCCGGAGATTGACAGTTACAGTGGGTTTTATGACAATGGACATCGGCAAAGTACCGGACTGGCAGGTTATCTGCGGGAAAAGGGCATCACGGAACTTTATTTCGCCGGATTGGCCTCAGATATTTGTGTGTATTTTACCATCAACGATGCTTTGGCTGAAGGTTTTAAAGCTGTACTGATTGAAGATGCCACTTGCCCGCTGGATGATAATGAATTTGTGAGAATCAGGAAAGAACTTCAGAAAAAAGGTGTTGAAATCATTCACAGCAGTTTGGTTTGAAGAAAATTACTGCGACTGCCAACTTTTTCTGCTTGATGATTCCCTGACAATCAATTCAGTAGGTAAAACAATGGTATGGTAGGTTCTTTCTTTGGTTTCAATCTGCCTGATAATCAATTTTGCCGCCTTTTGTCCCATCTCGAATCCTGGTTGTGCGATGGTTGAAATGGATGGGGAAACAACTTTGGAAAATGGTTCATTGCTGAATCCGACGATGCCAATATCCTGAGGTATCCTGATGCCTTTATCACGCAAATAAATCATGGCGCTGAGAGCGGTGGTATCATTTCCGCAAAATACCGCATCAGGCGGGTTTTTCAAACTCATCAGCTGCTGAACTGCTGAAACTCCTTCTTCGCTGGTCAGCGAATTAACAATGATCAAAGATTCATCGTAGGGAATCCCATTTTTTCTGAGCGCTTCGATATAACCGTTTTTCCGGTCAAAATAAGTCCTCAGATTTTGTGAACCGGCCAAATGACCGATACGCTGATATCCCTGATCAATTAAATGTTGGGTTACACGGAAACCACCCGCAAAATCATCTACCACTATTTTATCGGTATCAATTTCAGGTACCACCCGGTCGAAAAAAACCAATGGAATGTGTTTTTTACTGAATAGTTTCAGGTGTTCAAACGTATTGGTTTGCATGGCGATAGAAATGATCAGTCCGTCAACCCGGTTCGAGAACATGGATTGTACAATACTTATTTCTTTGGCAGCCTGGTCGTTCGATTGCGAAATAACCACATTGTATCCGGCTTCAAAAGCAACATCTTCGACGCCACTGATTACAGACGAAAAAAAGTGACGGTTGATCAGCGGAACTACAATCCCAATGGTATTCGATTTTTTATTCCGGAGGTTCGAAGCAAGCGTGTTGGGGCGGTATCCCAGCGAAGCTGCTACCGCTTTAATTTTTTCCTTTGTTTTCATGCTGATTCGCGGATTGTCGCTCAAAGCCCTGGAAACAGTTGATGCCGAGATCTTCAGTTCTCTGGCAATATCATGAATGGTAGGTTCCGAATTTTTGTTCATTGCAATACTGTATATTATGCAAATATGCTAATTATTTCCTTTTTGTCCATCAATAAATAAATTAAAATGCAATCGATTGCGCATATATAAAATACTTCTATCTTTGTTAAGAATTTTAAAATGGAAGATTATGACAATAATTTTTGAAGAACGCTACGCTTCGCATCCTGACGATGCCAAGAAGTATGATACTGCGCAATTGCGCGAAAATTTCCTGATCGAAAAAGTGATGGAAAACGATAAAATCCATCTGGTCTATTCGCATTACGACCGGTATATTGCCGGAGGTGCAGTGCCTGCCAGCGGTCCGCTTGAACTGACTGCTATTGACCCGATGAAAGCTCCGTATTTTTGCGATCGCCGTGAACTGGGCATCATCAACGTTGGAGCCAAAGGTTCGGTAATTGTTGACGGCACCGAACATTCACTTGATTTCAAGGAAGCATTGTATATTGGAAAAGGAGCAAAGCAGATTATTTTCAAATCAGACAATGCAAAAGAATCAGCACGTTTTTACCTGAACTCGACACCTGCCCACAAGGAATTACCCATCCGACGTATTACCCTGAAGGATGCCAACGTACTCCAAATGGGCTCTCAACAAACCTCCAATGAACGACAAATCAATCAGCTGCTGATAAGTAAAGTGATTGAAACTTGCCAGCTTCAGATGGGAATGACCGAATTGCGCCCAGGAAGTGTCTGGAATACCATGCCGGCACACACTCATAGCCGCCGTATGGAAGTGTACTTCTATTTTAATGTTCCTGAAGGTCAGGCTGTTTGCCATTTTATGGGCCAACCGCAGGAAACCCGCCACATCTGGATGGGTAACGAACAGGCTGTTATTTCGCCTAACTGGTCAATTCACTCTGCCGCCGGTACCAGCAATTATATTTTCATTTGGGGAATGGCTGGCGAAAATATGGATTACACCGATATGGACGTAGTGCAACCCAACGAATTGAGGTAACAAAATTAAAACAAAGGAATATGAACGAATTATTTGATTTGACAGGAAAAGTTGCCCTGATTACAGGGGGAACACATGGTATTGGAATGGCCATTGGCAAAGTACTTGGAAAAGCTGGTGCTAAAATTTGTGTCAACGATTTAAGCGAAGAAAAACTGACAGCCTGCAAAGCAGAATACAAAGCTGCCGGTATTGATGTTTTCACAGTAGTTTTCAATGTAACTGATGAAGCCGATGTTGACAAGGGCATTTCAACGATTGAAAAAGAAGTGGGTACCATTGATATTTTGGTCAACAATGCCGGTATCATTAAACGTATCCCGATTTTGGATATGCCGATAGCCGATTTCAAACAGGTGATTGATGTTGATTTGGTGGCTCCGCTGATTGTGTCAAAACGCGTTGCCCCGGCTATGATTGCCAAACGCAGCGGTAAAATCATTAACATGTGTTCGATGATGAGTGTTTACGGACGTAATTCGGTTTCAGCTTATGCAGCAGCCAAAGGTGGTTTGAAACTGCTTACAGCCAACATGTGCTGCGAATGGGCCAAATACAATCTTCAGATTAATGGAATTGGACCGGGTTATATTGCCACTTCACAAACTGCCGATATCCGCCTGAACGGACATCCTTTCAACGATTTAGTAATGATGCGCACACCGGCAGGTCGCTGGGGAGAACCCGAAGACGTGGGAAATGCTGCGATGTTCCTTGCATCAAAAGCAAGCGATTTTGTGAATGGACATGTGCTTTACGTTGACGGCGGTATTTTGGCCAACTTTGGTTATGTGAAAGGCGAAAACGATTTACCGGAATGAGAAAACTATTTATAATGAGTGCAGTGGTTCTGATTGGAATCACTGCCTGCACAAAAAAGAATACCTTGGTGCTGACCAATCCTTTGGCAATTGACCGTCCCGATGAAACGATCATCATGAAACGTGCTGATGTGGAAGCAAAAATCGGGATTGTTCCTGAAGGTTTTGCGCCAATCCTGAAATTGGACGGGCAAAATGTTCCTTCACAAGCCGATGATATGAATGGCGATCGAAAATGGGATGAACTGGCTTTTACTCTAAATTTTAAGGCTTCAGAAACAATAACTCTTGAAGTTGAAAATATAGCTGTTGCCCAATATCCTGAATTTGAAAAACGTACCAATGTTCGTTTGGGTATCGGGCAGGCTGATGGAACTTATCCTGAAGTTGATGAGTATATGGCGCTGTCATATAAAGACAGTTTCAAAATTATTGCTCAGGGCGAAAGTGTTAGCTGGGAAAATGATAAAATGGGATTCCGCAACTATTTCGATTGCCGCAATGTGAAAGATTTATACGGTAAACTTAAACCGGGTTTAATCATTGATAAAATTCATACGCCTGAAATCCCTGATTATCATGTGCTTTCGGATTGGGGGATGGATATTCTTCACTGCGGAAGTTCTACGGGTTCGGGAGGTTTGGCCATGATGGAAGCCGATTCGCTTTACCGGCTTGGTTCAACTGACGGATACGAATACCAGAAAGTGGCTGAAGGTCCTGTCCGTTCGGTATTCGATCTGAAATATACCGGATGGCATGTTGCTGATCAAAACCTATCGGCTGTTGAACGAATTTCAATTTATCCGGGAAAATACTGGTTTCAGTCGGATGTGACAGTTTCAGGATTTACAGGCGAAAAGCAACTGGTTACCGGAATCGTTACCAGTTTGCTGAAAAAAGAGCCGGTTGATTTTGATGCAAATAAAGATTATCGTGCAATCGCCACTCATGATGTCCAATCGCTGAACAAAGATGAACTAGGGATGGCCGTTTTAATGAAAAAAGATGAAGTAACCAAAGTTGCCAGGACCACTGATATTGATTTCTTTAGTTTAGGATATAAAACGGTGGTGGAAAAGAAATTCAGCAATGTTATTTCACAGACCTGTTATGTAGCTCAGAAAATCAATGCTGATGAAGCCGCCCGCCATTATTTCTTTGCTGTTTGGGGCCTCGAAAACCAAAAGTGGAAAAACATTGATAATTTCAAAGCATATATTTCATCAGAGGCCGAATTTTTAAGCAATCCGATCATTATCGGGAAATAAAGTTAGTCTTTAAAGCTATAAAAGGGATAAAAACCGGATACTGAATCCGGTTTTTATCCCTTTTTTTGTCTGAAAAGATAAAAAAAACGATTTTTATTTTTAAAGATATTTAAATTTTAGTATTTCTGCCATTGCTTAAGGTCTCAATATTGAAAGTTTAATATCATCTAATTAATTATAAATGAGCATAATAGTAGTGCGATTGACTATTTGTTTTGCACTTAAATCGACTGGTCAAATTCTACTATACCAAAAAAAATATTCTTTAACACATTTTAACATTAATCATTCTGTGTATATTTGATTTACTTTAGTATCGTTAATTTGATCACGCAAAATTTAATTAACTCATGCAAACACAAACAAGATCGAAAAACTGGTTATTTCAGGCTTTCAGGCTTTTACATTTTTATTCTCTGCATAATGTAATTGTCTGTTTCCTTCTAAAATCTCTCTGGCTTTTTGATTGAAATTTTGCGTTTTTGTGTTTGAAAAATGTTCTGATAACTCTAATGGAGTTTTTACAAACAAGTAATGAACCTGAATATTCATATAAACTAAATGCCTATGTAAACTACTTAAATGAAGGAATCCATAAATCTCATGTTCGAATTTCTTTAATCAAGTTTTTCTTTAATCACGTAATTATCACTAATTTAACTTTAAAATTTATGAAAAAAAGTAAATTAAAAGAGCTCTGGCGAATTGCAGCATTGCTGTTTTTTTCCAGCTTTTTAGCTATTACCACATTCGCACAACAAAAAACCCTAACAGGAACTATTGTTGGTGAAGACGGAGCTTCGATTCCGGGAGTAACTTTAGTTGTAAAAGGAACTACTGTTGGAACGATTGCCGATATTGACGGTAAATTTTCGCTTTTGGTACCAGCCGATGCGAAAACACTTTCTGTTTCATACATTGGTATGAAAACTCAGGAAATTGCTATTGGCAGCCAAACCAATTTGAAAATTACTATGCTAGCTGATGTTATCGGTGTTGATGAAGTTGTAGTAGTTGGATACGGCACCCGTATGAAAGAAGAATTAACCGGTGCAGTTTCAACCGTTTCAAGTGAAAAAATGCAGATTTCAACGGCGCCCAGCGTTATAAGCCGCATTCAGGGCCAGGTTTCGGGTGTAACCATTACACAAACCAACAGGCCCGGTGGTGATGCCAACATCCGTATCCGCGGGTTAGGTACCATTAATAACAACGGCCCGCTTTACATCATCGATGGTGTACCGGCAGGTCCGGGAAACAATATCAGCCCAAATGATATTGAGTCGATTTCCATCCTTAAGGACGCTTCTTCAGCAGCTATTTACGGTACAAGAGGTGCTAATGGTGTTGTTATCATTACTACCAAACGTGGCCGTGACAACCAACAACCTACTATTACTTTTTCTGCCAGAACCGGCGTAACCCAGGCAGTAAATAAGTATGACATGCTGAATACAAATGAATACGCCCAGGCTGTTTGGTTGTCTTTCAAAAACAGAGGAATTGCTCCAACTCATGCTCAATACGGATCTGGTGCATCTCCGGTAATTCCTGATTATATTTTACCTGCCGGTGCAAAGGAAGGCGCTGCTTCTGTGGATCCTGCACTTTATAAGTATCCTGATTATCAGATTTTTAAAGCCAATAAGGTAGGTACTGACTGGTATGACGAAATTTATCAGGCTGGTATCGTTCAGGAATATGACCTTTCTGTTGCTGGAGGAGGAAAAAATGGAACTTATGCTTTTTCCGGTAGTTATCTTGATGAAGATGGTCTTCTGAAAAATACCAATTTCAAAAGATATAATTTCAGGATGAACTCTGAAGCCAAATTCAACGACTGGTTTAAGGCCGGTGAATCATTGCAGGCCATATACATTGATGAACATGGTAATCTGGGTAATAACGGCGAAGGTACTCCAATTTCACAGGCATACCGTGCACAGCCAATTATTCCGGTGTATGATATTCAGGGAAATTTTGCCGGTTCAAGGGCGCCTGAAATGGGAAATGCCTCTAACCCCGTTGCTGATCTTTACCGTGCAAGGAACAACAATGGTAAATGGGTGAGGGTCATTGGTAATATTTATGGCGAAATAACCTTAATGAAGGGGCTTACAGCCAAAACATTGCTGGGTTATAACTTCGGGCAATGGAATTATAAAGGTTATAACATTCCAAACTTCGAACACTCCGAGCCTAACAAGGTGAATGGGATGAACGCAGACTCAAATTATTCACTTCAGTGGAACTGGACCAATACGATTAATTATACTGCCACTTTCGCCGACGTTCATAAATTAAACGTAATAGTTGGTACTGAAGCTATTGAAAATAAATATCAGTCTTTAAATGCCAGCAGGAGCCAGTATTTCTCTGAAGATCCGAACTATATGCAGCTTAATTCAGGTGAAATAAACAAAGACAACAGTGGAAATGCCTCTGAGTGGTCATTGTTTTCTCAATTTGGCCGTGTGAATTACGACTTAAAAGGAAAATATTTCCTTGAAGGTACTGTTCGTCGTGACGGTTCCTCACGATTCAGCGCTGCAAACCGATACGGCGTGTTCCCTGCCGCATCTGCTGCCTGGGCGCTTTCTCAGGAAAGCTTTTTGGCCGGCACCAGCACCTGGATGGATTTATTGAAAGTTAGGCTTGGATGGGGTATGGCAGGTAACGATCAGATTGGTAATTATAATCCTTACACCACATACAGAGCTGATAAATATAAGTCTTCTTATGCCATTGATGGTTCAAATGGCAGCGCTACTACCGGCTTCCAGCCTTCATCGCTCGGAAACGAAGATGTAACCTGGGAAACCACACAAACACTTAACTTAGGTGTGGACGGTACATTCTTAAACAGATCTCTAACCTTCTCGTTTGATATCTGGCAAAGGAAAACCTCCGATATGCTTTTCCAGGAACCGATTCCACAGGTGATTGGTGATGTAAGTCCACCAAACGTCAATATTGGTGAAATGAAAAATAATGGTTTCGACTTTGAATTGGGGTACAACAATACTGCAATCGAGGGAAAATTGAAATATGTTGTTACAGCTACCCTTTCTCATTACAAAAACGAAATCGTATCACTTTCAGCCGATCCTAAAAGGATAGTTGATGGCGCCAACGAACGTCAGCTTCTTTATACACGTTTCACGACAGGTAGTGCATTCCCCGAATTTTACGGGTATATTGTTGATGGTATTTTTCAGACTGATGCTGAAGCTGCTGCCTACCCAAAATATGGCGACACTGATTACAATAAACCAGGTCACTTCAAATACAGGGATATCAGCGGACCCGACGGCAAACCTGATGGAAAAATCACTGCTGATGACCGGACCTTTATCGGCAGTCCACATCCCGATATTACCGGTGGACTTAATATTGACTTGGCATACAGTAATTTCGATCTTAACTTGTTCTTCTACGGAAGCTATGGAAATAAATTGAACAATTACGTTACACGTTGGATCGATTACGGTATGTTTAACGGCGGATTGAGCAAGGATGCACTTTATAATTCATGGACGCCAACCAACAAAGGAGCCAAACTTCCGATGCTTGACCAAAGTTCTATTTCGCAGCAGCCTTCTACCGCTTTCCTTCAGGACGGATCGTTCCTGAGGCTTAAATCACTAAGACTGGGATATACTTTACCGAAAAACATCCTTGACAAAGTTCAGATTAAGAACGTAAAGATTTATGCCCAGGTAACCAACTTGTTCACTCTTACCAAATATAGCGGACTTGATCCGGAAGTAAGTACTTCAGGAACCTATTTGGGTATGGATTTGGGAGCGTGGCCAACACCCCGGCAGATCATGTTTGGTATAAATCTTGGTCTGTAATAATTAATTCATTAAAAATTCAAACAAATGAAGAATATGAAAAAACTATCAATTATTGTGGCCACAATAATGCTTTTGGCCATATCTAATTCGTGTTCAGACGAGTTTTTCACAAAAGTGCCACCAGGATCGACAGCAGAAAATGTCTTTTACACTGAAAAGGGTATTGATGCGCTCTTAACCGGCACCTACGCGATTGTTAGAGGAAGTTCTCTGTGGGAAGTATCCTGGGGAGCCTCCATTCAAAACTGGACTTATGGATCAGTAGCATCCGACGATGCCTATAAGGGTTCAGAAATCACTGACCAGGTTACGGTAAATGATATTGAAAAATGGGCTGTACAAACCAATAACAATTACCCGGCTGATAAATGGCGGTTAATTTTTGGGATGGGTATCGACCGTGCCAATAAAACGCTCAAAGTGATCAAAAAAACTGAAGAAGCCAAGACCATCACGGCTGATCAGGCTAAAAAGTTCAAGGCTGAAGTATTGTTCCTTAGAGCTTTGTTCAATTTTGAAGCACGTTTGGTATTTGGTGATTATATTCCGATTCTAACTGAAGAAACGGTTGATCCCAAATTGGTTAAAAACGTTAATGCTGAAGGGGCAGTTTTAACCCAAATCATTAACGACCTGAAGTTTGCATGGGAGAATCTTCCTGAAAAACAAACTCAGGTGGGCCGTGCTACCAAATATGCAGCAATGGCTTTGGCAGCAAGGGCATATCTGCAGGATTTGAAATATACCGAAGCAAAACCATTGCTTGATAATATTATCAACAGTGGCAAATTTTCGCTGATGGATAAATTCATCCAAAACTTCGAGATTGCAACCAATAACAACAAAGAATCAATCTTTGAAATCCAGGCCAACGTAAACGATGTAAACGAATCGTTGAATGCTGAAATGGGTATCGGTTTGAACTGGCCTCATGGAGGTGATATTGGTATGTGCTGCGGTTTCCACCAACCTTCACAGAACCTGGTGAATGCCTATAAAGTGGATGCTACCGGATTGCCATTGTTCGATACTTTTAATGCTACCGACTTTAAAAATGACCAGAATATTTCTTCTGATCAAACTTTTGTTCCTGACGATGTAACTCCTGTTGATCCGCGTCTTGATTTTACCGTAAGCCGCAGAGGTATTCCATACAAAGATTGGGGTATCAACCGTGGTAGCAACTGGGTTCGGAAACAATCGGAAGGTGGACCTTATCTGCCTGTGGCCAAACCATTCTTCAAAAAAGCGGAACGTTTTACACTTTCTACAACAACAGGCTGGCAGACAGGTATCAATGCAAACAATTTCCGTTATCTGCGCTATAGTCATATCATTTTGTGGAGAGCTGAAGTCGCTGCATTTGAAGGCGATCTGGCTAAAGCCAAAGATTTGGTTAATATGATCAGAACCAGGGCCGGCAATGACAAAGTGATGGGCAAGGTGAAGATTTTTCAGCTTCCTACCTCTGTTTATCCTTGGGGTGCTACCGGTGATGTTGATTTTACACAGCCTGCTGCCAATTATAAAATAGGCACATACACTGCATTTGCCAATAAGAAAGATGCTATGAAGGCAGTTCAATGGGAACAGCGTCTTGAATTTGCAACTGAAGGTATGCGTTTCTTCGACCTCAGGCGTTGGGATAACCTTCCTGCCGATGTTAAAGGCAAGGATATGACTACCATCTTAAATGAATTTGCTACCGCTGATTTAAGGATCAGGGCATTTATGACGGGAGCCAGTTTTACCGCTGCTGATAAATATCAGCCAATTCCACAAGTTCAGGTTGACCTTGAAAAAGGTGTTCTTGAACAACGTCCGGAATATAAATAATCCATACGAAAAATTGATAAAGGAGGGACTTGATTGTCCCTCTTTTATTTTAATAATGCGGCTGCTTCATTCAAATATGGAGCAGCCGCTTTTTTTATATATATTTAGTCCGAATTACCTATCTGACTTCACATGGCGCTCAATTATATCTGGATTTTCTTCTTCGTGGTGGCTTTTGTTATTGGTCTGGTTAAACTCATCTTTTTCGGTGATATGACCATTTTTCCACAGATGATGGATTCGACATTCACCATGGCAAAAACAGGTTTCGAAATTTCTCTGGGGCTCACCGGCGTTCTGACTTTGTGGATGGGAATCATGAAAATAGGAGAGAAGGGTGGAGTAGTCAGGATTTTCTCCAAATTAGTCGGACCGTTTTTCAACAAGCTTTTCCCTTCATTGGGGAAGGAACATCCGGCGTATGGCTCCATCATGATGAATATTGCCGCCAATATGCTGAATCTGGATAATGCCGCTACTCCAATGGGTCTGAAAGCGATGAAGGAAATGCAGGAAACGAATCCGACTCCGGATACGGCTTCAGATGCTCAAATCATGTTCCTCGTTCTGAATGCTTCAGGATTGACCATTATTCCCATCAGTATCATGGTTTACAGGACGCAGCTCGGCGCTGTAAATCCGTCAGACGTGTTTATCCCGATATTACTGGCTACTTTTTTCGCAACGGTGGCAGGATTAATGGCCGTTGCCTGGCACCAGAAAATCAATTTGCTGGATAAAACCATATTGGCTTATCTGGGAGGATTGACTGCCTTTATTGCTGCAATTATATGGTATTTTTCAGGTTTGGAAAAGGAACAGATTCAGACCATTTCGAGTGTGGCAAGTAACCTGATTATTTTTTCTGTCATCATCGGTTTTATATTGCTTGCTTTGCGCAAAAAGGTTAACGTTTATGATGCCTTTATTGAAGGTGCAAAAGATGGTTTTATGACAGCAGTAATGATTATACCCTATCTGATTGCTATTCTGGTTGCCATAGGTGTTTTCAGGACTTCAGGAGCAATGGAATGGTTTATTTCGGGTGTGAGTTGGGGTTTTCAGCAAATGGGGTTCAATACCGATTTTATTCCTGCTTTGCCTACCGCACTGATGAAATCATTGAGCGGTAGTGGTTCCCGAGGTATGATGGTGGATGTGATGACCAATTACGGAGCTGATTCGTTTGCCGGCAGGGTTGCCTGCACCATACAAGGTTCGTCTGATACTACTTTTTATATTCTGGCTGTATATTTTGGCTCGGTCGGCATAAAAAATACCCGCTATGCGTTAACATGCGGGTTAATTGCTGACTTTACCGGAATGGTTGCTGCCATTTCAATGGCCTATCTGTTTTTTCACTAATCCATTGCATCGTAAACAATTACCTTTTTCCAAAGGTGCTGGCAATCTTCAATAAATTTTAGATGGATCGGATGTGTTTGATAGATAGTCTGATCTTCTTTACTCTTGAAAAATGCCATGTATGAGTAGGAGAATGAGTCATCAACTACCTCGCGATCAGATTCGACCGGAGTACCGATATGGTACGACTGAATTTCAGAACTCCTGATTCGGTGTTCAATTAAATTGTCGCAGTTTTATAGATTAAGGTCAAATCAGTACCTGAGAAAATTGTTTCAGTATCATTTAGAATCTGGATAATATTTTCGATTGCCGTATTATCGCGATTCGTGGCAAG
>JBBRXN010000031.1:0-54994 GCA_038248385.1 Bacteroidales bacterium
ACCTGTCACATCGGCTGCGCCGCTACGAGCCCTTTGAAAGGTGCAGCCTTCGCGCCGAGCGACCCACCGCGACCCCCCACGCGCCCCCGTCCTTCGTGAGGGGGACTTAATGGAATGGACGCCCCCACCCGCACGGCATCGAAGTGCCAAAGTGGAAGTGTCTGCAACCACTTGAACCGACAGGAGCGTCCGTCATGAACATTACGACAGTTGGCATCGACCTGGCAAAGAGCGTCTTCCAGGTCCACGGCGTTGATCAGCACGGCAAGCCGGTCCTCAGAAAGCAACTACGCCGCGACCAGGTGGCAGCCTTCTTCGCCAACCTGCCTGCGTGTCTGATCGGAGTCGAAGCCTGCGGCAGTGCCCACCATTGGGCGCGCAAGCTCGAGAGCCTGGGGCACACCGTCAAGCTGATGGCGCCTCAGTTCGTGAAGCCCTACGTCAAGACCAACAAGAACGACGTCGCCGACGCCGAGGCGATCTGCGAGGTGCGGTCGAATGTTTCGGTGTGTAAGTGGCCCTGTACGCCAATACCCGCAATTGGAACTCCTTGTTTCAAGAGCAAGCGGATTTGAGCCATGTATTCGGGCAGCTTTTTACCTGTGAGAATATCATAATCGTTCAGGAAAAGTTTTACTTCAGGATCTCCGGCTTGAGACCATTCCGACATTTTTTTTGTAATGCCGGCTCCCAAACGCTCTTCATAATAATTCCCGTGTACCATTTCGTTGTTCAGGTCGTATTCAACAAAACGGCCTTTGTAACGGGCAGTTACCGTTTCAGCACGGTTTTTAATAGTAAGTTCAAGGTCCTTGTCCGACAGTTCTTTCACCCAGGGTTGGATGAACTGCGGAATCCCCCAGAACAGGTTGTGCCCCCGAATCGGAATGTTGTTCGCCTCAGTCCAATTCAAAATACCATCTATGACTGAATAATCTACTTCCCCTTTCCGGCGCTCCATTGTTCCCCATTTCACGGCATTTTCGGTTACGGCAGAGTTAAAATTTGCCAGAAATTTTTCTTCAAATTGGTTTTTATCATTTTCCGCCATCGAACCATCAACAAAACTGTTGGGAATAGCACACCCAAACCAAAATTCATGGGCGACCTGCTCCACCTTGACTTTAGTGCCAGGCTTTGCTTTTATGACTATTTCACCCTTCCGGTTGGCATCAATGGATTGTTCTATTTCTGATTTCTGCGCTACACAGTCAAACTGCAGCATGACTAAAGTTGCCACTATAAAAACGGCTGCAATTCTCTTTTTGAGCAAACATTCTACTATTCTCATTTTAATTGGTTTATTTATTTTACACCTAAATTAAAGCCTTTTTCGGCTCTTACAAGATAAAGGTTAATGACTTTGATTATCGAGTAACTTCCTCATTTCACTTGCAAAACGTTTACCTAACAAACGCTGGCTTTCCGAATTAAAATGTGTTCCATCGAAGGTGGTAGTCGAATCAGATGAAATAACCACCATTTTTTCTATTCTTTCAGGCAGGTGAACCAACATATGGTTGAATTCTTTTCGTTGAGAATTGTCTTCTGACAACTGTGCTGCCACAAATGGCAAATCATTAATTTTAAATTCATTACGCAAGCTATTGATCAAGCCATTTATTTTTTCGGGATAAGCATCAATCTTATCTACATCCGATTCGCCTTGAAACCAGATGACACCTTTTAACGAACCATGTATCAGGGCTAATTTTGTTCTTGATAAGGCTTCGTTGTACAACTCTTTACCGGGTGCCCACTCATCAATAGAAGTACCTCCTTTGGCATTTACTACCAGCCCAATTTGTTTCCCATGCAGGTATTGGGATATTATTTTTGCAAAAGTGTAACCTGGGCCTAATTTCTGCATCGACAGCTCTTTGCGAACCGTTGAATATTTATTTAGCGGGTTGGCTGCTTTTTCCCATTCCTGACCATAAATCCCGGTAAAAAGGAATACACTTTCAAGTGTGTCGCTGTCCTGCTTTTGTATTTCTGCCCTGCCAGCCATATTTGATTGACCGATGAGTAGAAATATTTCAAGGTTCTCAGGGATTCCAGACTTTGCGTAAATATTTGGCTGGGATTTTAAATGCAGTGGTTGGAGCAGAATAACCAATCCACAAAGAAATATTGTCCGGTAAGTTTTTTTGATCATATATCAGCTTCTGTTAGAAATTATGTTTTTCGAGAAATTTATCCAAATCGACTCTTGCCATGGGCAATTTACCTTGATAAGTGTCTAACCAGCTTTTGAAATCTTTTTTAATTTCGTCCGAACATTTACTGTCAATTATCCCGGCAGTATATTTTCCGTCCTTGATGCGTTGTTGTCCAAAGATATCAAATAGTTCGGTAACCTCGTCGGTCAAAACAATATGTTCCACCAAATGTGATGGAATAAGAACAACACCATCTTTCTTTGCTAAAACCGCGTCACCCGGCAATACCGTTACTTCTCCAATACGAACAGGTGCATTGATGGTAGTAAGCAGCGTTTTGCGTATATACGAAGGATCGGTGCCTTTCACCCATGCATTGAACCCAACTATTTTGCGCAGGTCTTCGGTATCGCGAATATGTCCGTAAACTATTGCGCCACGGTGCGAACGTGCCCAAACACCATTACCCAGATCACCGTGATTATAAGCTCGAAGAAGCAGCTGAATTAGCCAATATGAACCCGTCGGCTTTCTGCCGTTACATTAAAAAACCCACCTCCAAAACATATTCCGAAATTTTGAATGAAGTCCGTATTGGATTTGCCTGCAAAACGCTGATCAACACCAACGATTCCATTTCACAGGTTGCTTACAATTCAGGATGCCAGAATGTGCCGTATTTCAACCGGCAGTTTCGCGCGATCAAAGACCGAACGCCGCAGGAATACCGGATGAAATATAAGGCACATTGACTTTAGGTATTCCTTAACTTTTTATTAATGGGAAATGAAATAAATAAATCCAATTTTTGAAAAGAATTTTATCACAAAAATAGGTTGTTGGTTGGTGCTGAGCACCATAATTCATCAATTCAAAAAGGTTATTTTTTTCACTCTTTCAATTTAAAATAACAAAATAGTGGCCAGGCGTGTGGATGCGAACAGTAGCCTTGGAAGCCGGTTGATCTTTCATTTTCGGAAACCCAAAAAGCATAGAGTCCTTCACGATGAAGCGTAGAATTCATTTCATCGGGCGCAGTCCAGTGGCCGATCCAATAATCAGGATATTGTTTTGAAAAATTGTCAAATGAGAATTTCATCAACAATGATTCAGCTTCCTTTTTATCAAAAGTAGCGACACCAAGCAACACCGGATATTCCAGCGAATACCAGATACCACCATCTTCACCGTCGGCAGTTCCGCCCCACAATGGTTCTTCCCGGGTTCTTATCCCTATTTTTTCCTGAGTCAGTAACTTGCTTTTTACATACGCATAAATCTCTTTTTTCCGTTCAACCGGCAAGCTTGGAATTTGCAACAAATATCCCTGAGGTTCGATACATACTTTATCGACACCAAATCTCAATTTAGTATTTAAATAAGCCCTGGCCGAAAACTTTCGATCTCCAAGATCATTCATATAAGCGGTCTCAATAGATTTTCGGTAATCTTCAAGCGCAGTAATAAAAGAATCAGCTTCTGAATTGCCAGACTTTTTAAGGGTCTCTTCCAATTTTGGGAAAATTGCCAGCACCATTGCTGAATTTAAGTGCGATTCGGCACTCCCTGAATATATATTGGGTGAATATTTATGAAAAAAACTATCGCTCCAATCCGAATTCAACATTCTGACCATGCCATTGGGGCCGATGTTCACTTCATCGCGCAGATAAATAAAATACTTCTTCAATATATTTATAACCAAGTCCTTTTTACCATATTCCGCAGGATAATACTCAACTTCTTCATTCAAGAAATTATAATCCTTTGTTATTAAAAGGTATTCAGAAATGGTATTAAAGAAAAACAACTGCTCGTCGCTTTCCTTGTAAATGGAAGGAGCTGAGTAACCGTACCCGGAATCGCCTCGCTTAATTTCGCCGTCAACGGCAGAATGTTTGATAACAAACCGGATGGAGGATTTCGCCAGTTCGGGGTTGGTATAACAAGCTGGAAGTGCAGCCTGCAAATGGTCGCGGTTCGAGATATTATCGCCAAAATGATAGCTGTAAACGGTTCCCTGGGGAATAAAAGTTTCTTTATAGTAATCGTTGTACTTGGCAGATGCCTCAAGCATGTGCGCGTTCCATAACATTTCTCTTTTTAGCACTTCATTTTTCTCAGTTGACAGATCGGGCAATTTGCTTTTCCATAAATCTGCGAATAAACCGTCGTTCGGTTCATTTTCGCCCGAGCCTGCAAACAAATCGTCCACCTGATTTTGCACCTCCGCAAAGCTATTTCCATCAGCCAATCCTATTACAACGTGAAAAGTTTTTGTTTGGCCTGATTTCAGAATTGTACTAATTTGAGCGGACAGCGTATCATTTTCCACACTAATGACCGACGAATTTTCACCTGAAATATTTTTGGAAAACATAAATACCGAAGGCGGATTGATGTCGTAACTGTAGCTTTCATGTTTTTCAGGAACAACAAGAAATTTATTTGTTTTATAACTTATATCGGCAATGGCCATTTGTTTGTTGGAGTCGATACGGAAGTTGGGTTGGTACAAAATAGGGCGTTTTTGAGTCGCCATATGTTGCAAACCATTCAATCCAAAGTTTACAAGCATCCGCTCCGAGTAAGTAAGCTCCTGTGTTTTTTTACCGTTATTTTTCAAAACCACAGTTACCACAAAAGCCGGGATTCCTGTATTTATTTTTGCTGAAGGTTTTACGGAAATCATTCGCGTACAGGCGATCCCCTCTTCCAATTGATAGTTATATCGTGCAAATCCAACTCCAAATTCCTTTTTAACAAGCTCCTTTTTGATTGCAATAGATTCAAGACCAACCAGATTGACCTTTTTATTTTTGTTGCTTTTGAAAACGATACTTGCATCATTCCAGCCATAATTGGGCTGCTGAGCACTGTTTATTCTTGCCCAAACCCTTTCGGCAGTTAAAAACTGGTAAATACCGCTGGCATGTGTAATCAACGCAAGCCTGTAATTCCCCAACAGAAAATAGGGATCGTTTGGCAAGCCCGAATCGTTACCATCTTTATCTTTTGCTTGAAATGGTAGATTACCAGTATATTGATACATTGGAAGCCCCTTCGACGTAAATCCCCATGCGCCTATTTCACCTGCGGTAAGGTCGGAAATCGAAACAAACAGGACAATAACTATAAATGTGAATTTTCTAATCATATCAGCAGATTTTCAATAGCCCATTGTTTTACTCACAAACTCCCTGCTCATTTTCAAGCTTTCTTTCAGCGGCCTTGTTGGCTCAACACCATCTTCGTGCGCCAGTTCAAGAATAATGTCGCCTTTGAATCCGATCGTTTCCAATGTGGCGGCTATCTTCTTAAAATCCACAACGCCTTCACCGATTGATTTTGACCATTTTCCACTCGCCAACTGATCGCGAAGATGGATGAACACGATGTTGTTCTTATATTCTTTCAGGAACGCGATCGGATCAACCTTTGCCCGTAAAAGCCAGTCGAGATCTGGGCCAAGCCTGATATCCGGAATTCGTTTCAACGTTCCCTTCAGCTCGAACAGGTTATTCTCCACTTCCTGAGTATGGTTGTGGAGATTCAAAACAATTCCGTTTTTTTTGCCCAAAGCGATCATCCTGATTAAAAGTTCTGCCTGTGCATCAAACTCTTCTTCCTTTTTTATTCTTCCTGAAGGATGACCGACCGTCACGCCAAACGTACGGGCATTTACACTCGCCATATTACCCATGATGTTTTCCACATCTTCCAAAATCTCATTCTGTTTCGAACGGTCCCAGAGTTGTGCACCATACGAACTGCCGATCAATGGCAATTGATACTGATCTATCAGTTCTTTGATGATTTTTGTTGTTGCCTCACTTCGCAGTGGGTGTTCCATTGTCTCAACACCGTCCAATCCGGCATATTTCATATCCGAAAAAATTTGAGGAAGAACAGGTGTTACATCATATCCGGGTTGATGTTTTGCATAAACCCATACATGGGCACCAACCGGAAATCGTCCTTTTTTGCCAAAACCAAAAGCCATTGACGGAAATCCCATTGCAGCAAGTCCTGCAATACCCAGTGTCGTTTTTAAAAATTCATTTCTATTCATCTTTGCAAAATTTAGAATTTACAGTTCTCTTATTTTCAGGTTGCGAAACCACACGCCACCTCCATGATCCTGAAGACAAATATGTCCCTGTTCTGCAATTTCGCTGAATTCAGGAAACTCGGCAAACTTGGTGTCTTTCACTCTCTTTTTCATGTCGTCCGAGTTTAGAACATATTCAGCAACCTTCACCCCGTTTTGCCAATGCTCAATCTGTTTATCCTTAACAAACAGCCGGATTTGATTCCATTCGCCATAAGGCTTTACGTTCTGCGGGTCGGCTGGATACAAATCATAAACCGAACCAGCCAATTGAGCCGGACGTAATGGTATGCCGTAATTATCACCATCAAGAATCTGAAATTCAGGAGCGCCATGCCATGCTGGCTGTCCCGGAATTTCTTTAACCAGATAAATGACACCGCTGTTTCCAGCTTTTGAGAGTTTCCATTCAAGTGTTAGTTCGAAATTTTTGTATTGTTTTTTAGTCATAATATCACCGGCGCTTCCTTGTTCTCCGGCTCCGGTATAAAGACATTCAACCACTCCGTCTTTAACACTCCATCCTTTTGATGGAAAAGCTTCCTGATTATATCCACGCCACTTCTCAGTAGAATTTCCTTCAAACAAGAGCTCCCACCCTTGTTCTTTTTCAGCTTTTGTTAACCCATTTTCTTTTGGTTTTTGGATACAGCCCTGATTAAATCCCGATAATACAAGAAAAAACAGAGCCAATAGTCTTATGATTTTCAAATTCTTCATTTTAATATGTTTTAATGTTAAACTATTGTTTGATTACAATGACCAGCCTTT
Organism: Bacteroidales bacterium; assembly: GCA_038248385.1. Taxonomy (GTDB): domain Bacteria; phylum Bacteroidota; class Bacteroidia; order Bacteroidales; family Prolixibacteraceae; genus Aquipluma. The sequence goes on from JBBRXN010000031.1 coordinate 7,045, forward strand.
ACGATAAGTATGTTTAATCCATTCTTCGGCTGATGCTTTTGCCGGCATAGTTACACGCTGTGTATCAAAACGCGGATCACCGTTGATTACAGTAAATTTGTCGGATGTAACTACGTTTACTTTATCACTTTCAATTACATTGGTAAGTTGCATATTTACTCCATCCCACAGTAAAGTTTTCTTCAATTCCTGAAGGCGTATAGCAAGATTACCCATGACTACACTTTCAGTAAGCGGGCCGGAATATTCGAAGTTCGAACTGGCCTCCACGCGGTTTTCAGGACTTTCTTTGCATGCACGCACCCAATCATTCCAATGCCCGTCGGTACCATCGATTACCCGACGTAGCGAAGGTTTCGGATCGACATATTTCTCCCTGACTTCTTTGGGGAACAGGAGATTGTTATCGCCGAAAAGTCCACATGAGATTTTGCCTTTTGTTCCGATAAACAATGCCCCGCCATTTCCATCGCCCATTTCCAAGCCATCTTCCAAATCTTCAGGACGATCAGGCATAATTCCTCCATCATACCAATAAACTGTTACAGCAGGCATATTCAATTTGGGCAAGTTTGGCCGTGACGGAAATTCATATTTAATGCGTGAAGCAACCGGAGCACTTTCAGTATTTACCTGCGAAGAACTACCCTGAACACTGGTTGGATACTTCAGCTTTAATGCCTGAAATACAGGATCAAGAATATGGCAGCCCATATCGCCCAGAGCGCCGGTTCCAAAATCCCACCATGCGCGCCAGTTCCATGGGGTATAAGCCGAATGGTAAGGACGCATAGCTGCAGGCCCGATCCACAAATCCCAATCGAGGGTGGCGGGAACTTGCATTATTTCTTTCGGACGTTCCAATCCCTGCGGCCAGATCGGACGGTTTGTCCAGGCATGAACCTCTTTAATTTCGCCAATTGCACCGTCCCAAATCCATTCACAAATTTTACGTACCGATTCGCTTGAGTTTCCCTGATTTCCCATCTGGGTGGCAACTTTATACTTTCTGGCAGTTTCGGTCAAAATGCGGGTTTCGTAAACCGAATGTGCCAATGGTTTTTGAATAAGCACATGTTTTCCGGCGCGCATTGCTGCCATGCCAATCATTGCATGAGAGTGGTCAGGTGTTGCAACCAATATTGCATCGATGTCCTTTTGCTTTTCGAGCATGATCCGGTAATCCTTGTAAACTTTGGCATTCGGATAATCCTTGAATGTTTTGGCTGCATAATCCCAGTCGACATCGCAGAGTGCAACGATATTTTGCCCTGTGATTTTACCCAGGTCGCGGCGGCCAATGCCACCAACGCCCACTCCGGCGATATTCAATTGATCGCTGGGCGCGATTTGTCCAAATCCGCCTACGACATAGCTCGGCAGAATAGTCAACGCTGCACCGCTGGCGGCAGTCATGCCAATAAATTTTCGGCGCGAAATAGAACTCTGATTTAGATCCTTCTTTTTCATTTCATTGATTTTTTTAGTTTGCATTATTGGTTTAAAAAGTATCCTTAAATGTGTATAAATTCTGCGGATTGGTGAAAAACAATTTCTCGAAATAATCGTCCAACCCTCTTGTTTCAAGCTCCTGTCTGAATTCTGTGAGTAAATAAGTCAGGCCGGGTTTTCCCCCGTATGATTTCCAGTAGGTGTTTTTGGCCATATCCATCCCGATGACAATTTGATCAGGATAATCAGGTAATATATTTTCCAGCAAACGATAAGTCCAGTCATCTCCTTTATCCATAAGCCGGAAATGGCTGTCATACTCAACATTGACGCCTGTTTGCATCAGGTTGCGATGAAATTCCAAATCCTTTTGTTTGTCAACATGTGAGATTACCACATGATTCAGATCGGCTCCCAGTTTCAGAAACAATTCAACCTGCTCCATCGCCAGACTACCACCATTGGTATGGGTCAGGATTGGCGCTCCGGTTTCGAGATGGGCATTCACGACAGCTTCAAATATTTTGTGCTGATGGTCTGTTATTTTTTCATCACCCGTAGCCAGTTTGATCATTCCGGCTTTATGTGAAGTTCGTTTTACTACCGGACTATTATAATCATATTCATCAACCCCTTCTGTAATATCTTTGACAAACAATTCAGTCAGTTCGTCAACGGTTAAATGATATCGCCAGTGATTGGGCGGATAATAGATTTCAAGGTGTATGCCTGTCGGGGCAATGATATTCACTCTTGAATTTCGGGAAACTTCAGCCAATTTGAGAATATTCCTTCCACAGGCAGCGGGCATCGTATCCACCATGGTCCGGCCACCCAACTGATACAAGTCTTTCAGTTCTGCACTAATCCTCTCCGTATCGTTCAGGATAAATGCAGGATTGGCCAATGTGGGAAAGCTTTCTTCAATAACGATGTGTTCATGGGAATAGGTTAAACCCATTTCTTCAGGTTGAATATCCCCCAATACGGTCCTTACAATCGGCATATTCATAGCTATTTTTGATTTCTGATTAAATTATTTTTCCATCCATTCCGGCTTGTATCAGCTATATAATCCGGCACTTCGAGTATCTGGCCAAGCGCAACCAGTTCATTTCGTAACATCGCCACATCAATATCTTTGGCATCGCGATCCGTTTTTAGCGACTGAATTACTGCCAATCCTGCGGCCTGGCCCATACTCATGGTTTGAGCCATCGAACGGCACGAAGCGTGCGCATCGTGTGTAGCCGAGAAACAACGGCCAACCACCCAGGCTATGCTACATTCAGCCGGAACCAAAGTCCCGTAAGGCACCCCGTAAATACCAGCTCCCGGAATATATTCCCAATAAGTTTCATCCTGACCGTCTTTGCCTTCCCGGTGATCTTCTATTGGCGCGCCACATAGCAGAACTGATGAATCAGGAATATCTCCTGACAAACATTCTTCTTTGGTCAGCCGGTGTTCTCCATAAACCCTGCGGGTTTCGCGGACTCCTATCTGATGAGAGAGACCAATAATCTTCGAGTCTTCATATCCCGGGATTTTGTCCCTGAAAAACCGTTCGTACTCAAAAGCCTGTTTTCTTCCATCTATTTCCGCATTTGTGAGTTCATCAATTTTTAAGGCATTCAGGTCCGAAACTTTTACCGCCACCGTTGAAATGCAGCCTGGTTGGCACATTTCGTGGGCCGAACCTTCTTTTCGTGGCAACAAATGCGTTCTGTTTTCAAAAGCATTGGTCATTCGCTCTTTCATCATTTTATTGCCACCCGCAATTTCAAATTTTTGCTGATCGACGTTGCACATCCTGAAAGTGGTGGTCATGCTTTGTGCTGGTTCATTTTTTCCTGCCAGTTCAAAGGGAAGACCTGAAAGAGCACAAAAATCTGCATCCCCGCTTGCATCAATCGCTCTCCGGGCTTTGACTTTATAAAAACCTGATTTGTTCCAGAATATACAAGTGATACGTTCACTTTCTTCCCTGATCACATCCACCAAAGTGGTATGCAGCAGATAATTGATTCCGGCTTCGATAATCAGCTTGTCCCACACCAGTTTCAAACGTTCAGGATTATAATTGACGCCTGTTCCGGCGCCATAAGTGTTAGGTCGCAGGAAAATATCATTCGTTTTGTCCAGTTCGTTCACCACCAGATCGGGCAAGCCACCAACAATTTTTTTCGGACGGATTCCGGGGGTGAAAAACCCGTAAAAAGTATCCAGCATTTGAGTGGAAGTCCCCCCCGGAAAGCCATACCGCTCAACGAGCATCACCGAATAGGATGATTGACTGGCGGCAGCCAATGCTGCCATACAGCCTGCTGAACCTGCGCCAATAACCAGCACATCGGTTTCGGCCAGCAACGGAATATTTCTATGATTGAAAATGGCTGTCATAAATATTATCGTAGATTTCCCACATTTTCGTAAAGTTTCGCAAGGCGGTGCGCATGTTCGTCGTATGCGCTTTCAAATAAGGAAACAGCCATTTCTTCGCCAACCACAACAGCACTGCTCAATACTTTTGGCGGCTGACCTGCGGCGGTTAACAATCCGGCTAATTCAGCTTTAATGCAATTAATCAGCAAAGTACCGCCTACAGTTGAACCCGGTGCAACGGGCGTATCCAATCCCGGCACATATACCATCGCATCGCCAACCGGGGCGCCTGTGTCCAAAACCAAATCAGAGAAATCACCCAACTTTTTCCCATCACTGCGCTTGCTGGTCGATTTTTCAGAATGTTCTTTGGTGATAATCGATACTACTTTAACCTTCTTCTGCTGAAATAGTTCGGCTATTTCGATGGGTACAATATTGCAACCACTCGAAGAGATGATAAGTGCAGTGTCAATTTCACTCAAATCGAAATTGCGCAAAATCCGGTCTGCCAGTCCGCTCACATTTTCGAGGAACATGGCCTGACGTTGCCCGTTGGCACCAACAACCAGGTTGTGAAAGGTAAGCGAAAGTTCTACAATTGGGTTAAACCCAGGGAAAGAACCGTAACGCGGCCACATTTCCTCTACCAGAATCCGGCTGTGCCCGCTGCCAAATACATGTACCATCCTTCCGGCGAGTATCGTATCAGCGAATAGTTTTGCAGCTTGCCTGATTTGCTTTTGTTGAGCATTTACGGTGTCAATTATTCCGGTACATTTCTGTAAATATGCTTCTGTGATATTCATCTTTTCTTTTTGTTTTTGTAAATAAAAATTTGATGTGCAACTTTTTAAGTCCTCTCTTGTGGAGGGGATTTAGGGGAGGCTAACTTCCCTTGCAAAACATGCGGCACCAACAGCGCCAGCCAAATCGCCATACCGGGCTTTCACAATTTCAGTTTTATTACCACCCGCGCGCCATTCATAATTGCTCATGTACTTCTCCAACGGTTCAAATAAATCGTTACCGGCTTCAGTAATACCACCGCCAAGGACAATCATTTCAGGAGAAAGTATATTGGTTAAAGCTGCCAGACCAATGGCCAGCCTTTTTACAGATTTCAACCATACATCAGCGGCAAAACTGTCGCCATTTCTGACTGCTTCAAGTAAATCGTGGGTAGAGCTAAATTTTCCAGACGTTCTTTTCAGAATTGTACAATTTCCGATGGCGTCTTCCAAACTACCCGGCATACCAATACAATCAGCTTCGCCATCACTGTCGATAACCATGTGTCCGAGGTGTCCTGCCTTGTTGAATGCTCCCTGATAAGGTTTGCCTTCAATCAGGATTGCACCGCCAACTCCTGTACCCAAGGTGAGCATAACTACATTTTTTTTGCCGTTTGCAACTCCAAACCTTGCTTCGGCCATCATTGCCGAAATAGCATCGTTCAGCACAAAAGTCCGGGTTTTTAAAAATTCTGTCCAGTTAAAATTTTCCAGGCCCTGCAGACGACCGGGCATATAAGCGATAGCCGAGTTATGGACGTTGGGCAAACCCGGAGCAGAAATACCAATTACAACAGTGCTCCCAGGTAGCTTGCTTTGTAATTCATTAACAGCTAACAAAATGGCATTTTTCCAGATAGTATCATCCCCATCATTCGTAGGTTGATAGTGCTGGTGCAGAATATTTCCTTTTTCATCAATCGCCACTGCTTTAATCCGTGTACCACCCAGATCGATTCCTATTGCAATTTCTGACATATTTAGTTTTTTTAGTTGATTTTATAATTGTCCTTCGCTAATAGTCCAGCCTCCATCGACTGCCACAATCTGTCCGGTTGTAAATCTTGACTGATTGCTCATAAAGTAAACAGCCAGTCCGTCCAAATCAGACGGATCGCCAATCCTGCCTCCGTCCAAAGGCTGTTTGGTTTTGATGAATGCCAGAATTGTTTCATCTTCTGCGGCGCGCTGTGCCATTGGCGTTTCGACCAATGCCGGGGCAATTACATTTACCCGGATATTGTTTTTGGCATAATATGCCGCAACAGATTTGGAGAACCCATTTATTGCCGATTTAGCTGCCGCATAAGCATGCGTGGAAAAGAATTTCGGTGAAGGCGAATAACCCAGCACAGAACTCATGTTTAAAATAGTTCCGCCACTTCCCTGTTTCAGGAATTGTTTGATGGCTGCCTGATTGGAGAGCATCAGTGACGTAAGATTTAATTCCAGGGTTTTGTTCCAGCCTTCAAGGGTAAGCTCGTGCAGAGGGCCATCGCCCATTTTTCTTCCGCTACCTCCGGCCACGTGGTACAATCCGTCGAAGCTTCCAAATTTACTGATACAAAGCTCAATCGCCTTAATAGCAGTTGAAGGATGAACCGCATCACCTACAATCGTATCGGCATTGCTGCCAAGTAGATTTTTTGCCTCATTTGCACTTTCTTCATTCCGGCCTACCACAATTACATTTGCGCCACTTTCTACAAAAGCTTTGGCAGCAGATAAACCCAGTCCGGTAGTACCACCAATGATGACGAGGTTTTTGTTGGTCAAACATTTTTCAGACATATCGTTATCGGATTTTAATTCCTTCCATTAAATTCTTTAATCGCATCAACCATTGCCACTATGTTTTCAACCGGAACATTTGCCTGAATGTTGTGAACGGTATTGAATACAAAACCGCCGTCTTTGGCAAAAATCTCACACAAACGAAGCACTTCTTCGCGCACTTTTACAGGAGTTGCGTATGGCAATGTTTTCTGCGTATCGATTCCTCCTCCCCAGAAAACAAGGTCTTTCCCGTACGTCTTTTTCAGGTGAACCGGATCCATTCCGCTCGCATTGATCTGTACTGGATTGATGATGTCGAATCCGGCAGCAATAAACCGCGACATAAATGGCTCCACTGCGCCGCAGGAATGTTTAAAAGTTTTCCAGTTAGTGTTTGCATGAACCCAATTATTGATCCGTTGATAATAGGGTAACCACAAATCGTCGAATTGCTGGGGGGCGCAAAAAGTCGAATCCTGCGTGCCAAAATCGGTTCCGCAGATGTAAACGGCATCCACATTGTCGCCGATTACCTTGTGCAATCGGCTGAAATTTTCGAGGGCTATTTCCGATTGACGATCAAAGATGGCCCTGATATAATCGGGACGCATAAGAATACTCATGTACCACTCAGTGATATCACGGATACCTTTCGGATTTTTCAGTTTTATGCCGGGAATATGCGCGATGTCGCCCAGTGCAGTTCCGCCCAATCCTGCAACAACAGCTTTTCCGGTAGCCCGTGCCTTTTGGGTTGTCACTTTCCAATATTCAAGATCACTGTCCGAAACCAATCCATATTCTTCGAGATTGTCTTTGGGATCGAGATTTTCCTCAACAATTGGTTTCTGCCTGATAATTGCATCGAAGAAGAAACTGCTTCGTGGCATTCGTCCCGAGGGTGTTGCTGAAAGATCGCCTTCAGGATATAACAACACATCTCCCTTTTCGTCAGTCGAGGTGCGAAAACCTTCAGGAACCAATACCGTTTGCCCCCATGGAGTCAGATACTCCATATAAGGTTCGTGATTATAGAATCCAAATCCGTTTTTTCTGCCACGGGCTGCAATCGCATCAACACCCATTATTTCAATCAATTCATCGTCAACTTCTCCCAGCATTTGGTAAGGGTCGGTCACTCGAATTGGTCTATTTTCAAAACCATAATATTTCCGGAGGTTTTCGATTGTACTTACATGAATTCCTGTGACGGAAGTTGATCCGAAATCAACGACCAGCTTGTCGGGTTGCTGGTGGTTTACAGTTAAATCAAATCGTTCTTTTGATGTCATCGCTGTGTATATTGATTTTATTTCTCAATTTTGAATTTTAAATTTTTAGCGCCATTTAGTCTGATCAAAATTCGGAGATTAAAACATCAAAAACTGATACTATTTCATTGAGTTTTTCAAATATTTTGGCGTAATTTCCAAGAAAATTGTATTACCATGAAACAAGCCATAAAAATTACTTCGCACAAAGGAGAATGATTTTTGGCGAGTTCTATCTGACAATTAAAAAACAAACTATACACAGATGAAACTAATCATTGAACGTTTAAACAAGGATGCCAAATCCTCCTTTGTTCTGCAAAAGGATGTTTATTCACACTATCCAACTCCCTGGCATCATCACCCGGAGTATGAACTGGTACTTGTGCTTAAAAGTTCGGGTGATAAAATTATTGGCGACCACATGAGCAGTTTTACCGATGGCGACCTTGCCTTCCTGGGGCCCAATCTTCCGCATGTTTACCGCAACAGCAAGAGCTATTACGAAGCAAATTCCAACCTGACAGCTGAGGCGATCGTTATACATTTCAACCTCGATTTCCTTGGTATTGGATTCTTTAATATTCCTGAAATGGATACTATAGCTAAATTTCTGGAAGAATCCGTTATGGGCTTTTCAATTTATGGAAATGCAAGGCAATTGGTTGCGCAAAAAATGGATCAGATGCTGGCTATGTCAGGTCCGGCAAAAATCATTGAATTATTGAGCATCCTGCACCTTCTTTCAGATACCGATGAAAAGGAAAAACTGGCAAGTCCGGGATTTATCCAGAACTTTAAAACTTCAGGTTCAGAGCAAATTACAGAAGTGTGCGATTTTATTATGAAAAACTTCACTTCCGATTTAACATTGACACAGGTTGCCGAAATAGCGCACATGTCTCCCAATGTATTTTGCAATTTCTTTAAACAACGAACGCGAAAAACATTTGTCAATTTTCTGAATGAAGTCAGAATAGGATATGCCTGCAAATTAATTAATGGCGAGCAATATAATATTTCAGAAACCTGTTATATGAGTGGCTTTCATAATTTATCGAACTTTAACCGGCAGTTCATAAGAATTGTACATAAAACTCCACTTCAGTATAAAAAAGATATCTTGCGAACAGGAGTAAAGAATTGAAATTTGTCAGTCCCATCCGATGGGTACCTTTAATAAAGAAATAGAACACAATAGGTTGTTGTTCCAAATCGGGTAAAAAAATACCCCGACACATTTGGACGGGGCATTAATAGGATTGCAAATAATAAACCATTCATTCCCGGAGCGTCGGGCAAAGGTGATGTATGCGCCGATTTGTCCGTTCAGGATTAGGGTATCGTCCCATACGTTTTTTACTTTTTTTTAGGAATTCAGTGCCAAAAGTAGTGAGGTGTTCGGGCGTGACGCGAAGCGACCATTTATTTGGTGGGTGACGTTTTGTGCATCCACCTGAATTTTCAACTCGTGGACGTTTGACCAAAGTTTACCAAATCTACAATTTAAATTCCCAGCGGTTGTTTGCATTCTCCTCCAGATGAGCGTCAAAAACCATTGCATTGCCATCAGGTTTGGTAATTTTAATCTGGTATTTTCCGTAGAATCCCCTGAAATTGACCTGCCCGTTTTTATCCGAAGACCGTTTCAGGTTTTTGGTCATCCAATCTTCTTTGATGAGCTTGTGCAAACGGGTATAAACCGGTTTTGGATTGAAATCACGATCTAAAAGTCCGCCGTTTTTGAGCCAGATATCTCTGTCGCTCAAACCCCACCAGTGAATCGATTTCATGTTGGGATGTCCAAAAGAAAGGATATAAAACTGCTCGGAAAATTCGGCCTGGGCATCTTCGGTCCAAACGCCTTCGCGCCAGCCGCCGGTTATGCTTTTTCCAGATGATTGCGGAATAAATTCGGTAATGTGCAGCGGCAATCCCAACTCATCAAATTTCTGGTAAGCTGCCACGATATCAAGCGGAGAAAACCACATTTCGCGGGGTTCGTGCGCCTGTATGCCAATGCCATTCAAGGGCATGCCACGTGTTTGCAACAGCTTAATAAACTGGTAATATTTGTCACGTGTTTCGGGTTTTGAAAGAATGTAAAATTCGTTGATGTGAAAGTCGCCGGAAGGATCAGCCTGATGTGCCCAGTTGTATGATTTCTCCACCCAGGGGGCAAATTGTTCGAGAGTGATTCCTTCAACATTATACCTTGATCCCTCGTCAATTTTGTTATCGGCAATGGAGTCTTTCAAAGCCATTTCCCAGGTAATTGTGTTGATTGGTTCATTTACAACGTCCCACATTTTTATTTGATCTTTAAACCCTCCTACCAAATTTTGGATACGTGCTTTGTAAAGATCATTTGCCATTTCGATGGGTAGTCGCATTAACCAGGGTGGCGTACCTGCCACGTGTGTCCATCCTAAAGTATGTCCCTTTGGGGTTACGCCGTTCTGTTTGCACCAATCCAGCTTCAGCTGCAACTTTTGCCACTCGGGTTTTCCTTGTTGCCCTTCATAGTTCCACCACTTTACAGTTAACTCGGTGTAATTGAACAGCCCAGTAAATTTCTCCTGAAATTTGACTGCATCTTCCGCAGAAAGCCTGAAAATTTCTTCGCTAAGGTTGCCAAACAGAAAATCCTGGGTGGTTTGGTTGATTTCGACCTGAATATTTTCGACAGGTTTTCCCTGCGAATCTAAGAAAACCACCGAAGCATCGCCCTTCCTGTATTTTTCGATGTTTTGCCGGGCCTTTGCCAGCAGTTCCTGTTCAATCTTTTGCTTATCGGGTGTTTGAGCAAATAAAAACATCGACTGTGAAACCAGAACAATTAAAAGCGTAAAGTTTTTCAAAATCATAGATTCGTAAATTTTTGTTGATGTCATTTGTGTGATAAAACATGGCATGGTATTATTTTTTTCCAAAAGCTCCGCGGGCAATTTCTTTTCCGCTGATTAGATTCCCGTCGATGTCACCAATTGGTACTCCCGTACAAGCTCCAATACCTGAATTATATGCAGGGCTGGTTGGTTTCAACCTGAAATCTGCAACTTTCGAATCAAGCGAAGGATTAACAAACATCGGGTCGGCTACAATATCGCCTATTCCAGTAACATGTGGTTCAGCGCCGCCAAAATACAGGTTGTTGATGCGAACAATATTGGAAGTGTCTTTATCCACACGGCCCACCATCCAACGATCGAGCGGGCAATCGGGCAGTGCAACCACAATGTTATTGATCAGGTTAACATCCTTACAGAAATCCAAGCCAATATTTCCCCATTTAATGTCAATTCCGTTGTGGTAGATGGTATTGTTGATAATGTCGAGCCGGTGGCTACCCCAGTTTTGGATACCTCCACCACCATTGCCATACACCAGGTTATTTTGAATGAGTGTGCGACCTATATAGAAATCGGGGAAAATATAATCTTCACAATTGGCATCGAACAGAAAGCCATCACCATTGAACTTACTTGGTCGGGCTTTACAAATATTTCCATAAGCTTGATTGTTACGAACTAAAATTTTGGTAACGTTATCCGCTTTATCAAAATCGGCATACATCATTACTCCCAATCCAGCCGAAACCATATCCGAAGTAGTCCAACAATTGTAACGCATAATCGTATTCTCTACTGTCAAATAATCAACAGTACGTGTAAAAATTCCGAAACCTCCGCAATACTCTACTACGTTATCGGCCAATCGAATATGGTGATACATTCTGGTAGGCCCATTGTCGCCAAATACGTTAATTCCATTTACATCGGTATTACTAGTTGACGTACCTAATTCTGAGGGATAAAGTTTATCTGCTTCATTGGCATTTCCACGGATATGCAATCCGCGAACTTCAAGATAACACAAAAGCGGAGATTCTTTTGCGGTAGAATCGTTTCCCAATGCAATGTTCACACCTGTTTTGCCATGCGCTAAAATAGTTGGAGTATGTCCAGGATAGTTTTTCAATGTTATCCATGCAGATGGAAAACCGGAATGTTTGAAGCTCGCCACCGAAACTGAACCTTTTGTTCCTGCATATTTGCCGTTCATCAACAAAATTATATCACCTGGGTTAGCTTTTTCAAGTGCAATTTGCGGATCTGCAAAAGCCGTTTTTTCGGTGCGGCCATCGTTACTGTCTTTGCCTGTTGGACTTACATAGAAAGCCGGAGTAGCGTACATCACGTTGTCAATACGTAATTCGCTTTTGCCTTCACCTGCTCCCTCAATTGAGAAACTGAAGTTGACGAACGGATCAAGCGGATTAAATTTGCCGTCACCAAATGCCTTCATGTCGGATAACTCGAAAGCGGAACGAAGAAAATAATTGACCGTGGCAGGATAAACCAATTTTTCGAGCCCACCAGTGCGTTTTTTACCGGAATCGAACGATTCTATACGCACCAGCACCGGGCGAACAGAGGATACCCAGTTGTCGAAACTAAAGGTAAGCTTACCCAAATTTGTTTCAGTGTTTTTTGCAGGCAATAATCCGGATGTAATAGCTGCCGACCAGTCTTTAGCCTTTTCCGAACTTTCTATCGATAATGCCAAAGCCTCGGAAGGAAGCGCTGTACCCGCTACATCGATAGTACCAAACTTACCCCAACTTACATCAGCTTTGATATCGGCATTACTTGATGTTGCCGATACATCCACCCATTTTTCGTTAGCAATATAATCTTTGAAATAAATACGTTCCCGGTTGAAATCGGTTCGGATAATTTGCCCGGCACTGGCATTTAATACGGTACAAAAAGCTAATCCGCCAAACAGTATTGTTTGCGGAAGCTTTGCCTGAATTCGATTTTTAAGTAAATGAAAGGTGTGATTTAGGTTCATGTTTAAAGGGTTAAAATGGTTAAATGGTTTTTTTTGTTGGGTTCAGTTTTTATTTCAGAAATAGCCTGAAGGTCTCAATTCGGTTATGTCCGATGTTTGTTTTAAATATTCCTGAAACCGAAATAATGGCTTCGATATCGGTTTCAATGTGGGTTGTTTGTTTGGCGCTTTCGATCTTTAATACTGAAGCGATGTTGCAATCAGCGTCTTTGTTGTCCATGTTCCAAACCCTGACAATTACTCCCTTGTCGATTCCTTCTTCAGCAGGCTTTACCGACCAGATTAACACATTCGGATCGGAAACTGTGAACAGAGAATATTGGATTCCATACTCTTTCGATTTTCCGGTAATTGCCCCGGCAACCAGCGGGTTTTGGTGCTCCAGCGAAAAGCGCATACTTGTAACTGCATTGTGCTCGTCGGCGTATGGTTTCAAGGCAAAGAAATGCTCGAAATAAGAATCGCCATCCTGATTCTCAATTCCAAGCCACTTATCTATTTGTCCGGTTGCCAACACGTTGATTTGCGGAGTGGTGTAATCGAGTTTTTCAACAGTACTGGCTCCCGGTTTCATAAAATAAGCATCGCGGTTCGACAAAATCATTCCTTGGCCGTTGCCCGATATATCGGCAAAATGGTTCAGAGCCAGCCAATCCAACCGGCAAATCTTTTCGGCATAATGGCCACCTTCCGATACCGGTTTGGCTTTCAGGATAGCCCCGGCTTCTTCGTGCCATATTTCAGGATTTTCAAGGTTAAACGAAAACGAATAGGTCACCGGCTTTTCGCCCACATTCTGAATCAGGTAATTTTCAAGCTCAATGCGATCACTGTGTTTGAACAGCGTGATTTTTGATATGTGTTTTACCGGCTTATACGATTCTGCCACTAATGTTACTGAAACCGGACCAGCATTTTCAACCCGTAGAGGCTGGTCGTTTAAAGGGGCTTTGTTGTTTCCGGAGCCTAGGTCGTTAGCATACAGTTTATTTACTGGACTTACACATTCGCGGTTGTTGTTCTTTTTGTCGATCAGGCTGATAATTGTTCCCTGTGCAGTAGCGGTTATCTTGTAATAGTCATTTTCAATCACCCCATCGGTTACTTTTGCGGCAAGTTCAGAATGAATAGGATTTTTTCCTTTCGCTATGCTGAATGATTTGTAGCCCAGAGAAGGAATATCACTAGCCAAAATCCGCAAAAAGCTTTTTCCTTTTTTTTCAATGAACTGAAAAGGAACGTCCATGCCGGAGATCTGGTCGGTTACTGCAATATCGCGCGAACCGTTGTATTCAAAGTCGCTGTAATCAGTTCTTGACCAGCTAAGCGGATTAAATACAAAAAATGACTCTTGACTTTGGGCAGATTTAGTGACCATTTCTCCAAATCGAGAAAGTGACCGATTATACAGTGTATCCACATAACCATTTAACTGTGCGGCTATTTTGCGTTGCCAGTCAGCGCGTTGTTTCCGGGTAATGGGGCCATCGGAAGTCCAGTCGTGCTCGAAATACAATCCGCAGGCCATCCATGCTTTTTGCTTCATCTCGGCCAAATCGGTCGCAAAGGTTTTATCTATTAATGCCACCAAAGTATAAATGGCTTCAGCAGTGCGCAATCTTTCAATGGAGCGTTTTACTGATGCAGAAACTTCAGCCAAAGAAGCTACGCTATTTCCCCACTCGGTGCTTCCCCACGAAATAGTTTCCTCCGGCAATTTATCGCCGTAGTTTTTCTCCATGTCTCGGAAAAAATCAATTTCGTTCGAAACAATCACCTGATATTCCGGGTCGGAGTATTGCCGTGCAATTTTCGGGAAGCGATTGGTGAGGGTTTGAAGATCGTCGCCACCTTTACCAAAAGCACCTGCAATCTGGTAAGGATAGTGCTTGGTATCCTTCATCAGGTCTTTCAGATCAATAATCGCGTTGGGCTGGTTACTGGCTTCAAGATAGTCCCCGAGATTATATCGGTATTCCTTACGGTTTGTTATCATTGATGGATTGACCGAATACCACTTCATCAGTATTTTTTGATCGTCAAGACCTTTGTACCAATAAACCTCATGTGGACGATTGTCTAACCCTGCAACTTTGCTGGCACATGCGCACACGCCTCGCCACGAATATTTGGCGCCTGCCCCTGCCCAAAGCGACGACAGCCCCAAGGGCAAAACCTGGTCTTCCATGTTGATTGCCAACTCCAGATTCAGACCATATCGGCGTTCCAATGATCCGGCGTAATACATGTCACGCAGGGTCGCTTCCAATGGTGCAATGCCCATCAGATTGGCAACAGTATTTAATGGCACTGTAATTTTCTCCGCCTTGATCTGCCGGATCAATTGGTCAAACTGCTCCTTGCTACGGTTTTTTTCGTATTCGTAAACCCAGATCGAACCATCGCAATTCCACTTGCTTTGATACTCATAAGGTTCGTTGGCTGTTGAATCGTTGAGTTTGATATAGTAATCGAGTGTTTCCAGAAATGCTTTGCGATAACCATCTTCTGTAGAAGTCCACATATAATCGGTGTGGTCATCGGGCGCCAGATAAATTCGTTTAATGGGTTGTGCGTTCAAAACATTAAAAGACTGCAAAGTGATCACCGTCAAAAGCGTAATTATTTTATTCATTTGAGTAATCATGTTTTTTTAATTAAAGGACTTTCGATGTACCATTTTACAGATTATACATTTACCATGAAAAAATCCGCCGGGGATTATCCAAAATAAATTTTTCCGACTGACTTTTCCTGCACCCCAGTCTCTTTCATCCAGGGAACAGCTTTTCGAAGCAAATAGGAATAAGTACGGTCGTTACCGTCATCATTTGTGTCGCCCCAAAGTATTTTCAGATCGTCGTTTTCGAACGACCATGTCAGGTCCATCGTGGCCACCATGCGGTCGTCGTAACCACGCTTTGTCAACTCTCGAATGATTAACGCAAGGTCTTCGGGTTTGGTATGGTTCCAGTTTCCGAAGTTATTAAAACTTAGCATACTTCCTTTTTTGACTACACTTTCAAGATAATCGATTTCCTGCTCCACTTTTCGGCCGCTCCAGCCAAACGTTGCTTCCACATGCGAGAAATAAACATGGTTAAGATCGGCGCCAGCCTCATCCAGAATCTGCTGTTGTTCGGCACAACCGCTCACGGCATGGGTGCAAATGGGCAGCTTGTATCGCTTTTGCACATGAGCTGCTGCGATCAGTACATTTTTTTCTGCCGGAGTAATGGGCAATCCTTTGGCTGCAACTTTGATTACCCCCGGACGGATACTTGTACCCTGAATTCCTTCTTCAATTTCACTGATCATGTGATTTTCGCATTCTTCAACAGTGAGTGATTGCTGTTCTTTGGTAAGTACATAATAGCCAGTACAGCATACCACATTTACGCCCGTAGCAAGTGAAACCTCGCGAATACCGGCCGCATCGCGGGTTGGACTTACCTCGATGATTGTTTGCAAACCATTTTCTTTCGCTTTCTTCAGTTCGCTAATGGCAAAAGCCATGCTTTTGGCCCGATGCCCTGGCTCAAAATTTAGCGGAATATGTTCGTGAACGCTAGTAGTTCCCATCTGGCTGGGTAATATTTCGCTTGTAACCGTCGGAATAGCTTTTTCTGAGAACGTTCCAGTAACCTGTCCTGCCCAAACTAACGAAGCAGGTAAAAATGCAACTGCCGATCCTGCACCAGCCAGTTTCAGAAATGTGCGGCGTCCAATTTCATTTTGACCTCTATCTAATGTTTCCTTCATATTCATTATTTTTTGTTGATCCGAACCTCTACCGACCGTTTAAAATCGGGGAATTCAATCAGATTTACTTTTTTGCCATTCATCCTATTTTGTTTCCGGCAAAAGCCTGAACGTATTGATCTGATATGGGTTTAAACTTATCGAAAGCGTTCCGTTTGTGGGATTTAATTGTTTCTCATTGGTTTCGATGTGTGTTGTTTTCCAGGCACTGCCAATGTTATAACTTAGTTTTATTTCAGGATTTGATTTTGATGAACCTATGTTCCAGAAACGCGTTATTAAACCATTTTCTATGCCTTCTTCCGAAGGTTTTACACTCCAAAGCAGCACATTAGGGTCAGAAACTGTTAGCAACGAATACTCGTTTCGTTTTGAAGCCGATTTGCCTCCCGAAACTTCACCAGTTAGCAATGGGTTCTGGTGTTCCAGCGAAAACTTCATTGAACCAACGGCATCAAAACCAGTCTGGTGAGTGGATAGCGCAAAGTTGTAATGAAAGCTGGTTTCGCCATTCTGGTTCGGAAAGCCCAGATAACCGCCATCTTCCCATTTTTTATCAACCTGTCCACCAGCAAGTGCGCTTAATTGTGATGCATCTTCGTCTAAGGTGTAAACCGAACTTCTACCCAATTTAAAGAAACTGCAATCGAGGTTCGAAACGGTTACCCCATAATCCGCTTCGCTCATGTTAGAAAAATGGTTGAATGTTTGCCAGTCGTAACGTGCATTCTGTGATGAGTAATTTCCACCGTTGGTTTCTTTTTTTGCTGTAATTACAGCGCCAAGTTCTTCATGTCGGGTGGTTGGATTGTTCAGGTCGAAAGAGAAAGCCCAAGTTTTTACATCTCCAAAATTGACATCAATGCTATTTTCAATTTCAATACGTGGACTGTTTGTGTACATAGTTACCCTAACTGTATGCTTAACGGGAAAATCGGAATTTGCCATTAAAGTCACCGAAACAGGGCCGGCGTTTTCGACTTCGATCGGCTTTCCGCTTTCTACATCTCCACTTCCCAGGTCGTTCAGATATCTGCCTTCAATAAATTTCACCAATTGCCGGTTGTTTGCACACTTGTCGATAATTCCGGTAATCGCACCCGAACGGCTAAGGCGTAAACTGTAAAACGAATTGCTGATTGTTTCGCCTGAAACAGTAATTGCAGCAGGGAATTCCGCAGGTTTTTCTTTCCTTATTTCGAATACTTTATAACCTATTGAAGGAATGTTTTCAGCATAAATTCTGATAAATTTCTTTCCCTTTTGGGTGATCAATTGGCTGGGTATTTCCTTTTTAGCTTGAAGATCAACCACTTTAATCGGATAGTCGCCGTCCCATGCCAAATCGGCCACATCGTTTCGGTTCCAGCTCAGCGAATTAAAAACAAAAAAGCGCAGATTCACCGATTGGCTGATTTGATTGCCCAACTGTTGTGCGGAAAGTTTTTGTAACGTATCAGCATAAGTTGTCAGATTCTTTTGAAGTTTGATTTGCCAGTCTGGCCTTTCATTAATGGCCACTTTGCTGTCGCCCGTCCAGTCGTGTTCCCAATAATAACCAAACGAATCCCAAGCCTTGTTTCGAATTTCTCTCAATCCATCCGAAAAAACAACACCTTTGCCCCTTGCTCCTTGCCCCATGCCATGAAGTTGAGCCACTGCCGCCAACGCTTCCGCTCCCCGCAATTTTTCGGTAGCACGCCGCATTTTGGCCGTTGTTTCGTTCATTGAAGCGCAGTACAAATCCCACTCATTTCCGTAAGTCACAGATTCAGATGGTAATTTAGGATAGTTTTTCTCAATATCTTTAAAAAAATCTTCCAATACTGAAACGCGAACCTTTCGCTTTGGTGTCGTTCCATTTTTAGCAACCTGAATAAACTCCGGAGAGAGATAGGTTTCAAGGTCGTCGTGACCATAACCATAAGCGGCCACGGAATTAAACGGATATTTCGAACCGGGCGATTGGGTATCGCACATCGTATCGAGCCGCGCGACCATCGTTCCGATTTCTTTAACCGGATCTTTCGATTTCATAGTCGTGCGGGTTTCTGCATAACTGCCCAATGGTATTGTTTTTCTTTCGTCGTAGATGTACCATTTCATCAGCACCGACGAACCATCAAGCCCGGTATAATTATACAACTGGTGGCGGCGGTTGGCGCGGTATTCGTAACTCATCTGGCTTCCGTATCCACCAATGCCATACCAACTGTATTTTGCACCTGAACCGGCCCATATAGAACTCATCCCAAGCGTTATGGTATTATTCTCCATGGCTCCTGCCATCCGAAAACGGAGGTCGTATTTTCTCTCCATTTGACCTGCATAATACATTCCACGAATGGCTGCTTCGGTGGGCATCCCACCATAGCAGTTAATGAGCGCATGTAAAGGAACACTGATATGACCTGATTTAATAGCTGAAATTAATCGTTCAAATTGCTTTGACGTACGATGCTTTTGATAAGCCTGCATCCAGTAGCTTCCATCACAGTTAAAACGCGCTTGAAAATCATCCGGATTAGACTTTGTTGCATCAATCTGGTCGAGGTAATAATCGAGCATTTTTACAAATGCCGAGTCGTAACCAGCCAAGTTGGCTGTCCACATAAAATCGGTATGGTCGTCGTTGGCCAGGTAGATCTTCTTTTCCTGGGCATAAAGATTACCTGTCATAACCAAAAACAGGATCAAACAATTACCCAATAAATATTTCATATTAACTGATTTTAAATTTTTTGATTTCATTCCGATTCTGTTACTTTTCCGCCAATCAAAAAAGTATCTTTAATGTTTAGTTTTTGAGCCAGATAGTAGGCCATAAAATTAAATGGCACCATGTTGTGCAGAATGGAGAAATTCTCGTCCGCATCAGGTTCTCCAACGGTAATAACAGTTGCTCCCGCTTTTGAAATAGTATCTGAAAGCTTCAGGCTCCGCTGGTATGAGGCGCCTTTGGAAATAATTTGAATCACGATGCTATTCTCTGCAGTTTCTTTCGGACCATGGTCATATTGTGCCATCGGAAGCCCATGAAAATTTCGTTTTGTACTTTCACTGAGAATCAATGCAGCTTCCAAGGCTGTTGAAATATTTGGTCCACTGCCAATAATATAAATGCCATGTATCGGTTTGTTGCTAATCAATTCAAAAACTTGATTAGCCATTTCCTCACCTTTTTTATCATACTTAGGCATCTTTTTTTCCAAAAGCGCTATGGCATCAGTGGCATCAAAACCAAAGCCTTTGAACAGTGCAAGTAAGGTGTTAATGTAGGTTTTAGATGAAGAATATTGCTCATCGCCAGCCATCAAATCAATAAATCCTGAAACATTGGGAGCGGTGCATAAGGCATTTTGGGTATAATTAGAAAGTCCAATGTATTTTTCGAAAAGCGATGTACACCATAAAGCTTCACTGCTTCGTCCCGACTGCGAAAGAATTACGCCATTGGGGAACTTGCTGTTTTTTTCCTGATAGTTGAAAAATTCCGAAGCGATTTCTGATTGAATATTAATGCCCATATATTTGAATGCCAATGGTGCAAAATAGGAAGAACCCATTCCCAAATAGGGTACACCAATTGGTAAAGTATAAGACGGAGATTGTTTAAGAAATTCAACTGCTTTTACAGGAATTTCATTGATTTCAGCAAGCATTTTTGCACTCATAATTTATTTCTTTTCGTAATTTATTCTTTGATAATTAATTCGAAATCACCCATTTCGGTATCCACATCAATCAAATCACGCGATTCGCCAACGTAAAACGATGCGGGTTCACCATCGCCTTTTCCAATGGCTTCGCCGTGAGGAACATCTTTGAGCATTGTAAAGAAACTAACATCAACATCGTTGTGTTTTACACGCAGAGTTACAAAATCGTCAGCAGAAACAGTTTTGCTTTTGATTTTTACATCCAATTCATCCTTCATGCAAAGAGCCACCACCAAATACAATGGTTTTGTGTTAGGATCACCAATCAACAAAAAATCTTCATTATCGGGGTGCGTTCCAAACTCTGACAGTTCCATTCTGTTTACGGTGATAAACATCAGTTTATGAGGACCAGACCCTTCACTGGAGCTGTAAATAGGGTCAACCAAAGTTTGTCCGGGTTTTGCATCCAGATTTTTCGTGTCGGGCGAAATGCGAATAATCAGGTTTCGGTTTTCCAAATCCTGCATTACAGCTTTGGTCATTTCAATTGGACGAAGAATTATATTTTGTTTCATATTTTTTATTTTGAGATGGGATGCACTTCTTTTTGTTTTTCAACCGATAAAAGCAACGACCCGATGATGGCCAATCCAATACCAATAAATTCGATTAAACCCAGTTTTTCGCCTAAAAACCCAATGGCTAAGGCAATAGTAAAAACAGGTTGTAAAGCACCTGCAATGGCTGTAACTTTCGACGCTTTTCCTTCGGCGCTATAAGCCGCAAAACTGGCCAACACACCCAAGCCGTTCAACATTCCGGCCAACGAACCTACCCAAAGTGTTTGAGACGTGAAATTAAAATCAATCAATCCAAAAATCATAAATCCAATGGAGATCAACACCGAAGAGACAATAAAGCTCAGATAGGACCATTCTGCAGATATATAATTAGTTGTGACCTTTTGAGCTGCACTGAATAATCCCCAAAAAACCAAAGCTACCAAGGCAAATATCAACCAAAGTTTCAATCCGAGATTGGCAAAAAATAGGGATGGGTCATCGAAAATTTGAGATTGACCTGACAGCATAACAATAGCCGGAACTACTACCAAGATACCTATTCCATTAAGCCAGTGCATTTTTTCTTTTAGCACCGATATGGCAATGAGTATTGTAACCAATGGATACAAATTGGTTACCGGAATAACCACCGCAGCCAACCCTCCTTTTGCAAAAGACTGATAAACTGCAACATTACCAACTATAGCCAATACTCCCGCAACCAATCCCCAAATAATACCTTTGAGATTTGCTTCTTTTATTTTGCATTTTTTTATAACAAACGGGATGGTGAATAACATGCCAATAGTAAACAACAAATGGTTTACATATGGAGTGATATCACTTGAAATAAACTTGGCCAATATGCCCCAAACTCCCCAGCAAAGGGCTGCAACAATTGCATAAACCAGCCAAAGTCTTTCTGTAAAATATTTTTTCATTTTTAGATGCTAAAATATTTAGATAAATAAAGCCGCACTTCCCAAAATACCCGAATGCTCATCAAGTTCAGAAAGAGCAATTTTCACTTTGTAACTTTTGTAAGGAGGAAGAAAATCGATTTGGGTCAATTTATCCAAATAGGGTTTCATCCCTTTTGAAACGCCACCACCAATAATAATCATGTCGGGTGCAAAAAGATTGATATAATTGTCGATACCAGTTTTCAGATAACCCAAAAATTCGGTAACAATTTGTTTTGCATCTTCATTTCCTTCTTGTTCTGCCTTAAAAATAGTTTGAACATTCAATTCCAGATTCGGGTGCTTTTGTTCCCAGCCCATGCGTTTTGCCGACTCTACAATCCCGGTAGCCGAAACCAATGCTTCCAAACAACCTTCTTTCCCACAATAACATTTGAAATCGGTGCGACCTACGCTGATATGTCCAGCCATGTGCGCATAAGGCAGGTTAGTCTCAAATTTTCCATTGGCAATGAAGCCTAAGCCAAGTCCGGTTCCCAATGTGAGCACCAACACACGGTTCTGACCTTTTCCAATGCCATAAAGTGCCTCGCCAAGCGCTACCACGCGGGCATCGTTATCGGCGCGACAAGGCAAAGCGCTATATTTTTGAATATATTCCGATAAAGGATAATCTTCCATAAAATCAAGAAAACCATAGGTTGAATCAACCATCCCGTCGTCGAAAACAAAACCAGTAACGCCAAATCCTACGCCCAAAATGGTTGATTGTTCCTTTTGTGCAGCAGTTTTTAGTTGGTCAATACCCGAATTAATTATTTCCAGAAATTTATCCGAATCCTTCGTTTCGGTAGACGAAATAAGCATTTCCAACACTTCTCCTTTTTCCAAATCTACCAATCCAAACTTGGTACGTGTACCACCTATGTCGATGCCTATGGCCAGTTTTTTCATTTAAAACATGTTTATCAATTAATGACTATTCAATCGTATTATTTTTGAGCCAATCAATAAAACTTATTTCAGGAACACCCGGAAAGTTTCAATTCTGTTATGTCCGATAGTTGCTTTCAAAGTCCCTGAAACTGGTACTATTGATACACCATCCACCTCCACATGTGTTGTTTTAATGGCCTTCATAATGGGACTTTCAGCAGAAATGGTGCATTCGGAATCTTTATCATCCTGATTCCAAACACGGAGAATAATGCCCTTCTCAATTCCTTCTTCAGCGGGCTTTACAGCCCAAACCAACACATTGGAGTCTGAAACCTGAAACATTGAGTATTTAATACCATAAGAAGCATTTTGTCCGGAAACTTTACCACTAACCAGCGCATTTTGATGTTCGAGTGCAAAACGCATGCTTGATGCAGCATCGTACTTATCGCTGTATGGTTTTAAAGCAAAGAAACTTTCGAAATACGAATCGCCGTCCTGATTTTCGATCCCCAAGCCTTTGTCTTTATCGATCTGTCCCGCAGCCAACACATTAATTTGCGGCATTGTAAAATCTAATTTCTCTATCGAACTGGCTCCCGGTTTCATAAAATACGCATCGCGGTTCGACAAAATCATGCCCTGCCCATTGCCAGATATATCGGCAAAATGGTTCATTGCCAGCCAATCCAGACGGCAAATTTTCTCGGCATAATGGCCGCCTTCCGAAACAGGTTTGGCTTTCAGGATCGCCCCGGCTTCTTCGTGCCAGATTTCATGATTATCAAGGTTAAACGAAAATGAATAGATAACTGGCTTTTCGCCTACATTCTGAATCAGATAATTTTCAAGTTCAATGCGATCACTGTGTTTGAACAGCGTGATTTTTGATATGTGTTTTACCGGTTTGTAAGATTCGGCCACTAATGTTACTGAAACCGGACCTGCATTTTCAACTCTTAGGGGTTTGTCGTTTAACGGAGCATTGTTGTTTCCGGCGCCGAGGTCGTTAGCATATAGTTTATTTACCGGACTGACGCATTCGCGGTTATTATTCTTTTTGTCGATCAGGCTAGTAATTGTTCCCTGTGCAGTAACGCTGATCTTGTAATGGTCATTTTCAATCACCCCATCATTGACTTTCGCGGCCAGTCCAGGATTAAATGAAGTTTTCCCTTTCTTGATGCTAAATGATTTGTAGCCCAACGAAGGAATATCACTGGCCAAAATCCGCAAAAAGTTTTCTCCCTTTTTTTCGATGAACTGAAACGGAACTTCGCTACCAGTGATTTGGTCGGTTACAGCAATATCGTGGGAGCCGTTGTAAGCAAAATCACTGTAATCGCTACGCGTCCAACTCAAGGGATTGAACACGAAAAATGACTCCGTACTTTTAGATGATTTGGCAACCATTTCGCCTAATCGCGAAAGTGATAGGTTATATATCGTATCTACGTAACCATTCAATTGCGCGGCAATTTTGCGTTGCCAGTCGGCACGTTGCTTGCGGGTAATGGGGCCGTCGGCAGTCCAGTCGTGCTCGAAATAAAGTCCGCAGGCCATCCATGCTTTTTGCTTCATCTCATCAAGATCATCAGCAAATTTTTTATCTTTCATAGCAACAAGCGTGTATAAACCTTCGGCTGTCCGGAGTTTTTCGATCGAACGTTTTACCGTTGCAGAAACTTCAGCCAGCGAGGCAACACTGTTTCCCCATTCGGTACTACCATAGGAAACCGTTTCGGTAGGTAGTTTATCGCCATATTCCTTTTCAAAATCACGGAAAAAATCAACTTCATTCGATACAATGATTTGAAAATCTTTGTCGTTATTGGCTTTGGCAACATCTATAAATTCGTGGGTGAGCGTTAAAAGGTCGTCCCAGCCTTTGCCAAAAACTCCTGAAATATGATAAGGATATCTGGAACCTGCCATTAGCTCTTTAACTTCGCCAAGTGATTTTAATGGGTCACGGGCTTCAGCATACCCCCCCAGATGCTTGTTGTTAACACCCAGTGAATACCACTTCATAAGGATTTTCTGATCATCCAGACCTTTGTACCAATAAATTTCATTCGCCCTTGATTTATGGCCTGTAACTTTTGTTGCGCAATCGCACACCCCACGCCACGAGTATTTAGCACCTGCACCTGCCCACAAGGACGATAAGCCTAAGGGTAACACCTGATCTTCCATGTTTATTGCTAATTCCAGATTTACTCCATATCTGCGTTCCAAACTTCCGGCATAATACATATCGCGAATGGTTGCTTCGGTTGGTGCAATTCCTAACAAATTAGCGACTGTATTATATGGAACAGTTATTTTCCCTTCTTTTATTTGTTTGATAAGCTGTGCAAATTGCTCTTTGCTCCTGTTTTTCTCGTATGTATATATCCATAACGATCCGTCGCAATTCCATTTACTTTGCAAAGCATAAGGACTGTTGGCTGTCGAATCGTTCAGTTTGATGTAATAGTCTAGGGTTTCGAGAAATGCCTGTCTATAACCTTCTTCGGTGGATGTCCACATATAATCGGTATGGTCGTCTGGTGCGATGTATATCTTCTTCTGCTGTGCCGAAAGATTTCCTGCAAATACAATGATAACAAGTGCTACAAATAGTTTTTTCATCGTAGTCTATCTATATTTAAGAATTATTTATTATGTCTTTAAATTAATGAGCCAAAATCGCCCATATCAGTATCAATATCGATCAAATCGCAACCTTCGACAACGGGAAAAGGAAGTCGCCTTCCAATCACCATTCCCAATAGGGTCGCATTGAGGGAGGTCTTTAAGCATAGCAAAAAAGCAAACATCTAAATCGTTATGCTTTAATCATAGTGTAATAAAATAGCGCGCGTAGACGGATTTGTTTTTAATCATTACTTCCTACTCATCCTTTATGCAAAGTGTCACTGTAAGGTATATCAATTGTTTCAAAAAAAAATGCGCACTGGCCTATAGTCCACTAAGACAGTGCGCATTCTAAAAATACCATTTTCTAGTAAAGAGGATTTTGGATAAGTAGTTTATTCCTATTCATCTCGTCAATGTAGATTGGCATAAAATAAGATGAATTCTTCCATGCCCTATCTCGTACACTGATAAACTTATATGTTGCGTTTGGTGCACCATAGCTATAGCGAATGTCAATACCCAACGCATTTGTGGAAAGAACTTGTGGCGCAATCATCCATCTGCGAATATCAAAGAAACGCTGATCTTCGAACATCAATTCAATTCTGCGCTCATGCCTGATCCTTTCTCGCAATTCATTACCCGTAAAGTTTATATTTGGTAATCCAGCTCTATGTCTAATTATATTGACATATTTAAGGGATTCAATGTCTTCTCCTAATTCATTACATGCTTCAGCATAATTTAATACAACCTCTGTGTAGCGAATAAAACGCCATGGGCACTCCTGCTTCACAAACTGAGGATTTACATTAGGATCCATAAATTTTCTAAGGTAATATCCAGTGTATGTTCCATCTTCCTGTGCGGCAAATGTAGTTGCTCTGGTATCTAATCCTGGTATCCAAGGACCATCAGGTGCTTTTTGATAGTAGGCAGTCTGGACAACGCCCACAGGGTCTAATGAAAAAGCACCAGGATCACGTGGAAGCCATTTTGCGCCTTCGTAATTTATATTTGCATAAAAACGAGGTTCCCTGTTCTTATACGGATCTGCTCTATGTACCGTATTATTCCAATCAAATTTACTTCCATCGTTCATTTCGTATGCATCTGCAGTCTGGCTTGTTGGCGTATTGCCACCATATCCGAAATAGCCGTTCGGATTATTATATCTGCCTGGATCATAGCCTTCACCTGATTTATTAATAAAATAACGTACAAATATATCTTCATTAGTTTCTTTGTTTACAAATATCTGTTCGTAGTTCTTTGCAATATTATCCACAGCGGCAGGTTCCTTCTTATAAATATCGTATAAATTTAAATCCATAAGTGCTTTTGCAGCATTTTTGGCCTTTCTCCACCTTTCCATCCTATCTCCACCAACATAACCAATTAACTCAGGATGCGCGTACCCATTTGACCATAGTGATTGTTTATGGTACAAATCGCTTGCCGCAAATAATAACACTCTTGACTTAAGAGCCAAAGCGGCACCCTTTGTGGCTCTTCCTTTATTATTGCTATCATAACTAGTTGGCAATAATGCAGCCGCCTTGTCACAATCATCTGATATGAATTTTATACATTCTTCAAAAGATTTTCGAGCTTCCACATATTCGTCATTGAGTTTATATGCCTTTGTAATAATTGGCACTCCTCCATACATGAAAACGAGGTTGTGATAATGGTATGCTCTTAAAAAATACACTTCTCCTATCAGTCTGTTTTTCAATTCTTCGTCATCAAAAGTGTTTTTTTCAACTTGTTCTAGGAAAAGATTACATTCCCTAACACTCTTATATATCCAATCCCATGACATTCTGACTGCTCTTGCACTAAACCAGGCAGAGCCTGCATTGAAAACCGAATAATCACTTGGTGTAACCAAGGATTTTGTAACGTTGCTGCTACCACCATCAAAGGTGAGAATTGTTTCATCACTCAGGGAAGACATCATTAATTCAGTAAACCCATGAGGAATATTATTGTAGATATCATTTACAAAAGTTTGCACTAAAGCCAGATCATTCCAAACAATGTCTCCACTATATTCACTCAAAGGTTTTTTGTCAAGAAAATCTTTATTACATGAATTAAACGAAAGAGTTATGAACAATAATGATAATATAAATATTTTATTTTTCATTTTTTTGAATTTAAAAGGTTAAGGTCAATCCTCCATTTATAACTTTTTGAACAGGATAGCTCGAACCATCATAAGAATCTGATTCAGGATCAAAGTCTTTGAATCCGGGAGAGAATGTTAATAAATTATAGCCACTAACATACACCCTTAATGCTTGAATACCCAATTTATTCACAATGCCATTAGGTAAACTATACCCCACCTGCAGGTCTTTAATCCTTACATAATCGGTATTTCGCAACCATTGTGTATTTCTTTGTGTCCTCCAGTATTCCTGAGATCGATTATACGCCCTTGGCTGGCTGGCATCAGTGTTGGTTTCAGTCCATCGATTGTCATAAAATTCTTTTAGAAAATTTCCTTGTTCTCCAGAGTATGTTTCAAGATATCTTTGCGCTCCAAATGCGCCCTGAAATAAGAGAGAAAAATCAAATTGACCATACCCCAGACTTAATTGAAGACCGGCATTAAATGGTGGAATATTACTTTTCTTATTCCTTACTCTATCAAGTCCATTTATTTGTTTGTCATTGTTTACATCTTCAAAAATTACATCTCCGGGTCTCGCACCATTCCAATGCGGGTAAGCGTCGACAGCAGCCTGGTTTTTAAAAATCCCTTTTGCCTGGTAATATAATTCAGAATCCATTGGCCTGCCTGTAGATTTTTGATAATCAGGAACCCCCGGCGTTTCATCCCAAAAAACTATTTTATTCTTTGCATAACTTCCATTTAGTGAGACACTATACCTAATTTTATGAAAACTATTCTGATAGCCAGTATTAAATTCAAATCCTGTATTATCAACCTTTCCGATATTTTCTCTCGGTAGGGTAAGGCCAGTTGAAGTA
Organism: Bacteroidales bacterium; assembly: GCA_038248385.1. Taxonomy (GTDB): domain Bacteria; phylum Bacteroidota; class Bacteroidia; order Bacteroidales; family Prolixibacteraceae; genus Aquipluma. The sequence goes on from JBBRXN010000031.1 coordinate 35,075, forward strand.
GGAACAGAAGCATTTCTCTGCCATAAGATTTGCGAACGTCTATTATTAAAATAATCGAACTCAAAAAACAATTTATCATTTAAAAGCCTGGCCTCGAACCCAATATTGGCTTGATTCGCAACTTCCCATGTTACATTTTCATTCGGTATTCGTGATTCAGAAAGCAACTTATTTTCCACGTTAGTACCTAAAACATAGGTATTTGTTCTAAATCCGAATGAAGACAAATATTGCCACTCATTAATTCGGTCATTTCCTGTTTGTCCCCATGATGCTCTTAATTTAAAGTTTTCAATGAAAGAAAAATTTCTCTTCCAAAACTCCTCTTCTGACAACCTGTATCCAGCTGAAATGCCCGGGAAAAAACCATACCTTCCTTTTTGAGGAAAAATGTAAGAACCATCATACCTCCAGACAAATTCTAAGAGTAACTTTTGATTATAGTTATAATTAAATCGGCCAAAATAGTTTAATCTAGCACTCTCAGCAGCAGATCCGGTATTATCTTTTTCAATATCACCTCCTGCAAATAACTCATCAATAGCTGTAGAAATAAAATACCTTCTAAATGCGGAAAATCCAGCACTTTCCCCCTTTTGTGACTCCATACCCGCAATTACCTTAAAAGCATTTTTTCCTATTGTATTTTCATAAGAGAAAATACCATTTATTAATATCTTTTGGTCTTCATTTGCCCACTGCTGAAGTCTTGCGTCACTCACACCTCTTTTTACTTTTGCCAGAATTGGATTGGTATTTTTATCCATTGAGAATCCGTCCCAATAGTAGACAAACCAAGGTTGATCCCATTGCTTCTGGAACCTGAAACTCTTATCTAAACTCGCATTTCCGGTAAACGACAATCCTTTAATCCACGGAATTTTAATATCCAACATCAAATTAGTAAATATCGAATATCTTTTATCTCTATTGTAGCCAGTAGCGTCGGTACTTTGAACCACTGGTTGGCTTCGATCATTGTCGGGTCCAGGTAAACCATTTGGCCAATATGCGCGTTTGGTAGGAAACCCTCTCATCAGCGTACCAAAGATATTTGTGACTCCCGTATTTGGAGAGTTTTTATCTTCCAGTCTTCCTGAGACGTCAAATCGGATGCTGACATTTTTAGAAATAGTACCATCTACGTTACTTAAAAAATCATATTGTTTGAAATTCGAAGAACTATTATAAAAATAGCCATCCTGAAATTTTGATCCAAGGCTCAAATAGTATTTAATCTTTTCCGAACCACCTTCAACGGCAGCATTAAGATAATTTTGCCTTGAACGGGGTTTGAGTACTTCGTTAAACCAATTTGTATTAGGATGTCCCAAAGGATCCGATCCGTTACCGAATTTCTGGATATCTTCAGCAGTATACCTTTGTTGTCTATTATTGTAGAAATCGATTTCATTTAAGAGCGTAGCATATTCCATTGAATTAGCCATCTTAGGAAGACGGGTAGGTTGATTAAAACCCTCATTGTAATTGACGGTTATTTTAGGTGCGCCAATCTCGCCTCGTTTTGTTGTAATTAGTATTACACCATTTCCAGCCTGAGCTCCATATATTGCAGCCGAAGCATCCTTCAAAACTGTAAGACTTTGAATCGTATTCGGATCTATTCTGTCCAATGAGCGCCCAGGAATACCATCTACAACGACTAAAGGACTATTATTACCCAACGTATTTTTCCCTCGGATGAGAATCGTAGAGCCGTCACTCCCAGGCTCGCCACTTCTTTGTACAGAGGTTATGCCAGGTAATCGACCAATCATTGCATTGCTCATATTGGTAACAGGTACTTTACTTAAATCTGCACCTTTAACCGTAGCTATAGAACCAGTAATGGTGGCTTTCTTCTGAGTTCCATAGCCTATAGCTACTACTTCTTCAAGGCCAATGGCATCTTCTTCAAGGGTAACATTAATTGTTGTTTTGCTGCCAATTACAAACTCTTGTATCTTCATCCCCACAAATGAAAATTGCAAAGTCGAATTATCAGAAACAGTTATCTGAAATTTCCCATCGTTATCGGTAATTACTCCTGATGTAGTTCCTTTTACAACTACGGAGACACCCGGAAGAGAGGCGCCTAAAGAGTCGGTAACTTTGCCGGAAACTGATTTTTTCTGTTGTTGAGTGCCGAAAGTTGTTGCTTCAGTCATATTGGCTTCGGGTGTTGCCAAAACTATTTGCCTGCCTTTTACAGAATAGTTTACATCCGTACCTTCGAAAATCTTGTTCAATATTTTTTCAATCGTACTTCCCTTCACCTCGATATTAACTTCCCTATTGACATCAATAAGTTTTTCGGAGTACAGGAAGAAAAATTCACTTTGGTTTTCAATTGCTCCCAAAGCATCTTTAACTTTAACACTTTTCAGATCCAAAGAAAGTTTGGTTGTCTGGGAATAAGACTCCGAAGCCATACCCCCAAAAAACGAAATCAGAATTACACATAGCGTTAGTTTCATTTTCCATAAGATTTTAGCTGCTCCCGGATATGTTTCCCAAAGAGCATTACCTTTCAATTTTTTTTTCATACTTTTGTTTTGATAATGATTTAATAATTGTCAAAATATTTTTGACGGTTTTTGAATCTCAGGCAGGAAGATGGTTGCACATTTTCCTGCTTTTTTCACATTTAACAGTGCTTTACATCATAGGCATTTTATTTGGTTATTAAATAATTAGCGTTTAATTTTTCGTTGAATGCTTCAACCCGATTAATACTTTTTGCTTTGAAAAACTGCCATCTGGTAATTTTTCACGTAAAGTTAGATGGTAGTTTACCGGCGTGACTAAAGTCATTAACTCAAGCACCTGTGGTAATGTTTCGTCCATAAAAGTAGCTGTAAATGTAAACTCCTTAACTTTTTCGTTGCCAATTTCAACTTCAACATTGTACCACCGGGCCAGTTTTTTAGCAACCTCTTGAACCCTTTCGTTCTTAAATACCAACAGACCATCTTTCCATGCTGTATTTTTTTCGGTATATTCTGATTCAAGGGTATAAACATTTTTTTGCGAATCAAACTTTAAACATTCACCAGGCAATAATGCTTTTATTTCGTGTTTAGTTTCTCTTTCATACAGGATAACCTTACCCTCAACCAGGGTTGTCGAAATATTATTATCACCCGGATAGGCACTGACATTAAATGCTGTACCGGTTGCCTTCACATCTAAAAGGTTTGTTCCGACAATGAATGGTACCTTCATATTGTGGGCCACCTCGAAATAGGCTTCGCCGGTTAAGAATACTTTGCGGTTTTCACCTTCAAACCGAAGGGGATATTGCAATTTACTGCCATGATTTAGCCAAACCTTTGTCCCATCGCCCAATTCGATGTGCATCCTGGAACCGGCTGGTGCTTCGACTTCCAAGTCATTTAAATTGACTGCATAACGGTCTTTATTCGAAAAATTGGTATAAATCAGTAAAGATAAAACTGGTATTAAAAGGACAGCCGCAGCACGTGTTAGTACCAACAAAATTCGGTTTCGGATTGGTGCTATTTTTATTAAGGATTGCCTGTTATTTTGAGAGATATTTATTTGATGATGAATTTTATCTAATATCCGGGTGTATTTAATTCTCTCTGCCGGTCCTGCTTCCGGTTCAAATTCATTCCATATTTCATTTACTATTCCTTGCCCGGAAGTTGATGTGGCTCCTTCTTTGATCCAAACAAGAATTTGTTCAAATTCTGATTCTGTACAATTCCCCTGTAAATATTTTATAAATAGTTCTTTTGTCATTTTAATGGTTGTGTATAAGTGAAACGATTAACTGTATCATCACCACCATCTAAAATGTGAAAAAAAATGATTTTTTTTGAATCAAAGAAATAGACAGACAAATAACATGTTAACCAACAAAGAATTATCTAAATTTTGGTGCAAGTATTTTAATGCTTTTCCCATGTGGTTTTCAACCGTATTTTTAGATATTCCCAATTGTTTTGCAATTTCAGGATAAGTTAATCCTCTCTCCCTATGCAGCAGGTAAACCTGATTTTGTCTCTCCGGAAGATCCGCTATAAGTTTGTTCACCTTTTCGTTCAGATCATTGAATTCAACATCACTAATGGTGGTTGTGCTTATTTGAAAAATACTGGAATATTTCAGATGCTCCAGATATTTGCTGTTGTTAATCCTCTTACGGATAAGATCAATAGAATTATTATAGGCAATGGTGAAAACATAAGAATTTAAAAATTTGGAATCGTCCAGTTTATATCTTGACTCCCAGATTTTCAGGAAGACTTCCTGCACAATATCCTCAGCTTCTGCCTCGTCCTTTAATATTTTGAAAATAAACGAGAATAACTTATGACTGTAATGATCGTAAATCTGATCAAATGCCATCATGTCCCCATTTTTCAAACGGATCAAAAGTTCCTGGGTAATTTTGTCTTTTTCAAGTTTCAAAGTCAAAATAATTTAGAGAGATCAAGCCACAAAAGTAAGAAAAAAATTAATCTTTCGTTTTTTCACACCCACCCTTGACATTATTTAATTTTTTGTCACACTTTTTGCGTCCCAACACACAAGCAGCACATTACCGTCCTCGTTCCTGCGGCGGAGGAGCTACCCAACCCGCAAGGCAAAAAGACGCTTCATCCCGGCTAAAATCAATTTCGCCGAGAGAAGGTGTAATGACTCTCTCATAGCGTAGTGTTATCAGGCTGAAAAAGTCAGTCTGAAGCGACGCAAACTGACGATTTCCATTGAGCATCAATAGCGTTTCGTCCATAGTTTTTATACTGTCCTTCTTGATGCGCTCAAGCACAGGCTTCATCGATTTTACAAATATGGTAACGTACCGAATACCATTCTTCTCTGGAATATAGCTTTATTTCGAAGCTTCTGATTTTTTACTGAATGACATTAGCTTCCACTCAGATGCATCTTCACTGTTGATAAGCTTTATAACCTTAATGTCGAAACCTTTGCCATCGCTCAGACCCATTCGTCATGTTTTTTCAGCATCCACTGAAAATTCTCGTACCTTAATCATTCCTATGACTCTGGTATAAAAGTCAATCGATTTTTGGAGTTCTTCCACAACAACGCCTACTGCTATACCCGATCGGGCAAACTCATCCTGTTGCTGAACTGACCAGGATGGGAATACGATAATCATCCCAAACAGAATCAGTATTGATTTCAAAAATTTATATATGATTTCAAGAATGATTCATACAATTATTTCTTTTTCTCAACAGCGTTCTTTGATGTCAGTGACCAAACACCACCGGAATTGGTAACCAAGTAAGATTGACCGGCTAGAGCATCATCAATACTGAATGAACCATCATCGTTTAGTCGAAGTGACCATTTTTGATTTCTATCTGTATCCTGAAGTGTGTAAACTTTGTTTTCACCTTTGCTTTCCCAACCTGCAACTCCGGCGTAACTGTCAACAGCCAATGTATGAACAATGGTTCTGGAAGTTGAAGGTTCATTCTCTGTCCAACGCATCAAAATTCCCGACCCCGGCTTTCCTTCCCCCCTTTGGGCGGGAAGCGGGTGGTAAGCATCATGAACCATTGCATAAATTGGGACACCGTAATTCCCACTGCCATAATGGGTAATTTTGACGCCTGCATCGCCGCGCCTTGCATTAAGCTTATTCGGGCGTTCCATTTGGTAATCCAGGAGTCCGTCGCGATTGTTGAGCAGCCAGTTCCACGTTGTTTTTACCGGCACTTCAGATTCGATCCGATCTACAATAAATAAAGCATTTGAGCCGCAGAGTACCCAAAACCTTGCGAAAGTCTTTATTGGAGCACCATACATTTGCGCTGCATCGCCTCCAATTACCGATACTGACCCTACTTTTGAGGTTATCAGTTGTTTCCCGCCCATATCGGCAAGATCGCCTCCACTGGCTTCACCATTTTCGTGTTTCAAAGTCCGTCTTCCACCCCCAATCTGATTTAAAGTGCGGCGCGGATTTTTGTCAGAACCAACTATTTCGAAAGTGCAGGTATTGTGACTGGCAGAGATTACATCGAGGTCGCGATCACTGTTGCGGTAACAGGTGTGACCCGGATCGACCAACAATCGTTCGCGATTGTAAACCAGCATGAAACTGTTGATGTCGCCATGAAGATGCGAAACAGCATGGCGAGGTTCAGCAGGAATGCGAACGCCCAGTGTCGTGAGGCCATTCCAGGCATCGCGGGCGAAAGCGTCACCACCTGAGAACGCGGCTGTTAACGGAAGTTTGGCCTCAGTAGGAGAGAGGGCCGGAGCTGCATCAGCAAGCATGATTACCGACAAAAAGCCAAATCCGTTTACAAATCCAAAACTTGCCATATCATGTGGACCTGGTTCGTTGGCCGGGAAATAGAGTGTATTGAACAGCCAGCTTGCAAGTGCGGCCTGCTGTGGCATTTCTTTCTTTGCACGAGCTGCAATATGGATTAAAAGATCACCCGATGGACGAAAAATAGCTGCGCAATCACCAAAATTTACGCTGCGGGGCCAATCCATTAAAGGCCATCCCGAAAGGGGTTTGCGAAAAAGAAAAGCATAAGCTGACCAGTCAACCATTCGGCCATAAGGTTCGAGCGTTATTGGTTTTGATGGGTTATAACGCTGTAAGGCTTCCTGCGCAATCATTAATGAATAAGCTGCGTAATTCGCATACTGAAGCGATTCGCCATAACTTCCGTCTTTTTGAAAATGGTCGGCAGCAACAGGTAACCAGGCATTGGCATGTGCTACGGCTTTTTCATCTCCCAAAACTGCTGCTGCAACCGAGTAACCTGCCAGCAAAACAATATTCCAGTTGTGAAAGAAAGTAGTTTGATTGATAAACCTTTCGCAGGGAAGCAATCCTTTTTCGCGCAATGCAGTTGTAATTTCTTCCCGGTCTGATGCCGAAAACAGGTCGTAGCCTAAATCATAGGCAATTCCAATACTCCAGGTTAAATGTGCAGTTTCGAGCGAACCAACCAATTCTCCGCCGTTGTATCCGCGAAAGCCGGGTCCGGCCCAATCGGCAACCGGTCTTCTCACTACATCCATCACACAGCCGCGCAACCATGCATCAACAGCCGGAGTTGGGCGAACTGCATGAATTAGGGCGGCATCGGTAAGGTACTCTGCAGCATGGTGCCACCATTCGGTAGTTGCCGATTTATCATCAAGACTTGGCGATGTTGCTCTTTTTGCAACCCTGGCCTGCATTGCTGAGAGCAGTGATGCTGTTGGCGAAGTAGATGACAGATTCATCAACCTTGCTTTTTCTGTTACAGTAAGGAACAGGCTCTTTCGGGGAGTATTGTTCTGCGCTTTTACTACTCCTGAAAATACCGTTAAACCAGCTAAAAGCAGGGCAACGAAGCAGGCTGCGAGGTTTGGAATTCTGTTTTTTATTGACTTCATAATAATTAGTATTTTAGTCGGTAAAGAAGATTATTTCGGGCCTATCAGTTCAATAAAATTCCCATCAGGGTCCTGAATGAGCACAAACTGACGGTTTTCATCAAGCATAGTCGGTGTTTCGCCTAAAGTTTTCAAACTGTTTTTTCTGATTCGGTCAAGAATGGGGTTTATCGATTTAACAAAAATGGTCAGGTAACGAATACCATTGTCATCAGGAATAAATTGCTGCTTTAAACGATTGGTTTTCCTACCACACGACATCAGTTTTAATTCGGTGGCATTTTCGCTGTTTTCGAGCTTCAGGAATTTGATGTTAAAACTGTCGCCGTTGCTAAGTCCCATCCTTTTAGCCTTTTCCGAATCGATTGTTAACTCACGTACCTGAACCATACCAATGACATTGATGTAAAAATCGAGCGACTGATTCAGGTCTTCAACAAGCACTCCAATGGAAATGCTTGGCCTGGCAAAATCATTGGGAGGCTGAACCGAAAAAGACTTTGAAGCAAAAACCAGAAACCCCAGCAGAAAAAGAGTCGTCTTAATGGCCATAAATCAGCTCTGTTAGAAATTACGTTTTTCGAGAAATTTATCTAAATCGGCTCTTGTCATAGGTAATTTACCCTTGTAAGTGTCTAGCCAGCTTTTGAAGTCTTTTTTAATTTCTTCTGACCATTTACTATCAATTGTTCCGGCAGTATATTTCCCTTCTTTGATGCGTTGTTGACCAAAAATATCAAACAGCTCAGTTACTTCGCCTGTTAAAACAATATGCTCAACTAAATGTGCAGGAATAAAAACAACACCATCTTTTTTTGCCAAAACCGCGTCACCCGGCAATACCGTTACTTCGCCAATACGAACAGGCGCATTGATGGTAGTAAGCAATGTTTTACGCATATACGACGGGTCGGTGCCTTTCGCCCACACATTAAACCCATTGATTTTGCGTAAATCTTCGGTATCGCGTATATGTCCGTAAACAATGGCACCACGATGCGAGTGAGACCAAACACCGTTACCAAGGTTTGAACCCACTACTGTTCCATACGATTGTTTATCGTAACCATCGGCCACATAAAAATCGCCTTCAACTAAAGTTGTCATTGCCCACGAAACGGTTCGGCGCTGTTCCCACATACGGCCTTCTGTCTTTCCTTGTTCGATCACCTGATTTTCCAAATCCGGGCGAGCCGGCATAAACTGTGCAGTAACAGCACGTCCCGTCATCACGTAGTTGTCATTTTCATTGAGCAACTTCCAGTTACCTTCAAACTGATTGAAATACTCCAGATTGACTAATTCTGCCCAAGCCTCTTCCAGCGTAATTTTTTTCAGCCTTTCAAGCAGGTCATCCGAAACCTTTGGGCGTCCGTCAGCAAAACGTTCGCCTTTCCATTCGACTGTTAAAGCTTTGATGTATTCAGCAGAAGCGCCGACATTCTGCGCTTTGGCAAAAATGAAGACAAAGATGAAGATTACAAGTAAACTAATTTTCCGATTCATAATCTGAAGTATTTATTGTTAGAATTTTATTTTTTTTGATTCGACGAGGACGTATTTTTCCCAGTCGCCCTTGGATGTGAAGTATTTATTTTTATTCCAACCTGCTCCTGCATAATAACTGAACGGTACATTGGTTTTTACTTTCATCAAAATAAATTCGTCGGATCCAATCCTGATATAGCCAGCGAAATTTTTAGGATTTATCAGAACAGCAGTTCCTAAACTTCCGTGAATCGTATCCATTTTCTCCCAAACTGATAATAGTCCAAGTTTTTTATTCTGAAAAACTTCCTGTTTTCCATAAGTCGTCAGTCCGCTTGCGACCGTCAATTCCAGATTTTGATCGCTTTTCAAGATGCTTGTAACTTTGAACAGGTTTGTTCCGAGTTGCATCTCCACCTTTTTTAGCTCTTCAACTTTCAGACCCGGAACATTCCATGTTTGGTACAAAACTTCAAAGGCAATTTTGTCCTTTTTGTTCTGAAGGATTTTAAATGAATCGTATGTTTCTGATGAATATGGCTTTCCATCGATCAGGATGGCCAGACCCCCACAACCCAGATTTTTTGCCATGTGATAAAAATCGCACCCTTCACCACGATCTGTATGATAATCTTTACCTTCTGCATTCAGCTTGTACCATTTGTCAAGAATTGGGTAATCAACCGATTTGGCCCAGATATCGACACCACTGCGAACTTTTTCGCGAACAGTTGGCCCTCCGTAAACGCGAAATCCAATCCGGTCGTTCTCCCACGAAAGATCAACACCACGGGCAGGAGTGACGTATGTTTTTGGTATTTTGGTCGAATCAACCGGGACATAAAAACCTAACTTATTGAAGGGTTTTATTTCTTCAAACCCCATTTTTAAGGCTTGTGTGTAGGCTAATACCACTGGCCCGAAGGCATGGTAATCGTTCAATTCCCATTTGCGGTTTTTATAATCTTCCTTTGTTCCTTTCCCGGGACACAAACAACCGATACAGGTATTACTCACCGATCCGTCAGGTGAAATATAATCGAGATAACTGCTTAATCCAAGGTTCAGGTTTTTCATGTATTTATTATCAAGCAAACCATTTTCAAGCATGATACCCAAACCATAAAGGAAAATGCCACTACCGGAAGTTTCAATATATGAAGTAGGATCAGTCATTTCCTGATGCCACAGACCTTGCTTGTCCTGATATTTGAGTACGGAAGCAAAGAACTGTTTGGCTAATTCAACAACTTCCTGCCGTTTGGGATGCGATTCGGGCAAGTCCCTGATCAGGATAGCAAGTGCGAAAGCACCCCAACCATTTCCGCGGCTCCAGTTATCCTCCGAGATTTTGCCTTCACCCTGGAATCCTCTTCCCTGATGGATAAGCCCGGTTTTATCATCCTTCAAAATCCGAAACGATTCCAAGGTTTGAAAAACGGCATAATCAATGTATTCCGGTTTATTGAACTTCAGTCCTGAATACAACAAATAAGGTGTGACGGCAAAAGTTACATCGATGAAGATCTGATGCGACATGGTTTTAATGGTCATCAACCCATCTGTCGACCGCTTTTGCTCCTTCATCATTTTTTCGGCTGCAACATCCACCTGTTCGTCAAGTTTGGTGATTGCACCTTTCCATGAAAGATAAGCAGCACCGGAGCCACCGGCTTCATACGAAATAAAATTTCCGGCAGCTTTAATATCACCAGTTCCGAATTTTGCCAATGCATCAACTACTTTTTCAAGGCTTGCCTCATTGCCTTTCAGGAGCGCAAACTCGCTCATTCCATGGAGCAACAAAGTACCCGGATAGGTGCTGATGTCCATGTATTGTTGTCCATTTTCGTAAGCCTGATTGACTATTTCTCTGGTCGATATTCTCTTTTTGCTTTGCCCATACAGACTGCTAATAAATAGAAGTACTGTAAAAAAGAAAAGTGCTATTCTTTTTTGCTTCATGATTCATGATTAGTTTATTGAAATCACCCTGTCACGATATCGACTGTACAAACTTGCATCGGTCCTCGTATATTTTGCTTACTTTATCCATCGAAAGGGCCAGTTTGGCTTTGGCTTTATCGTAATCGGTCCAAATCTCACGTAGGCGGTCGGCAATTTGTTTCCCGGTAGTCTGATCTATTTCAAAGGTCCAGTCGTCGAATCCCAGGTCGTAATACATTTGCCCTTTGATGGTATCTTCCGGTTGACGTAAATAAAACATGGGCGTTCCATTGGCCGCAGCTATAATAGGAGAATGACATTCGAAACTCAACACGGTATGGGCTTTGGCGTAAACCGATGCAGCCTCATCTGGCAACCAATAACCACGTTTCAGCACGAATGGCTTCACATCATCGGGAAGCGGATTAATTAGCAGTTCGTCCATAATATCCACCTGATAGGTCATTTCAGGACAAACCAGCACTTTTTGTTTGGTTTCGCGCACCCAGGCAATAATGGCTTCACGAAGTTTGGCGTGATCAATTTCTTTATATTTAAGGTTTGTTTCCTCAATTTGCTTGATTTTTTCAGCACTCCATCCGTTGTTGTTTGGATTGAATAAATGGTAAGGCGTATAGCGGAGGCGTGGAATGGCACATATAAATTTTTTCTCTTCCAATCCGTTTTCTTTCAGGAACCTATCGGCCTTTTCTTTATTCTGAATATTCAGGAAGAAAGTTGCATCGGGAGCAAACGCGACGTGATTACCATAAATTCCGGCTTTTTTCAGGTGGTCGATCGAATGTGTTTCGCGGGTAAAAATGAAGGAAGCTTTTTTCAGGATGCCCACATGGTATTCGCCTGGACTTTGCAAAGTTGTGCCGAAGACGCCAAAAGGTTTTTTACTATTTTTCATCCAGGCGGCCAGATTATCGGCCCCAACCAGTAATGGCCCGGAACCATGAATCATGACGTCGGCTTCCTTAAAAGCTTCCATGATTTCAGGATTACTCACATTCTTTTCAGCATCAACGCCGCCATAAATGATTTTTACTTTCGGAAAGTTTTTATTGAGCAGTTTTTTCACCTCTTCGCCGTTGCTTCGTTTCCAGAGAATAATTTTTGACCCGGGCATAAAAGTTTCAAGCACATGCAACAGCCCTGGTGTATGGGCAATGTCGCCAATGTTCACATCCTGCCAACCCGAAACCAGCAAAATGGTAGGGTCCTTTTTAAGGGCACAACCTGCCAATGCTGAATTCAGTAATAATCCGGTTGAAATAATTCCGGTTTGTTTCAGAAAGTTACGTCTTGATTGTGTGTTCATAGTTTAACGGTTTTATAAGAACGGGAGATACTTTAATTACAGTACCTCCCGAATTATTTGGTGCATTTCTTTATTTATTCAGCTCCCGGATAGCCAGGGTTCTGCGAAAGCTTGGCTCCACGGTTGGCATCAATGGCCTTCTGCGGGATAGGAAACCACTGGTGGTAGGGTTCAATATCTTTACTTTTAGCCGAATATCGTTTAACCCTTTCGACTAATACCCCCAAGCGGCAGAGTGTTTTTCGGCGATGTTCCTCAACGGTGAGTTCGCGGGCCCGTTCATCAAGGATATAGTCGAGTGTAACTTGTGCCGAAGTTGCAGGTTTGGCCTTTGCACGTGTCCGCACCACATTGATGTCGGCAGCAGCAGAGGTTAAATCGCCTTTATGGAAATAAGCTTCGGCGCGCAGCAAATATGTCTCCGCTAAACGCATCCGGTACTGGTCGTTGTCGGTGCGGCCATTGGCAGGACCTCCCTTCATCAGTCCTTCAATTTTACGAATCTGCGGATACAAGACCCTCATCGTATCAATTGTCTTGGTCGATTTGACCCCGTTTAGGTCCAGAACCCACATTTTTCCGCCTTCAACGACTGTCCTAACAACAGTTCTCAGATAAGGTGAAGTAGGGTTGTTCCAAATCCAGGTGCGACGAATGTTGTATTTCGAATTACGCATATCATTCCAATCATCGTTCCAGATATCGTAAAAATAATAATTATTTGGCCTTACACCTCCCTGGCTTCTACCCAGTGAATCATTTACCAATAGCTTTTTTCCATCGGGAGCAGTCACATCTTCGAATTTAGGACCCCACCAGCGGACATTCACATTTGCACCTGAACCACCACCTGGAGTTGTATATTCATATTGAAGGGCCCAAATGGTTTCCAGATTGCCCGAAGCCCTGTTTTGCTGCCCAGTCCAGAACAAATCGGAAAACGCATCGCCCGGACGAGACAAGTCGCCAAATCTGCTGGTCATCAGTTTATAATTACCGGTGGTTCCATCTATGACTTTGGTGGCTGATGTTATTGACTTGTCGTAATAGGTGGCAGTGCCGGTTTCTTTTCCAAGGCTGATGCAAACTTCACTTAAAAGATGGTAAGCGGCTGCTTTAAAAATACGTCCGTCTTTTTTGACGTCTGTAACGACATTGGGTAAATACTGAACGGCAAAATCGAGATCGCTTTCAATAAATTTCAGTACCTCTAACCGCGAAGCACGTACAAAATCATATCTTGGGGCAGTCAATTCCTTGTCAACAATCGGTACTCCGCCATACAAGTTCACCAGAGAGTTATAGGCATAAGCCCTAAAGAACTTAGCTTCGGCTACGATCGCATTCTTTTCTTCATCGGTCCATTTAACAGCCGGATTCTCGGCACGGGTAATTATCAGGTTGGCGTTCTTGATCACCTTCGTATAGGCCCAATCCCACCATTGATTTACGTTTCCGGAAGTTGGTGTAATTTCTTTGTAATTGTTATAGAAACGGCCATCACCCGCTCCAAAAACAGCGATATCCGTCCCCGTAGCCATCACAGGCACCTGGTCCAATTCTTCATCACGAGCTGAAACATGAAGCGCATGAATAACAGATTCAAAACCCGCTTTATCAACCAAGAGGTTTTCGGGACTAAATTTATCAAGTGGTTTCTCTTCCAGGTAGCTTTCTTTACATGCCCCAATCGAAACAGCTATTAAAACTAAAATAATATAGATTGTTTTTTTCATCTTTTCTAAGTTTTAAAGGTTAGAAATTTAAATTTAAACCAACAACAAACGATTTCATCAATGGCCCGCTTTGTCTGCTAGGGTCATTGTCTGTGTTGAGGCTAAAAGGATCCAAGGCAGCGGCATGTTCCGGATCCCATCCATTCCAGTCGGTCCAGGTCATTAGATTCTTTCCGCTTACAAAGATTTTCACGCTATTGAGCCTGGCTTTTGAAATCAAAGATTTGGGGAAATCATAAGACAGTGACACATCCTGTAGCCGGATGAAAGATCTGTCCTCATAAAATCCATAACCCTTTGGATTAGGATATCCCACTGATGGTCTGTCATTGAGTGGATTCTCTGGTGTCCAGTAAGGCAAATCGATCTGGTTAACGCGTGCATAAAAGTTTGAACCAGGGTTGGTGTAGGTATTCCGCGCTTTACCTCCCTGACTAGTATAGAGCAAAACAGAAAGTGAAATACCTTTAAAAGAAATCGTATTGTTCAGCCCTGCCGTGAAATCTGGTAACGAAGTTTCAAGCACCTGACGGTCGAGCGGATCAATTTTCCCATCAGGAACGCCATCTGCACCACTCACATCTTTGAACTTTATAAATCCTGGTTTAACACCCGGATCCATTGTCATATCTTCGCCTGCCTGCCATATACCGTCAAATACATAATCCAGCGGTGAAAACATTGGTTTGCCAATAAACCGGCCGTTGGATGGATCATCATCTCCAACTCCGTCACCGTCTATGTCCATTAAATCTGTAATTTTATTGTTGTTTTTTGCAAAAGTAAAAGTTGTGCTCCATTCAAATCCGCCGGACTTTACATTCACTGTATTCAAGGTAAGTTCAACTCCGTTGTTGTTGACCGAACCTACATTGGTTGTAAATGTCGGGTAACCGGTCATATTCGGAATTTGGCTGCTTAAAAGCAGGTCTTTAGTGTTCATGTTATAATATTCGAATGCACCGGTGATCCGTCCTGAAAGCAGATTGAAATCAACCCCTAAATTAGATGCCAGGGTAGATTCCCAGCCCAGAACAGGGTTTGACATTTGAGTCGGCGATACACCAACTGAAGTAACCCCGCCATCTCCATATACATATTTGAAATTACTGGAGTTCATCAGACTTAACGATGAGTAAGGGCTGATGGCCCTGTTCCCATTCTTGCCATAGGAATAACGCAATTTTAAGAATTCAAGCCATTTTACTTCAGAAAGGAAGCTTTCTTCGGAAATCACCCATGCAACTCCCATCGAAGGGAAGTTTCCATATTTGTTTCCTGACCCAAATGCTGAATAGCCATCCCGGCGAACTGTCATGTTAAACATATAACGGTCGAGCAAACGATAGCTAACCCGCGCCATGCTTGAGACAGCCTTCATTTCGGTACCATTTCCACTGACTGTTTGGACATCGCCCAGGCCCACGCCATAATAGCCCAGTGCATCGCTGAACAAAAGGGAGCCTGAACCATACATCCCGGTATTCCTTGTACTTTCAATACCATACATCAAGGTGGCATCCACGTTGTGAATCTTATCGAAGGTTTTGTTGTACTTCAAAATATTTTCCAACGTGAAATCCATTCCCTTGCTCCAGCTCTGGCTTGCAAAGTTTGTCCTTTTAGTACCATCCCTGTCATAGGCCGGCGTATGGTTCTTTGTTTCACTGTAGCGAAGGTTATTGGCTACATTGATCCGGTAAGTGAGACCTTTCAGAGGCAATTTGATCTCAGCATAGATATTGCTGAACAGGTTATTGGTGATCTGGTAATTGTTCTGCCAAAGGGCATTAAAAATAGGATTGGTCACCAACACATCACCCATGGGAACACCTACGGGTTGTCCGTCATCGTAGGTATATTTTCCAAAAGGGCTCATCATAAAAGCCATACCGATATCAGCTTCGGTGCCTGAATAATCTTTAAAAGTATAGCCGGTATTGGTTCCAATGTTTAACCAATCGTTTACTTTGATGTCGAAATTACCACGAAGTGTTAGCCGCTTAAACTGATCGCCTAAAATAATTGATTTCTGATCGGCGTAAGAACCCGAAAAATAGTAATTTACACGATCTGATTTTCCCGCCACACTAATATCGTGGTTCATCATCGGTGCATCCTGTTTTATCGCATCCCATGGGCTTATTGCCTTACCTGCATCAAGAACTTCCTGTTCAATGGGGTTCAGCGGAGTCGCCTGGCCACCTAAAAAAACGGAAGCATCTTTTTTCAATTGCAAATATTTATCGGGACCCATCAGATTTGGCGTCCTGGCAAAATCTGAGAATCCGTAGTATCCGCTATAGTTAATTACAGGCTTCGAATCTTTCCCGCGTTTGGTTGTAATAAGGATTACCCCGTTTGTAGCACGCGAGCCGTAAATAGCAGCAGAACTGGCATCTTTCAGAATGTCGATTGTTTCAATGTCATTGCTGCTGATATCTGATAGTTTACTGCCAACCATAGGGATACCATCCAGAACAATAAGCGGGTCGTTACCTGCGGTGATTGACCTGTTCCCGCGTATAAGAATGTTGCCGTCAGATCCTGCCTTTCCGTTATCGGTGACCCGAAGTCCTGCAACAGATCCTCTCATTGTTTGTACTGCATTGATATTTGGCAATGTGGATTTATCATCTGCACTAATTCGGGCAAGTGCTCCTGTAAGGTCTTTTTTTCGTGCCGTTCCATATCCTATTGCCACAACTTCCTCAATTCCAATACTCTCTTCAGCTAAACTAACATTGATAGCTGACTTGTTTCCTACAACAACTTCCTGCATCTTCATTCCCACAAACGAAAATTGCAAGATTGCGTTTTCAGGAATGTTAGAAAGTGAATATTTACCATCCGAATCAGTAATTACCCCGGTAGTGGTTCCTTTGAGAACGACTGAAACACCGGGCAATGAGCCACCGGATGTGTCGGTAACCTTCCCGGAGACAGATTTTTGCTGTTGCTGAACCTGGGGTGCAAAATCACCATTCTCCTTGTTGACCAGGACAATCTGGCGGTTGACCACTTCATAACTAACTTTTGTTCCTTTAAATAACTGATCTAAAATGTCTTCCACAGATTTGTCACTAATATCAATACTGACAATCCGGTTCACATCAATGTTTTCATTCTTATACAGAAAGAAAAAATCACTTTGGTTTTCAATGTGCTTCAACACTTCCTTAACTGAGGCATTCTGAAGCGTAATGCTGAGCTTCGTTTGCTGTGAATAAACACTCGCACTCACCTGAATAAGCGCAGCCAGAAGAAAAAACATAGTTAATTTCATAACTCGTAACCATTTAAAGAGAGAGCGACTATGCCCCTCGTCATTAAACCAATTTTTTTTCATAAATTTGTAATTGTAAAAGGGTTAAACTTATCCCATTTTTTATGGGCTTTTTTTTAGCCATGTTTCATGTTTCAGCATGAATTATAGGGGGAAAGTGTTTCAGCACTTCCCCTTTTTTTGTGTCATGGTTTCTTGATCAATACACTGTTTACTTTTATTTCATAGTTTATTTTAGTTGTTTTCGACAGTAATGTTAGCATCTCCCTGAGACTTTCAGTCTTGATAGTCATCGTATATCGTTCTTTCGTATTCACAGCCGGGTCGACGGTAATTTTTATATCATACCACCGCTCCATCTTTTTGATGACCTCGTCAAATGGAGCATCTTCAAACTTTAACAGGTTTTCTTTCCATGAGGTATATAGCTCCGTATTAACCTCAAGCTTTTTAAATCTGTCGGTTGTACGGTCGAAGATTACCTGTTCACCGGGCTTGAGGACAATACCTTTGCTGTCCGAAGTTTTGATCATATTTACTGATCCTTCTTCCAGAGTGGTCGAAAACTCACCCTCTTCGGGGTAAGCGTATACATTAAAACGGGTTCCCATTACCTCAACCTTAAGTTGTCCTGCATTCACCACAAAGGGATGCTTTTTATCTTTTGCTACATCGAAAAAGGCTTCTCCTTCAATAAATACTTCCCGTAATTTTTTGCTAAATACAACCGGATACCGGAATTTAGTCCCTGAATTCAGCCAGACTCTGGTTCCATCATACAATGAGATTTGTGAGCGCTGACCATTGGGCACTTCAATAGTATTAAAATGAGATGACAATTCGGCGTTCTGGTTACTGCTGACGTAATAAAGACTTAACGAACCCATCGAAAATGCCAGTAAAAATATTGCAGCGTATTTCAAAAATGATCCGATAAACGTCTCATGCAGTATTTTCCGTTTGTTTTGGGGATAAGCAAAATCAGGGATGATTACTTCTTCAGGATAGTCAAGTCCGGCTATAACCCATAAGTTTTTCAACTGAGTATATTTCCTTTGGTTTTCAGGCGATGCTTCAACCCAATCCAGGATCCTGATCGTTTCTGTTTTCGAGAGTATTTCTCCTTTGATGTATTGCAATAACTTTTCTTCGTCCATTGATGAATGAGATTTGAATATATAACCTAATCAATCCCTTTTACCCTTATCGAAAAAATAAATTTATTTTTGAAAAAGAAATAGAATATAAAATAATGGGAGGTAATCGTGCAGATCGGTTTTTAGTGTCTTGAGCGCTTTCGAAATCTGAGCCTCAACGGTTTTGATACTCAAATTTAGTTCCTCTGCAATCTCCCTGTTTTTTTTGTCTTCAAAGCGGCTCATTTCGAAGATTTTGCGGCAGGAAGGTGATAATTTATCCAATGATGCCTGAATTTGGGACTGGAGCTCCTCGAAAACCAGACGGCTGGTGTCGAAATCGGCCAAGGACTTATAGTTTACATCTAATTGCCTTGATATAATATAGTTATCGTAGTTTTGCTGCGATTTAAGCTGGCTGATGATTTTGAGCGATTTGTTTCTGGTAACTGTAAATAGCCATGCATTGAGATTAGTGTCTTTATGCAGTGTAAGCCGTTTATCCCACAATTCAGTAAAGACATCCTGTACAATGTTTTTTGCAGATTCTGAATCGAAAAGGTATTGCTTTGCAAAGTAATTTAGCCGGGGATAATAAAAGCGATACACCTTTTCAAATGAAGGCTCATCTCCGGATATGATTTTTTGAAGAATTTCAAGGTTCGACAAATTCACGGTTCAAATATTAAATCGGTGCAAATTTTTTCTGGTTAATCAACCATAAAAGTAACTGAAATTTTCAGTTATACTAATAATAGTTCTTTGGTGGCAGCGTTAAAGGCTCAAAAAGCAGTTGATTCCATCTTTGGAATACTTGACAATTTATATCCTAATCTCTGAATAAAAAAACTCAGCCCGTGCCTCTTTTTTTATGATTGTTAGGGAGTGAAAAGATAAGATTCCCTTCACTTTTTGTCGCAGAACGGTCCATCCGGGACGAGACTGAACTTCATCCGGAGAGAGGCTTGCAAGATGTGTTTTTGTTCCACAAAAACCTCTTGTTTCTCCCTGCGTGGCTCTTTTCATTCGGGAGGATGAATCAGGGTAAAATAACCCACCGGCTTTTTATTAGGTATAATAAGATCAGGCCAAGATCAAAAATGAATTAAAGAAATGAGGATAAAAACACCTAAAAGCAATTAAAGTGATCCGTCAAAACGTGGAAGACAATGAAAGCAAAATAAATTAGACCGGACTAACAGCGAAAAGTATCGAATATCATTTAAACAGACTTAAGTCGGAAATGATAATTGAAAGAATTGTCACTGATAATGGCGGACATTGGATTTTAAAAAACAATTAACATACCTATGCCATTTGCACCAAATTGAAATAATTTGTATCTTTGACTTACAATTATCGTTCTTTATCCACTTACAGAGAGATTATCGGGACCACAATAAAATTGCCTTGATAAAATTCTGAATTTAAGCGCATTATCATAGAAAATATGTCCTTGTTCTGGGCACGTAATAATGCAAAACCCACTGATATTCAGTGGGTTTTGTTATTTCCAGGAAGAAATAGGGAAAGATTCATGCATTGGTACAAATTTCAAAACTTAGGGTTGAATCAAATCATAAATGCATTGAACAT
>JBBRXN010000032.1:0-54297 GCA_038248385.1 Bacteroidales bacterium
AAGATTGTGACAATATTGATCGCGTTGTCTGAACTCTATTTCATCTCCGATGTTTTTTTATGAAATTCTCATAATCAACAACATCTCCATTACCAATTTCTTCAATCCCATTAAGGATTTCATCTTGTTGTGATTGTGGCAAAGAATCCCAAAAGTCTGCTTTCGATGATTTTGAAATAATATCTTTTATGGATGAAAGTATCGTTGGATTGTCTGTATCCAGAATCATCTTAACTAGTTCCAATTTTTGTGCTTGAATATTCATCGGCTATCTTTTGTGCAAATTTATAGATTATTCGACTAAAAGCCTATCCTTTTCTCTTCATGTTCTGCAACTCATTCACAAGTATAATAAACAGATTGATCCCTTTCTTTGATACGCTTTATTTCTTACTGATCAACTCTTCTGCAATCATACGTCCTTGTTTTACCCTATCAGCCATGCCAATACCATCGCGTATGTTTCCGGCCAGAATCAGACCCGGATATTTCTGCTGAAGTTTTTCAATCATTTCAAAACGATAGCCCGAACTTTCGGTGTATTGCGGAATGGCTTTCGGGTACCGGTGTATCCGAATCATATCCGGATTAAACCGACGGTTACTCAACATGCGCGGGAGTTCCTTGTTCAGAACAGCCTCAATCTGGTCGTTATCCATTTGTGCAATATCGGGGCGTTTGGTGCCACCCATAAATACCGAAAGTAGCGCTCCTCCTTGTGGGGCACGGCCTTCAAAGAACGATGAAGTAAATAATACACCAAGAATATTTTTGTTTTCCTTTCCAGGCACTAATCCACCAAAAGCTTTTAATGAGATACCATTCCACTCATTAAATCCGAGCAGAACCTGTGTGACAGCAGCGTATTTCAGGTCATTGAACGGAGCAATTTCTTCTCCAGTCAGAAATGGAAGTAAATCTGACAATACATATCCGCCGCAGGTCGTTACCAAATGTTTGGTTTCAAACTGAATCATTTGTTCCGGAGTTGTAACCTGGAGATGAAATCCGCCTCCAGTTGGCTTAACCATGGTTTCAGCTGATAAAAGAAAATGTTCAGATCCAATGGCTTCGGTCAGCGCTTCGATCATTTTACCTAGTCCGCCCTTTGCCGAAAAAACTTCTTTGGTGGCCTTTTTATCGCGATCAGTTTTCGGAATTTTCGCTTTTTTTATCGTACCACGGATGAAGCTGCCGTATTCCTGTTCCAGTTTCCAAAGTTTTGGAAGCGCATAACGCGGCACCAGTTCGTTGGGATTTCCTGCGTATATTCCTGAAATAAAAGGATCTATAGCGTAATCGAGAAAACTTTTCCCAAGGCGGCGTTTAACCAGATCGGACAATTTCTCGTTCGGATCGGTTCCTTTTGCCCGCCACGGTTCACCCAAAATGCGGAACTTGTCACCCAAAGTGAAAAGTGGTGTTGTGATCGCCGACCATAAGCCTGATGGCAAAGCATTCCATTGGTCATTCTTCCAAATCAGGCGTCGTTTGGCGCTGGGATCGGCAACTTCGAGTTCGCACTTTCCGGCCAGTTCTTCAAATAATTCGGTCATTTCGGGAGAGGAAACAACTCCGGTATTGGGACCAGTTTCGTAAACAAAACCTTTCTCATGAATAGTCTGAATTACCCCTCCCGTTTTGGCCGATTTATCGATGATCAGGAAGTCAATTCCAGCTTTTTTGAGATATAAACCCATCGTTAAACCGGTCAGTCCAGCGCCAATTATGATTACTTCAGGATTTATTGTTTCTGCCATGATTCATTTTTTGATAATTTGTTAATGCCTGTCTGCGTTCTTCAAAATTGTAAATTGTACGATTTATAAATCGCAACTCATTACACTGGTTTGGAAAAATTGGTTTGTCCGGCTTGGGTCAACGGATCGAGCGATGCAGCAACGTTCCTGATAAACAATTGTCCTTCCGGAGTAATCTGCATTTTCTCTTCTGAAAGGCTGATCAGTCCGTCGGCTTCGAATTGCTGAAGCAGCTCCGGATTATAGGTTGTATTTTTCTTAATTTCTTCGGAAGTGAATCCAAGCCGTTCGCCGATTTCGCTCCAGACAATCTGTTCGTTGCACATCAGTTCGTTGATGACTTCACGCAGAATCACTTGTTGTTTGGTGAGTGCATATCCTTTGATGGTGGTCAGTTCACCCTGATTTATTTTTGCAATATATTGGTCAATCGACTTTGTATTTTGTGCATAAACGCCACCTAACTGACTGATTCCGGTTACCCCAAAAGCATAAACCTGTCCGGTCGTGCGGCGGGTGCAATATCCCTGGAAGTTTCGGTGCAACTGCTTGTTTTTACGTGCAATGGTTAGTTCGTCATTGGCGTTCGCATAATGATCCATTCCAATCGCTTCATAGCCGTTTTTAGTCAGGAGCGAAAAGGCAGCTTCGAACATCTTGATTTTTTCGTCGCTGGCCGGAAGTCCAACTTTCTCAAGTTGTTTCTGAATTTTGCTCACCCATGGAACATGTGCATACGAAAATGTGACCAACCGATCGGGTTTCAGTTCAATGGCTTTCTGAATGGTTTCAGCAAAATTTGCAGCAGTCTGTTTCGGCAGGCCGTAAATAAAATCAAGATTGACAGCTATTTCCGGCGAATCCATTTTTAGAAATGCCATTAATTCCTTTACTGGCATTCCGGGTTTATCGCGGTTTACTGCATCCAACACTTCAGTATCAAAATCCTGAATTCCAAGGCTGAAACGGTTGAACCCAGCTTTTTTCAAACCGGTCATTTGCTCGTAAGTCAGGTAGGCAGGATTGACTTCGATCGCAATTTCAGGTTCAGGAATAAACTTGAAAGTTGAAAACAATAATTCGTTGATTTCCTGAAGATATTCAACCGGGATAGCATTGGGTGTACCTCCACCGTAATGAATCTGTGAAACAAAACGGTTTTTATCGAGTTTCCCAGTCACCATTTTTATTTCCTTAATCAATGCTTTGTGGTAGGCAGCCACCACATCGGCCTGCCGTAAGGCATAGGAATTGCATCCGCAGAAATAGCACAATTTCAGGCAAAACGGAATGTGAATGTAAATGGAAATGTTTTGCGGTTTCCAACTATTCGACTGGTTGACAGCATCCAAATACTGTGAAGACCCAAATTCTTCAGTAAAAAAATTAGCCGGCGGATAACTGGTGTATCGTGGAACCGGATGGTTGTATTTTTCGAGTAATTCGCGATTGATCATTATAAAAAAGTTTCAAGTTTCAAGTTCAATGTTCCAAGTAAGTTTCAAATTCCATATTCCAAGTTACAAAATTCAAGTAACGGATAAACCTGGAACTTGAAGCTTTGAACCTGAAACTTCATTATCTTTTCCAATCTGTTCGTTTCACCCAATCGGCCAGGAATCGTGCATTTTCAAACGAAATTCCGGGCATAAAACCATGTCCGAGATTGAAAATCCAGTTCTGGTTGTTTTTACCGAATTCGATGTACGGCAGAAGCGCCTTTTCAATTTCAAGTTGACTGGCATATAACAACCGGGGATCAACATTTCCCTGCAAACCGATTTTCGGGTGAACAAGTTTTCGTGCTGTATCGAGCGAAGTTTGCCAGTCGATGCTCAGAAAGTCGCAGTCGTCGGGCGAAATATGGACAATTCCTGCTCCCAATCCTTTCGGAAAGAAGATAAATGGAATATCTTTTTCGCGAACCGCATCGCCAATTCTCCGGATGGAAGGCATAAAAAGCTCATCGTACAAATCGAAGGGAATCAATCCGGCATGGGTGTCGAACAGTTGGAAAACATCTACTCCATGCTTGATTTGACCTTCTGCATAAACAATAGAAAGATCAGTAACAATCTCAATCAGTTTTTTTGTAGTTTCCTTGTTCTGGTAAATGAATTTGATGGCTTCCGGGAATTCACCCTTGCGTCCCAACCCCTGAAGCATGAATAGCAAAACTGTGAGGGGTGCTCCACAGAATCCAATCAGTGGAGTATCAGGCGATTTGGTGCGTTTGATCTCGTCGATTACAGAATAGATATAATTCAGTTTCGCCGGATCTGGATTTAATCCAACCAACGGATTTTCACGAAAAGCCAACGGGTGATCGAATAACGGACCACTATCGTTGAATTCGAGTCCCATTCCCAATGCGTGCGGAATAACCAGTATATCGGAGAAAAGTATTCCCGCATCAACGCCCAAATCCCGGATCGGCAAAAGCGTAACTGTTGCAGCGATTTCGGGATTTTGCATCATTTGCCAAAAGGTGTAGTTTTCCTTTATTTTCATGTACGAAGGCAAAACACGACCAGCCTGGCGCATGAACCAGACTGGTGGTCTTTCTGTCTTTTCTCCCCTAAGGGTTTTCAGTAGAATTGAGTTTGTTGTCAATGTTTATAGTTTAAATTTCAAATTATTATCATCTCCGTCTGTTCCCGCTTTCTTTATTCCCGCCATTGTTTGTTGATTCAGATCTCGCGCTACTTTGCTGATTTTGTTTTACTTCATTGTTTGACCTCCCCTGACCTGATACAGAACCTGATTTTTCTCTCGGAGCAGAATTTCTTTGAGCTGATTCAACACGGTTTGCTGACCTGTTTTGCGTTGAGGAAGATTGACTTCCCGAAACACCTATTCCGTTATTTGATCCATTTCTACTGGCCGAACTATTCTGTACTGCACCACTGGAAGAATTTGAACTTTTTCGGGTATTACCGACATTGCTGTTTTCTCTTGTCCGGGACTCATTCGTTCCTGATTGGCCACCATAAATTGGACGCCTGCTTTCATTCACATTCCTTTGCCCTTGATTACTACTGGCAGACTTATTCTGTACTGCTCCGTTTTCTCTTGTCCGGGTCTGATTAGTTCCTGATTGGCCATTAACAGACGGACGCCTGTTTTCGTTCACACTCCTCTGTCCTTGATTACTATCGGCTGACTTATTCTGAATTGATCCGTTGGAAGAATTTGAACTTTTTCGGTTGTTATCTATGCTGCGGTTTTCTCTTGTCCTGGACTGATTCGTTCCTGATTGTCCACTAACAGACGGACGCCTGTTTTCGTTCACACTCCTTTGTCCTTCATTTCTTCCGGAAGCAGATTTTTTGTTATCCTGTACCTGACGGTCATTTGATCTTTGAATATCATTGCCTCTCTGGCGACTTACAGAATTATTTGGCCTTCTTTCGTTCAATTCCTGCCTGTTTCTTATACCTTCATTTCGACTGACAAATGAACGGTCCGGATGTTTTGATGCATAATCGCTTCTTCTTATACGGTTGTAATTGTCTCCCGAAAAATAAATATTCCGGTCGTGTCCGCGGTTATAGGTATTATAAGAATTGATATGAACATATACATCTCTTTGGTATCTGAATGTAGGATATGGTCTGTAATAACTGTACCAACTTGGATAATAGTTCCAATAATAGGGCGAACTATAGGGCATGTAATGCTGTCCCCAGAAGAATGAAAAAATGATCGGATTTCTGACATACACCGGTTCGATGATATAGTCCGAACCATAGATATAGGAGTCACCAATAATTTGTACCCGAGGATTTCCGTTCTGAACTTTTTCAATTTCAATGGTTGCTACGTCCTGATATACATCCTCATCCAGCACTGCCTGAACAACAACCAGAGAATTGCGGTCCGATGAATTTTCGACAACTCTTAAATAGTCGATGTAGCCATCTTCATTCAGGTCAAGGTTCGAAATCCGGTTTTCCGGATCGTTCAATCTGTTTTCAAAGTCTTCCAGATTTTCTGAATCGCCGAAAATGGAAGCCACTGCATCCAGATCCAGGTTGTCACTAATATCGTAGCTTGTTGCACGGGCGGTGGTAACTACACGTCGTTGTGCCTGCATATTGAAGGAGATCGTGCATAAAGCCAAAACTAAGATTCCAATTTTTGTTTTCATGATCGTAAATTTTAATTGTTTCCTGTTTTCGCTGAAATTCGTTTTCATTTTTATCAGCACGGATGCTACTTCA
This sequence comes from Bacteroidales bacterium, assembly GCA_038248385.1. GTDB lineage: Bacteria > Bacteroidota > Bacteroidia > Bacteroidales > Prolixibacteraceae > Aquipluma. The sequence continues at coordinate 5,984 of JBBRXN010000032.1, forward strand.
AATAACCTGCCAGAATTGTTTAGATATATTTATACTACTGAATATCAATTAAATAAATTTATTTTGAGTTGCTCCCTTCAACAGGCTCAGGGAGCGGCTTCCTGAACTTCTGAAATAGCCTCTCTCTCTTGGGGAGAGGTTGGAGAGGGGCGTTTATTTCAACACCTTCAATGCCTCATAAGTCGCTTCAATAGTCTTATCAATCTTTTTGGTTGTATGAGCAGCCGACATAAATCCGGCTTCGAATTGCGATGGAGCCAAATAGATTCCGCTTTCCAAAGCCATTTTGAAGTATTTGGCATAGGTGGCGGTATTGCAACGGCAAGCATCGGCAAACGAATTCACTTTTGCCTCTTCAGTAAAGAAAAGGGTGAACATGGAACCCACACGATTCAAAACTCCTGGGAAATTCAGGTCTTCCAGACATTTTTTGATTCCATCGCCAAGGCGTGCCGATTTTTCTTCGAGCATATCGTAAAAACCATCTGTTTCATCAAGAATTTTCAGGGTTGTGAGCCCTGCAACCATTGCAAGCGGATTCCCACTAAGTGTTCCGGCCTGATAAACAGGACCTTTTGGCGCCAACTTGTCCATGATTTCCTGTTTGCCACCATAAGCTCCAACGGGCAATCCTCCACCGATGATTTTCCCGAAGCAAGTTAAATCAGGTGCGATGCCCAGAATTTGCTGCGCACCGCCTTTTGAAAGCCGGAATCCGGTCATTACTTCGTCAAAAATCAGCACAGTACCGTACCTGGTACAAAGGTCTCTGACTCCCTGCATAAATTCCGGTTCAGGAATTACCACGCCCATATTACCGGTAACAGGTTCAATGATAACAGCTGCAATTTGTTCCGGATAACGGATAAACAATTCTGTCACCGAATCCAAATCATTGAATCTGGCAGTGAGTGTGTCTTTTGCAGTTCCGGAAGTAACTCCCGGAGAATTGGGCGTTCCGAAAGTCAATGCACCCGATCCGGCTTTAATCAAAAAACTGTCGCTGTGACCGTGGTAACATCCTTCGAATTTAACAACCAACTCACGGCTGGTATAGCCACGAGCCAGACGCAGGGCGCTCATGGTAGCCTCTGTTCCGGAGTTCACCATACGAACACTGTCGATCGAAGGAACCATCTTTTTTATCAGCAGCGCCATTTCAGTTTCAAGCAAAGTCGGAGCGCCAAAACTGGTTCCTCTGGCGGCTGTTTTCTGAATGGCCATGATCACATCGGGATGCGCGTGACCCAATATCATAGGGCCCCACGAGCCAACATAGTCGATGTATTCGTGACCATCAATGTCGAAAATCTTGGCTCCTTTTGCACTGGCAATAAACAACGGATCGCCGTCAACACTTTTAAAAGAACGCACGGGTGAATTTACTCCCCCCGGAATATGCTTTTGGGCTTCCTGAAAAGCCGCAATACTTTGGTTATATTGTTTCATTTTAAAGATCTTTCACAATGTCTTGTGAATGGTATGAAATAATGATGTCGGAACCGGCGCGTTTGATAGAGGTCAGGATTTCGCGGACCATCCGTTTTTCGTCGATCCAACCATTGGCAGCAGCAGCTTTCACCATTGAATATTCACCGCTTACGTTGTAGGCTGCAATTGGAATATTGAAAGTCGTCTTTACTCTCTGGATGATATCCAGATAGCTCAATGCAGGTTTCACCATCACAATATCGGCGCCTTCTTCGATGTCGAGCGCCACTTCGCGCAGCGCTTCGTTGCCGTTGGCAGGATCCATCTGGTAAGTAGAACGGTTTCCGAATTTGGGAGCGCTCTCGGCAGCTTCGCGGAATGGTCCGTAAAAACTGGAAGCATATTTGGCCGAATAAGCCATGATTGGCAGATTATAAAACCCGTATTCGTCGAGGGCTTTGCGAATGGCTCCAATGCGTCCGTCCATCATGTCGCTTGGAGCAACCATGTCAACACCTTCCTGAGCGAGCGAAACCGATTGTTTTGCCAGCGTTTCCAAGGTGAGATCGTTGTGCACATCTCCGTTTACAATGGTTCCGCAATGTCCGTGAGTCGTGTATTCACAGTTGCAAACATCGGCAATCACATATAAATCGGGCAAGGCACTTTTTAAAGCACGAACAGCTTGCTGCACAATTCCATTGTGTTCGCAGGCAACTAATCCGTGCTCGTCTTTGTGTTCAGGAATACCAAACAAAAGGATTGCCTGGATACCAATTCCGCATAAACGACGACATTCTTCAACCAGCATGTCAACCGAAAGTTGCGAATTGCCGGGCATCGATGAAATAGGATTGACTACTCCGGTTCCGGGGCAAACAAATAAAGGCATGATCAGATCGTCGCGGGTAAGTATTGTTTCGCGCACCAAATTTCTTAAAACAGGGGTTTGTCTTAATCTCCTGAGTCGTGTTGTTGGGAAAGACATAATTAATTGTTTATAAGTTGTTTTTTCTGAAAATAATTGATTATGGCCGACGAAATTCCTTGTGAATTCGCCATGCCTGCTGTAATAAGCGGTTCGATTCCGCTTCTGATCACTTCGGCTGCCGTTGTTTGTCCTATGCAAACCAATCGCAGCATGGTTATATCTATTTTTTCTGAAACCAGCTGAAGCAGATTGCTGCAACCTGATGGGCTGGTCAGAATTATCATATCGTACTGATCGCTTAGAATAAGCGGAAGCGCTTCGTTGTTTATTTCGGAAGGCATAATTGTTTCATAAAAAAGCACCCGTGTACAGATTGCTTTTTTCGATATTTTGTCTTCAATTACCGTCCGTGCTAAATTACCAATGGGAAAAAGAACCCGTTCGCCGATATTGACCCGGTTGATAAAATCGGTTGAAAAATCTTCGGCAGTATTACCCAGATTAATAAATTCGGCCGATGTACCGTAACATTCCAGGTGGGCGGCTGTTTTTTTGCCGACTACTGCAATTTTTAAATGTTCCGGAAGTCCGTAATTATTCTGAAGCTCAAACAACCGGGCGAAGAAATATTTCAGGCCATTCGGACTTGTAAACACAATCCAGTGGAAAGAATTGAGATTCCGAAGCTGTAACCACGAAAATTCATCGAGGGGCAGAGGTCTTATTTCAATGGTTGGCATCGAAATAAGAGTAGCTGATTCTTCTGCCAAAAGGCTTTCAAGTTCAGTTGATTGGCCGGCCGGCCGGGTTGAAATGAACACCTTGTTTTCAAGTAATTTGCCCATTTGGTTTAATTTGTAGGTTTGATTGATTTGATTTCGTTCAGAATTCTGAGTGCTCCTCTTTCAAGCATCTTTTCTGCCATTTGAACACCCAATTCGGCGCCTTTGCTTATTTCTCCTGATATGGTTTCGTTGATAAACTGGCTTCCGTCAACAGATGCGACAAAACCGTTCATGGTCAAAATGCTATTTTCAACTTTTGAAAAACAACCAAGCGGAACCTGGCATCCGCCCTGCAAATGTGCCAGAAAAGCTCGTTCAGCCGTAATGGCATTCCATGTGTCGGTATGATTGATCTTTTGCATCAGCTGTTCCACCTCAGGATCGTTCATGCGGATTTCGATAGCAATGGCGCCCTGACTGACAGCCGGAACAATGATTTCAGGATCAATAATTTCGGTAATGTATTTTTCAAGTCCAAGCCGTTGAAGTCCGGCTGCGGCCATGATCATCGCATCGCAATAACCATCCTCCATTTTTTGGAGGCGAGAGTTGACGTTTCCGCGAATATCTTTGATGACGATCTGATTGTTCATCTTCATTAAACCGGCCTGACGACGAAGACTGGAAGTAGCCACCACATCGCCGGTACCAAGTTCAGACAATTTTTTACCGTTTTTACTGACCAACGCGTCACGGAATTCGCCACGCTCAAGCACGGCGCCCAATTTCAAACCTTCAGGCAAAGTAGTTGGAAGATCTTTTAGACTATGAACCGCCAAATCGACTGTCCCGTCAATGAGTTCATTTTCGATTTCTTTGGTGAATAATCCCTTGTCGCCGATTTTTGAGAGCGCGACATCAAGAATTTTGTCACCTTTTGTTTTAATAATTTTTATTTCAACCTGAAGTTCAGGGAATAAATTTTCGAGCGTGGCTTTTACCTTTTTTGCCTGATAAAGTGCAAGTTGGCTGCCACGAGTGCCTATTCTTATGTTTTTTTTCATTGAGATCGATCAAGAGTAAACCAAGTGGTTTTGCTGTCAAAATAATTTAGACGAATTTAAATAAATCATTGATGGTTTTTAACGAATCGATATTTTTTCCGTTATCCGTTAAATCTTTTAGGTTTTTGATCAGCAAACGGGTGTAACGCTGTGTGAGGTGTTTGGCGTAATCATCCACAATTTCCTGAATTTCAGGAGTGCTTAACTTTCTGTAGGTTGAAATTTCTTCGTTGTTAATTGCCTGAAGATTTGTTGTAATTGTGTTAATGGCTGGGCGTAACGACCGGCTGGCAAGCCATTCGGTATAATCTGACAAGACTTCGTCAATAATGATTTCTGCTTTTGCAGCGCTTTCTTTTTTCTTCTCAGTGGTTTGATCGATAATTTCCTGAAGGCTGTCAACAGTTAACAATTCAATATTTTCAATTTCACCAACAGCGCTTTCAATGTTTCTGGGAACTGACAAGTCAATAAATACCTGTTTGTGTTCAGGTCTTACTTGTCGGGTTCTTTCAACCATTTCTGCAGTAATGAGCGGATCATGTGAAGAGGTGGCAATCATCACAATATCAAAGCCATGCAAATATTTTTCAAATGATTCGAATGGAATAGCCATTCCATTGAATTTGCCGGCTAACTTTTCCGCTTTTTCAATGGTGCGATTGGTAACACCGATCTGTTTAACTCCTTTTTTGTAAATACTTTGAAGTGCAAGGTTACCGGTTTCTCCTGTTCCAATAAGGAGAACAGATTTGTCACTTACTCCATCCAGAATACAGGAGCACATTTCAACTGCTGCACTGCTTACCGATGTAATACCCAACTTAATACCTGTTTCGCTACGAACGCGTTTTCCCACTTCAAACGATTTCTGGAAAAGACGCATTAAAACAGCGTCGGTCAGGGCGGCTTCAGTGCATCGAAGGTAGGCTTCTTTTACCTGTCCGATAATCTGATCTTCACCAATAATCAAGGAGTCGAGCCCTGAAACAACTTCAAACAAATGTCTGACTGCCCCGGCATTCGACCGGTGGTAAAAGTAATGCCAGCAATGATCGTTGACATTTTTGAATTTCTTGATCACTTCATACACCAACTCAAAGGCAGTCTGGTTGTCGTGAATATCCTGCGAAAAATAAATTTCAGTCCGGTTACAGGTTGAAATCAGCACCAAATCAGAGATTTCAGTCTGCTGTTGCAGCATCTCGGAAAATGGAACAATTTCTTCTTTTGTAAATGAAAATTTCTCGCGAACTTCGACTAATGCAGTTTTGTAGCTAATTCCTATCAGGCCAATCATAATTTAATCTTTATCAACATAGCTAATTAAAATTCTAAACGGCACACCATAAAACAGACTTCAGGAGTTAATGTTTCCAAAAGGCTGCAATTTTTACGGAAAAAGTGCTTGAATGGGTGTATTAGCTGCGTGATGGGGGAGGCCGACAGAATCCGGATTCAGAAGTAGGTGAATGGTGGACTTTTATGTCGTGAACAAAATAAATCAGTTTTTCCTTTTGACAAACCGGTGATGGCCATATAAATTGAACAGTGAAGTCAACTATCTTTTTTTGAAAGCTGTAATCATGGTATTGAAAAGTAGTTTCGGCTGTTTCATAGCTTTTTGCCTGTGGTTCAACCTGAATGTTTTTTACCTGAATTTGTTGGACTGTTTCGTTGTCGGCATTACCCTTGAACATACCCGTAGCGAAGCCGAAAAAATAAAAAACGGCCATCAACAGATAAGGTAGCGGACTCGATAAAATTCCAAATAGAAACACAGGCAGATAAATTTAGTTTGAGATTTCCGAAAATCAAATCACTTTGTTTTCCGGCTTTTCACTAATTAAGGCAGCAAATTTAGTATTTCCGAATTAATAAAGTGGTTTCTTTCTATTGATTTTTGTCAATTGCAACCTTGATGAATAAACAGCCGAAACAATTGGAATATTGTATAAGACCTGATTAATATTTCAAATACAGATTACTGTCACCGTAACTCAGGAAACGATAATTGTTTACCAATGCATGTTCGTAAATTGTTCGCCATTCGTTGTCCAGATAGGCTGAAATCAGCAACAGTAAAGTACTTTGCGGCTGATGAAAATTGGTGATCATTCCGTCAACTATCATGAAACGATAGCCGGGAGCAATGATAATCTGCGTTGAAGCTGAAAGAAAATCGGTTTGGTGCTTGTCCAATAATTTAATCAGCGCGTTTAATGCTTCTTTATCCTGAATGTTATTTTCTCCTTCCTGATAGGCTTCCCATTGCGAAACTTTCAGGTCAGCAATGTCAGTTTCAGGATTATTTATTACCTGAACACCGAGCCAGTAAAGGCTTTCCAATGTTCTGACCGATGTCGTTCCCACGGCAATTGTTTTTCCGGAGTGATGAAGGAGCTGATTAATGAAATCGCGCCGGATGTAAAAATGTTCGGAATGCATTTCATGACCTGAAATGGTTTCGCTCTTCACCGGCTGAAAAGTCCCGGCTCCGACATGCAAAGTAAGTTCTGCCAGTTCATGCCCATCGTCTTTCAGATGATTGAAAACCTTTTCAGTAAAATGCAATCCGGCAGTGGGTGCTGCAACCGATCCTTTTATTTTGGAATAAACAGTCTGGTAGCGTTCCAGGTCGCTCAACTCGGTTTCACGGTTCAGGTAAGGCGGAATGGGCAACGAGCCGGCGTGTTCGATAACCCGTGAAAATTCAAATTCAGGATTGTTCCAGCTAAACCGGATCAGATTTTTGTTATTTTCAGGATCGGTTTGTTCGGCATAAAGTTCGATTTCGGTTTCATCGATATGAATGATTTTCCGTAACCGTTCACCTTTCCACTTCTTCTGATTGCCGATCATACATTTCCAGATGCATGACTGGGTGGTCTGAAAAGCGATCTGGTAATCGGCCGGGTCAACCGGATCGAGGCAAAAAACTTCGATTTTGGCGCCGGTTTCTTTCAGAAAATGAAGCCTTGCCCTGATAACTTTGGTGTTGTTGAAAACCAGCAAACTATTGGCAGGCAGGTAATCCGGCAGATTTCTGAACTGAGCGTCCTGAATCCGGCCATTCTTCCAAACCAATAGTTTCGACTGGTCGCGTTCGGCCAGCGGATATTTGGCAATTTTTTCATCTGGCAATTCGTAGGCAAAATCGCTAGTGGAGATGCCAGTAACCTGTTTGAGCAGTAAATTTTCGTTTTTCATAGAATTGGGCCAAAATTACGGAATCAATTTGAAAACTTTTCACCACAGAGTTAAAAGGAGAAAAAATAGGGCTTCAAAGAGAAATTGGATTTGAATTTTACGAATCCTGACTTCTGATATCGGGCTTCGGGCTTCTGACTTTTATTTGTGTCTTGCATCTATTATCGTAGTTTTGTGGAAAATTTTTCAAGATGATAAAAGCTGGAGACAAAGTAAAATTTCTGAACGCAGTAGGCGGCGGTGTAGTAAAAACGGTAATCAATAAAACCATGGTCAGTGTCGAAGATTACGATGGGTTCGAAGTTCCAACCTTGATTAGCGAACTGGTAGTCTTGGATGATGTGAATTCGATGAATTCGGAAAAACGTCAGGCAAAAATCAGGGCCAATGAAAAGAAAGAAGAAGCGCCTGTAAAAAAAGAATTGCCCAAAGCGGAACCCAAATATATTTCAGGAAAAGACAATCCGGATTTCTATATGGCATTTGTGCCGCAGGATTCAAACAATCCGGTGGAGGGCGAACTGAAAGTTTATATGGTGAACGACAGCAATAATTTTGTGCTGTACAATTACTGTCACCTGAAAGATAAAAAATACAAAAGTGTTGAATCGGGGAAAATGAACCCGAACAGCAAACGATATTTGGAAAGTTTCAGTCGTTTCGATCTGAATGAATTGCCTGAATTCCAGTTTCAGCTCATCTTTTTCAGGGAAGAATCCTCGAAATTAGAAGCTACGCTTGTGAAAAGTTTGCGACCAAATCCGGTGAAGTTTTACCGCATGAACAGTTATACCAAAACTCGCTTCTTTACCCAAAATGCGATCATTTTCCCTTTGCTTGGCAATGATATGGAAGCAGAAATGGCCAAACTTTCGGAATCTGATCTGAATCAGAACACACTTGACAAGGACGAACCCAATGTGGTGGTTAAAAAGGCCACTTCGCCCGATATAGTAGAAATTGATTTGCATATCCACGAATTACTAGAAGATACCCGGGGTTTGACCAACCACGAAATGCTTGAAATTCAGCTGGGCAGATTCCGGAATGAAATGGAAACGGCCATCGCGAATGGTAGACGTCGGATTGTGTTTATTCACGGCAATGGCAACGGAACACTCAAACAGGAACTTCGCCAGGAACTCAACAACAAATACAAGAAATACCCTTTTCAGGATGCCAGTTTTAAAGAATATGGCTACGGAGCAACAATGGTGATTCTGAAGAACGCCTAAAAAGTTCCGGCTTCGACAGGCTCAGCCACCGTTCCGTTGAATCTGCGATCCCCTTGGATATTGGTTATTCGATATTGGATATTGGAAATTTGGAGTTTCTTATTAATTGAGATCTTCCAGTTCAGCCGAAACTTGGAATTTGGAACTTGAAACTATTTCCACATCTTTGCATCGCAGACCGCTCTATCGCCCCCCGAGTATTCGGGGGAAGGAAAGTCCGGGCAACACAGGGCACCATGCTTCTTAACAGGAAGGCGGGCGAAAGCTTGCAGTAAGGTAACAGAAAATGACCACCCTCCCGATTTATCGGGAGGGAACGGGTGAAAAGGCGGGGTAAAAGCTCACCGGTGGTTGTGGCAACACAATCAGCCGTACTTCTGATGGGTTGCAAAGCCAAATATATCACGATTTTCCGGTACGCCGGAATACAGAACGGCCCGTTTTGATTCTTTGGAAGTCGTGAGGGGTAGGCTGCTGGATCGGGTTAGTGATAACCCGGGTAGATAAATGATGGAGGCTCATTGAAAGATGGGTACAGAACCCGGCTTACAGGTTTGCGTATTTTTATAAATTAAAGAAGGCGATCGTTGAAAGATGATCGCCTTCTTTGGCTATTTTTAATAGCCATTACACTAAAATGACACTTTTGTGCTATTGATTTGTACTTACTATCGTTGTAATTTTGAATGATTCTAAATAACGAAGATAGTTTTTACACATTTATTTAACAAAGGAGGTCACTATGGCATTCAGAAGAAGGTTAAGCATGGGTTGGTTACCCGATTATCCTGATTTCAGGGATCTCACCATTGAACATGATGATGTTTCCGATCAGAAGAAGGCCCTTGGGCAAGATGATTCACTAAAGACAATGATTGAGAAAACTGGTGCTCAAAAAACAGAAAAGAGCAGCCAGCCAAAATCTATTTCATTGGTCAATTGGTTTTCGCCTATAGAAGACCAGGGATCTTTGGGTTCATGCACGGCCAATGCCGGTGTAGGTTTGGTTGAATATTTCGAAAGACGTGCTTTCGGCAAACATGTTGATGCTTCAAGACTCTTTCTGTATAAAGCAACCAGAAATTTAATGAAAGAGAAAGGAGATAACGGTGCATTCCTCCGTACTACTATGGGTGCTCTGGTTTTATTTGGCGTTCCGCCTGAAGAATACTGGCCTTATGATGTAGCCAGCTTTGACAAGGAACCATCAGCATTCTGTTATGCATTTGCACAGAATTATCAATCCATCACTTATTATCGGCTCGATCCTCCAAAAACAAAACAAGCTGATTTATTAGTCCAGATCAAGTCGAATCTGACAGCTGGCCTTCCTTCCATGTTCGGATTTACAGTTTATAGCTCGATTGAACAGGCTGGAGCAAATGGAGGAAAGATTCCCTTTCCGGTAAAAGGTGATAAAATTTTAGGTGGCCATGCCATTGTAGCCGCTGGCTTTGACGATCAAATGAAGATTAAAAATACCGCTACTGGTGCTAAAGAAACTACAGGTGCTTTGCTGATACGCAATTCGTGGGGACAGGAATGGGGTGACAATGGTTATGGATGGTTGCCTTATGAATATGTTTTGCAAGGTCTTGCCGAGGACTGGTGGTCGTTGGCAAAAAATGAATGGATAGATACGGGCAATTTCAAAAAATAAACATATAGCTGACATTAACTGGAGTTGCCGATAATCAAAAAAGAGTAGGTCAAATAAATATTGTCTCATGCTGAATTCTGTTATCCTTGATGTTGTTATAGGATTGGTTTTCATTTATTTACTGTATAGTTTACTGGTTACAACTATTCAGGAAATTATTGCTACCCGGTTTGGGTTCAGGTCTAAAATGTTACAGCGTGCGGTATTCAGGATGTTGGAGGATGAAAATAAATTCGCTTCCAGGTTCAAGAGTGTTTTATATTTATTTAAAAAATCAGGGAATGGAGGAAACAGGAATTCAACTTCTTATGAATTCTATGATCATCCTCTTATTATGTTTCTGGGAGAAGGAAAAAAGAATGGTAAACCTGCATATATAAACAATGAAACTTTCTCCAAAGTGATTATTGATCTGCTAAGGGGGAAAGATGTCAGACCGGGTGATGACGTAAAATCTTTGATTCAGAAAGCATTGGATGATAAAAAAACCAATTGGGGAGATGCCAAAATCAGCGCACAAACACTTAGTTATCTTAAATCCATTTGGGCTGATGCTGATGGTGATGTGAAAAAATTTGCAATACATCTTGAAAGCTGGTTTGGCGAAACAATGGATCGGGCTTCAGGCTGGTACAAACAACATATTCAGATTATTCTGTTTTTTGTAGGATTGGTGGTAGCGATTGTTTTCAATGTTGATACTTTAAAAATTGTTGATAGATTAGAAAAAGATCCTAAACTCAGGGAACAAATGGTTCAACAAGCGGATGCTTTTGTACAGGCACACCCTAATCTGGACAAAGAAATATTTATTCAAAAAGCTCAGATAGATACACTTAATGCTCAGATGGCCAGACGTAATCTTCCCGGAGCAGTTATGGAAAGTCTTCAGAAAAGAAAAATAAATGATTCATTGGATCTTGCTCAATCTCAAAAATTGAAAGCAATAACAGATACCTTGCTTTTACGTGCAGAATCATTGGTTAAAAACGACATCAATAATGTTCATCACGCCCTTGGATTAGATTGGAAAAACTATAAATATGAATGTAATTCAAGTCTTTTCTTATGTATTTTAAAATCATTGGTAGGCTGGATGGTAACGGCACTGGCACTTTCGCTCGGCGCCCCATTCTGGTTCGACCTTCTGAACAGATTGATGAAGTTGCGGGGATCTGTAGCTACCCCTACTTCAGATGACAGAGAAAAGAAACAAGGTTAAAAACAATCGTAAAACCATTATCTATGTCTGACCATACATTCGATATTATCCCTTTTAAAGCCTACGATGGTTTTGAATGTAATTTGTGGCGGTTAAATCACAATCGTTCCAAACATCGCGGACCGGTAATGCTGGTGCATGGTGCAGGTGTACGTGCCAATATTTTCAATCCGCCCGGAGAAGTTAATTTATTGGATATGCTGGCTGATGCTGGCTATGATGTTTTCCTCGAAAACTGGCGTGCAAGTACCGAATTTAAGCCCAACAAATGGGATTTGGATGTGGTGGCGAAAAACGACCATCCTGCTGCGATTGAAAAAGTATGCGAAGTAAGCGGTTCAGACAAATGCAAAACCATTATTCATTGCCAGGGATCGACGAGTTTTATGATTTCGGCTGTTGAAGGTTTGGTGCCGCAAGTTACAACCATTGTCACCAATGCGGTTTCGCTTCATCCTGTTGTTCCTTCATGGTCGCGTGTAAAGTTAGATGTTGTGCTTGAAGTTGCCGGTCTCATCACCGATTATCTCAATCCTCGCTGGGGCGATGATGCCCCCGATTTTCGTTCAAAATTTTTTAAAGCACTGGTACTTTCTACCCATTTTGAAAAAGATACCAGAGTTGGCAAATTTGTAAGTTTTACTTATGGCGCAGGCTTTCCTGCACTTTGGGAATTGGAAAACCTCGACAACAATACGAAGGAATGGATAAGAAATGAATTTGGTCCGGTGCCCATCCATTTTTTCCGGCATATCCGGAAAGGCGTACATAACGGTTCATTGGTTTCGGTTGATGGCGCCAAACACTATGCCGATACAAAACCCACGACAGATGCACGTTTTGTTTTTTTTGCAGGTAAGCTCAATAAATGTTTCAGGAGCGAAAGCCAGGTAAATACCTATCAGTATTTCAATCAGCTTAAACCGAATTTTCACAAACTACACGTGTATGACACTTATAGTCACCTCGATATATTTCTTGGGAAGAATGCGCACAAGGATATTTTTCCAGTGATGATTGATGAATTAAATTCATAAAAATATAAAATCATGTCAGTCTCAAAACGAATCAAAGATTACGAAGGCCGGTATGCCATGGTTGACGGGATCTCCTTTACCTTACCCGTTGGCGCAACAAAATCGCCTGCAATAATGGCTGGTTTTTTCTGCGATTATGAAAAAGCAAAAGCCTTGTTGCCCGGAAATGAATTACATCCGGTTAAAGCATTTGGGAAAGCAGTTTTTATGGTAACCGTGATCGATTACCGCGTCACAACCATTGGCAAATACATTGAATACAGCATTGCACTTGCTGTAACCAGAGGCAGTAAACCTGCACCGGCAATGCTTCCGGCCATGATGATGAAAACGTACAAAACCGGTCAGTTTATTTTAGACCTTCCGGTCAGTTCCGAAATATCGGTTAAAGGCGGAAAAGGAATCTGGGGAATGCCCAAACACAAAGCAAACCTTGATTTTATAATTACTGATAGCCAGGTCAGTTCGCAGTACGAAAAAGACGGGCAGTTTGCTTTCCGCATTGAAATTGACAAACCGCTTAAAACGAATTTTCCGATCAATCTCAGTGCAATTAATTACAGCCACTTCCGCAATATGTTAATGGCTTCTTATATTCATTTTAAATCGAAAGCCGGTATCAGGTTCGGGAAAAAAGCAACCGGGCGCTTATTTATTGGCGACCATCCGCGTACCAAATTCTTAAAGGACCTGCAAATTCAAAGTAAACCATTTTTCACCCTGTACATGCCCGAAACCACCGGGATATTGGACGATCATTTTGAATGTTGGTTTATGACCTACGAAAAGCCTCCTGTAAAAGTCACTCCAGAAGGTTTTGAAAGTGTTTTCAATTTGGGATTAAATGAAGATTGGTTATCCGCTCCGTCGATTACAGATTACGAAAAGTTCAAAATCTAAATTCATTAAACTACCTCATCATGAATATTAAACAGACACTTCTCCATATTAATAACGCTTACATTTTTTTCTGTTCGTCCATCTATCTCGGTATGTTCTGGACGCTACATTTCTTTTGGTTTCCGCATTATCCTTCAACATTAAATATTTCCAACTATTACGATGCAATCATTCCACAAACGGAAACTGCCACAAGGTTCTTTTTTATTTCCATACCAATTATGATGGTTGCTTTGGCAATCATGTTGATTACAGAATGGAAAAGTAAACTGCGTTGGGTTCCGTTGGCATGGATTCCGGGATTATTGATTCCGGTGTTTGTGCAACAGAAATGGATTGAAAATATAAACAACCAGTTCAAAGCGGGAATTACTGATCCTGCAAAACTTCAGGAACTTTTAAAAGATTGGATGTTTCTAAATGATATTCGTTTTTATATTCTCACTGTGATGTGGGGAATCACCATGTATTATTTCATTGCCAAAGCTCGAAAACAGTAATTAATCAGTTATGCAAAAATTTATCCGGCTTATTATTCTATTGATTTCAATCAGCACTTTATTATCAGGTGCCATGCAGGTAATAGTGCCTGCTTTTGTTTTAAATTTTGTAGGCGCTGAGATTGATACTACTACAAAACAATTATTCGCAACCATCGGGATGTTCATGTTTTTATTTGGAGGAATAATGATTCATGCTTTGTACAATGAAGAAAATAACCGTGTCGTAGTTATCTGGTCGGGATTACAGAAATTAGGCGCTTCGGTGGCCGTTTTTATCGGGATTTTTAAGGGAGTATTTATTCCGATTGCAGCAGGAGTGGCCCTATTTGATTTACTGTCGGGCTTACTGTTTTTCTATTATTTAAATTCATTGAAGAGCAATGCAGTCGGCTAATTACTTTTTCTTTTATACCTACATCGGGTTGGTAATCATCGCGGGTTTTTGGGGTGCTTTTATCAATCCTGATTTTGATTACCGCCTGCTATTTAATTTCGATACGGGTACTTTGCCTGATTTTCAGCGCATTAATATGTTGAGCCAATATAGGTTTTTAAGAGCCATTGAATTGGGCTTCGGCATTTTCGCCATATTGTTTGTGAAAAATATTTTCAGTGAAAAGAAATTCAACAGGCTCTTCATTTTTATTATGAGTGCGGGAGTTCTTTCAAGAATTATGTCGATTGTCATGGACGGAATCCCAAGTGGTATGATGCTTTTCTTTCTCGGATTTGAATTAGTCGGTGTGGTGGTAATTTATTTTTATTCACGAAACCTTGCGGAGCAAAATGTCATCACCTAACAAAATAATAGCAGAAAAGGGATCAACAGGGATTTACCGTTCGCTAATACTTGCCGGTGGTGGCGCACGTCTTGCCTATCAGGCAGGTGTTATCATTGCGTTGGAGGAAGAAGGTTTCAGCTTCAATCATTTTGACGGCACTTCAGGCGGAATTTTTAATACCGCCATGTTAAGTTCAGGAATTGAACCCAAAGACATGGGCATGCATTGGCGAAAGGTAAATGTGATGAATTTTTCGTCGCTCCTTCCTTTTAAGAGCTATTTCTCGAAAAAAACATTTGCAGCCTTTGGGGATGCTGACGGAATGATCAACAAAGTTTACCCAACTCTGGGCATTGATGTTGCAAAAATGAACGCCAACACTTCGATTGATGCCACTTTTAACGTATGCAATTTTTCGAAGAAAACCGTTGAAGTATTTTCGAATAGAAATGTTACTATTCAACATTTGGTGGCGGGCATGTCGTTGCCCATTTTTATGCCGGCCATAAAAATTAAGGCCGATTGGTACACCGACGCGGTTTGGATTAAAGATGCCAATATCACTGAAGCTATCAAGCGAAACGCGAAAGAAATCTGGTTGGTCTGGGCGATTGGCAACTCGCACGAATTTCTGAACGGCACTTTTAATCAGTATGTCCACATGATTGAAATTAGCGCCAATGGCAGGTTGCTGCTTGAGCTGGAACAAATAGAAAAGCTAAACAGCGAAAAAACAGAAAGAGAGAAAACAATCCTTCATGTAATAAAACCGGAATTTCCTTTGCCTTTGGATCCCGATTTAATGTTCAACAAAATCAATGCGGACGAACTCATTAACCGTGGTTATGCCGATGCCAAAAGTTATCTGCAAAGCAAATCTTCTATTGGGATAGCGCCAGACTACAAAGCATCGCTGATGAAAGAACCCGGAGCGGTACTGGTTTTCAGATCACTATTTTCAGGAATAATTGATTGGAATAGCCAGTCGGCTGAATTCTCACTGAATGTGAATTTCAATTTCAGAAGTGTAAACAATGAGCTGATTTTGCGCGCTTTTGCATCCGTTTCTTTTGACAAAAGTTTATACCGAATCTCAACCTTCAACAATATCGTAACTGTAAATCAGGCCGAAAGAATCTTGAATTTTGAATGTGATTTTGTAGTTGAAGAGGTGTTTTTTCACTTGCAGTGCCGACTCAATTTAATCAGTCAGTACGATTTGTTGTTGGGCATGGAATTTAAAAAAGCCAATTGCACCATCACCAACTATAAATTACCGAAACCAATTTCAGCCGTATTGAAACAAAAAGCGGGAAGCCGCATCAAAAACATTCCGTTCATACATGTCAGCAGTTCGAGCGGTTGGTTGGGCAAATGGAAAGAAAAATTCAGGATTTTGAAAGAAGTTTATAACCAAAATAGGAGTATCTAAAAAAGCACGAATCAGATGTCGAAAAAACAGAAATCACTGAGATCATCAAAAAAATACATTCAGCCAAAAATGGTCAACTGGTACGATACCAAGCAGCTGGCATCTACCGGATTGCGGTCGGTAATTTCAGGCGAATTCGGCCATTATGCCGATAAGCGCGAATTACAGGCGGCCCTTAAACCCAATGCAAAAGCGATCTGTTTTGGTGATGAAACTGAAATGTGGATCGACTATGTTTCAGATACCGGAGATGGTTTTAATTCAACCTTTTCGATAGCGAAACTGGTTTCGGAACAAAAGCTAAAACTCGCTTTAAAGAAAGATTATCGAAGTGAGATTCAGGATGAAAACATTGATGTTTACAGAGAAGGTGTAATAACCCAACCGGGAAAAATTATCATATTTGGCGGCGACCAGGTTTATCCCACTCCGGAAAAGCAGGAATATGAAAATCGGTTTAAAATTCCGTTTGACAGAGCCAATCCTTGCATTGATGCGAGTCCAACTGCCGACCATCCGAAAATGTTTGCCATTCCCGGAAACCACGATTGGTACGATGGATTAGGCAATTTTATCAGCCTGTTTTGCCAGAAGCGGCAAATTGGCAACTGGAAAACGGTTCAGGAGCGAAGTTATTTCGCGATTGAACTCCCTTACAATTACTGGATTTTTGGGATTGACGTGCAATTGGATTCGGATATTGACCAGCCACAGAAGGAATACTTTCAGCAGATAGCTATTAATAAAATGAAAGACGGTGATAAAGTGATTCTTTGCACTGCCGAACCTGCCTGGGTTTATTACCAAATGTACAACGATAACGAATCTTACAAACGCCTGAAATATTTCGAACAACTCTACATTACCGACGATGCTTACAACCTGATCGGAAAGAAATTTAAATTGGTAGCCACCATTACCGGCGATTTGCATCATTATTCGCATTACGACGACGAAAAAGAGGGTTATACAAATCACATGATAACAGCGGGAGGTGGCGGAGCATTTCTTCATCCAACTCATTTGTTGCCTGATAAATTAACGAAACAAGCCGATGTAGATTATTCATTTCAAAGAAGTAAACCCAAAAATGAACCTACACTGAATGCTGCCTATCCATCGAAAGAAGACTCACGAAAACTAACCTTCCTGAATTTCGCATTTCCATGGTTCAACAAACAGTTTGTGCTTTTTCTTTCATCACTTGAATTGCTGCTAACCTGGGTTTTACAAGGGACAACTTTCTACGATGCCAAAGGAACCTTCGTTGATCAATTGGCAAAAGCTGACAGTTTGAGCCAATCCTTTGCTATCATTTTCAATACACTGATCAACAATCCGCTTTTCATTATTATAAGTTTTGTATTGATTTTCGGATGCATGGCCTTTACAGATACAAAACGGATCAAACGCCTGAATTTGTTGTTGGGTTTGCCACACGGCATCATTCAATGGATTAATTTAATGTTTTGGTTGTGCGTTTTTGCCAAACACTTTCATACCGCATTTCCCGGAATTCACACACTTTTATTGGCATTTTCGACAACGCTCACTGCTGCAGCTGTCGGAGGAATTGTTGGAGCTTTCATTTTCGGAATTTATCTCTGGTTCAGTTTGTATTTCCTGAAAGTGCATCTGGATGAAGGCTTTTCCTCGTTTGGATATCAACATTACAAAAATTTTCTGCGCATCCATATTACAAAAGACCAATTGACCATTTATCCGGTTGGAGTCGATCGGGTAACCACCAACTGGAAACAATCGGGAGAAGGAGAAAATTTAAAATTTGAAGGAAAACTTCCTGAATGCCATTTAATTGAACCGCCTATAATCATTAAAAATAACTGAATATGAAACGATTATCAAAACCCATTACCGCGCTCAAGTCGCATTATCAATTTCTCATCATCGGTTCCGGTTACGGCGGAAGCATTGCCGCATCTCGCCTTTCGCGTGCCGGGATGCAGGTTTGCCTACTGGAAAAAGGCAAAGAATTCCGCCCGGGCGAATATCCATGGGATTTGGACGATGCCGCCAAAGAAATGCAGGTGAATACCGACAAAAAACACATCGGCAGTCCAACTGGTTTGTACGAATTTTACATGGGAAAAGAAATGACTGTCTTCAAAGGCTGCGGCCTGGGTGGCACATCGAATGTAAACGCCAATGTTTCCATCGAACCCGAATCCCGCGTTTTTGAGGATATTCGATGGCCGGATGCCATCAGGACGAACATGCAAACGCTCATAGAAGGATTCGAAAAAGCAAAGGGAATGCTGAAACCTTCACCATATCCTGAAGGAAAACCTGGCTTTCCGGAACTGGCAAAAACAAGCGGGATGAAAACTTCCGCTGCAGCCATGAAGGAAAAATTCAGGTATTTGGATATCAATGTGAATTTTGAATACGACAATCAGCCTAATCATGTGGGTGTTGAGCAGAAAAAGTGCAACAACTGCGGAGATTGTGTTACAGGCTGTAACCATCATGCAAAGAATACGCTCATCATGAACTACCTGCCCGACGCGGTAAATCATGGCGCTGAGATCTTTTGTGAAGTTGGAGTTCAACACATTGAGCGAAAAAACGACAAATGGTTGGTTTACTTTCACCTTTACAATGTTGGCCGCGAAAAATTTGATGCACCGCCACTTTGTATAACAGCTGATAATGTGATTGTTTCGGCAGGTTCATTGGGCAGTACCGAAATTTTATTGCGTTCGCGTGCCAGGGGGTTGAATGTTTCACAGGTATTGGGAAAACATTTTACAGGCAATGGCGATGTGCTGGGTTTCGGTTATAACAATGATGTGAAAATGAATGGTATCGGGCTTGGGAAGCATTTTGATGACAAAGATAAAGAACCTGTCGGGCCCTGCATTACTTCAATCATCGACATGCGCGAAAAAGAGGTGTTCGAAGAGGGAATGACATTGGAGGAAGGTAGTATTCCGGGACCAATCGCGCCTTTGCTTACCTCAGCTTTTATTTCACTTTCCAGATTAATGGGTAATGATACGGATGAAGGTCGTCAGGATTGGGTCGCTGAAAAAAAACGGGAAGGAGTGAGTTTATTGAGGGGCGCTTATCACGGGGCACTGAATAATACCCAGGTTTATCTGGTGATGACTCATGACGATGGCAACGGCGCAATGCATCTTGACAATAACCGTCTGGAAATTAGCTGGCCTGATGTGGGTAAACAAGCTATTTTCAAAAAGGTAAACGGCAAATTACAGGAAGCAACAAAAGCCTTGGGTGGAACATATCTGCCCAATCCGCAATGGAATAAGCAACTGGATTTTGATATGGTGACAGTTCATCCGCTTGGTGGTTGTATCATGGGTGACGATGCTGCCACAAGTGTGACCAACCATATCGGGCAGGTTTACAGCAATAATTCAGGAACCGATTTATATGATGGTTTATATGTGATGGATGGCGCCATTATTCCGCGCCCGTTGGGAACCAATCCGTTACTGACCATTTCGGCATTGGCTGAACGCAACAGCAAACTAATCATTGAAGCGAATAAAAAAACACTGAACTACGATTTTCATCCTGTCGTACAATCGCCATTAAAAGAAAACGAAGCAGGAGTTTCGTTCACTGAAACTATGCGAGGGTTTATTTCACTGAACGAAAAATCGGATTACAAAAATGGATATGATGATGGTCAGAAAAACAATTCTCCCTTTGATTTCACCCTGACCATTCAATCGCAGGATGTGGAAACCTTTGATGCCGACAGCAATCACAAAGCCGAATTAATCGGCACAGTGAATTGTCCTGCATTGTCAAAGTACCCGATTACGGCCTCCGACGGAGTTTTTAACCTTTTTGTGAAAAACGATCAGCAAGGCATAGTAAAGCTGATGAAATACGGTATGAAGTTGAATACCATTGAAGGCGAATCCTTTTTCTTTTATGGTTTTAAAGAGATAAAAGATGATAAAGGCTTTGATCTTTGGAGCGATACCACAACACTTTTCATAACCGTTTACGAAGGCGAAGATGACAAAAGCAATGTAAAAGGCAAAGGTATCCTGAAAATTGCGATCGGCGATTTCATGAAACAACTGAAAACCATGAAGGCCATCAATGCCGACAATACCAAAGAATCGATAAGCGCGGTCTCCAAATTCGGGAAACTGTTTGCCGGCGAAGTTTGGGAAACTTATTTTTAAACAGATTTTTTCATTACCAACAATTAACAAATTAATTTATGTCAATCACAAAAGATCAACTTCAGTCAATTATCAGTCCTGTCAAATATGATGATGCCAAACTACAATCCATTGCAGATGCTTTAAATGAAACTTTTAACAGATACAATATTACCACCAATAAAAGAATGTGCCATTTCCTTGCACAAGTTTTACACGAATCAGGAGCATTCAGATATTCAGTAGAAATTTGGGGAAATACTCCGGCTCAAAAAGGGTATGACACGAGAGTCGATTTAGGCAATACCCCTGAGCTTGACGGAGATGGATACAAATACAGGGGAAGAGGATGGATACAGTTAACCGGTAAAACCAATTACCGCTTATTAGGTGCTGAATTTGGATTGGATTTTTTAAACAATCCTGATCTGGTAGCAAAAGAACCTTATGATAGTTTGGCTGCCGGATGGTATTGGAACAGGCGAAATCTGAACTCCTTTGCCGACATTGATGATATACAAACTATTACAAAAAAAATAAATGGCGGATTTAATGGGCTTAATGACCGAATTATGTGGCATTCAAAAACAAAAGCAGTATTGGCTTATTGAGAATATTTATTTGTCGTACGGTTTAAAAAACCTTTGAAACCCGCGAAAGGAGGCAATAACCCTTAACAGGACGGCCAGAAACTTAACAGGACGGTGAATTCTTTAACAGGACGAGTATTGGCGTGGGTTTTAGCATCAACAATTACTCAATACTCCAACCATCTTTCCGGACAACGAGGGTTTTCGATTATCTTGAAAACTGATCGAATGAACTCCAATCATCCGATCAGTTTCATTAATGAAGCACCACCTCTTTGTTCAGAAGAAAAATAGCTATCTTCGCTTTATCGCAATAACAGATCAGTATATGAAAACACAGGCAATTCAATTTAGTGATTTAGTGGATCAGATTTACGGAATGCCACTGGAGGACAAATTAGAGCTTAAAAACCTTTTGGAGCATAACATTGCAGAGGTAAAAAGGGAAGAAATCGCATCTAACTTTATGAAAGCCAAGGAAGAGCACAAATCAGGCAAATTAGGTTTCTCATCCAACATTGCGGAACTTAAAAACATGATGTAATGGAAGTTGCATTTAGTGATTCTTTCAAGAAAGCCTTCAAAAAGCGAGTCGAATTGACTGAATTAGAGACTGAATTCTGGATTAGGATAGAACTCTTTATCAACGAACCATTTCACCTCAACTTAAAACACATAAGCTTTCCGGCAAATTAAAAGACCTTTGGAGTTTTTCTGTTGATTACGATTTACGAGTCATTTTCTATCTTACTGAAGATAAGCCCAAAAAAGCTGTTTTTGTAGATATCGGAACTCATAAAGAAGTCTATTAATCAGCTAAATATTATTTTTTAAAACTCTAAAAGCCCTCGCCATCCTTCCGGACAACGAGGGCTTGTTTAAAAGTGATAATCCGGGTGCGACTTAAAGTCGCACCCGGATTATATAAAATCATACTCCCAATTTATTTCTCCTTATTTGCTCAGCACTGGTGAAATTGTTTTTCACAATGTGACCTTTCAATGGCAGCATTTTTTCGTGAATGGCATCAATAATCCAGTCGGCGCAAGGGAAGAATGAATCTTCGAGTTCGTAGGCTGGGGTAATCCAATTACGCGAACCCACCACTACAGGCGGAGCATCCAACTCGTCGAAAGCCACTTCGGTAATCGTTTGTGCCATTTCTTTCATAAACGAACCGCGTGACGAAGCATCGCCGGTAATCACAATGCGACCAGTCTTTTTCAGCGATTCAATCACCAATTCGTAGTTGAAAGGAACAAGGCTGCGTGCGTCAATCACTTCGGCCGATACACCGTATTTTTCCTGAAGAATTGTGGCAGCTTCCAGCGCACGGTACAAAGTTGCACCGATGGTCAGGATGGTCACATCTTTACCTTCGCGTTTGATATCGGGTTCGCCAATTCCAATTTCGTAATAACCTTCAGGAACACCACCTTTGTGGAACTGTTCGCCGATGTCGTACAAACGCTGACTTTCAAAGAAAATCACCGGATCAGTTCCCTGCAAAGCAGCATTCATCAGGCCTTTGGCATCATAAGGAGTTGCCGGAAAAACAACTTTCAAACCCGGAATATGCGCCGGAAGTGCTGTCCAGTCCTGCGAGTGCTGGGCACCGTATTTTGAACCCACCGAAACGCGCAACACCACCGGCATTTTGATCACGTTTCCACTCATCGCCTGCCATTTCGGAAGTTGGTTGAAAACCTCATCGCCGCAACGGCCAAGGAAATCGCAATACATGATTTCAGGAACCACACGGCCACCGCACATGGCATAACCAATGGCAGTGCCCACAATCGATGCTTCCGAAATCGGCGAATTAAACAAACGGTGATAAGGCAGCGCTTCGGTCAGACCGCGGTAAACGGCAAATGCGCCGCCCCAGTCACGGTTTTCTTCTCCGTAAGCAATCATTGTTGGATCTTTGTAGAAACGATCGGCAATGGCTTCGAAAATACCATCACGGTATGCGTAAGTTTTTATTTTTGAGTGTGCTTTGCCATTTTCATCAAAGGCAAAACGCTCTTTTTTAGCGAGCTGCTGCACACGGGCATTTTCTGCCAGCGGGTGATTGACATCCGGCGCACGATCTTCCATACGATCAACCGACTCATTGCTGAACATCATTTCACCAATCAGATTCGGATATTTCCCCATGTCCATGCGTGGCGAAACCTTTTCATCGATGGCCAGTTTCAGACTCGATTCCATCAGGCTGATTGTATTTCCTTTAATGGCAAGCAAATCATCTTCAGTTGCGACACCTGTTTTCACCAGTTCGCCGCCAAACCAGGCAATCGAATCCTGTGCTTCCCAAGCTTCCACTTCTTCTTTCGAGCGATACGACGAAGCATCCGAAGGCGAATGACCGCTGTAACGGTAAGTCAGCACATCGAGCAAAACCGGTCCGCGTTTTTCCTCCAGAATCTTGCGTTTGCGTTTGTAGGCGTCAATCACAGCCAGCGGATTGTAACCATCAACCCGTTCGGCATGAAGCTGATCGGCATTTACACCGACGCCGATTCGGGCTGCAATGTTGTAACCCATCGTTTCGCCGCAGGTTTGTCCCCCCATTCCGTATTGGTTGTTCATGATATTAATGATCAGCGGCAAACCGCCTTTCATGTCTCCTTCCCACAATTCATTGAACTGATCCATGGTAGCAAAGGAAAGTCCTTCCCAAACCGGACCGCAGGCCATCGAAGCGTCGCCAATGTTGGCCACTATTATTCCTGATTTGCGGTTAACTTTTTTAAAGAGTGCAGCACCAACGGCAATATCGCCTGAGCCACCCACAATGGCATTGTTCGGATATACACCAAATGGTGTAAAGAATGCGTGCATCGAACCACCTAATCCTTTGTTGAAACCGGTTTCACGTGCAAAAATCTCGGCCAGTGTTCCGTAAATCAGGAATTTAATGGCCAGTTCTTTTACAGTTCCGGAGTGACCATTTTTTACCGGTGCAAAGGTGATTCCATCGAAATGACTTTCCATCACCAGCATCAATTGTTCGTCGCTCAGTTTAGCAATAGCTGATAAACCTTTGGCCAGGATTTCGCCATGCGAGCGGTGCGATCCAAAGATAAAATCCTCGACATCTAACGTGTAAGCCATACCTACGGCAGCCGCTTCCTGTCCGATCGATAAGTGAGCCGGTCCCGGATGATCGTAGGCAATTCCATTGTAATCGCCACGGATTTTAATCAGGTTCAGCATGGTTTCAAACTCGCGGATCACCACCATATCGCGGTAAATACGCAGAAAATCTTCATTACTGAAATTCGCTTTCTCTTCTTCTACAGTCTTGTTGTACTGGTTTACAGGAATCGGCGTGAAAGTAACTTCACCGGCTTTCCTCACTTCAAACGGATCAATAAATTGTGTTTTTGGCATTGTATTTCGTCGTTAAATTGTTTTTTCGTTGTTATATGATTTGAGCTTTTGAGATCAAGTTCCAAATTCCAAGTTCCAAATTCCAAGTCTGGTGCGTAGGTTTTGGATATTGAATATTGGTTATTTTATTATTTCTAATTCCAAGTTACTGTTGATGTAGATAATTATTTGAATTTATTCCCTTTAAGATCTGAATCCTTAAGGTAAATAATAAACCCTTTCAACATTTTGCTTTCTTCAAGGCTCATTTCATAAGCCAAATCAAATTCATCCTGAGTAATATAGCACAATCAATTGCCCGATAAAGTTGTGAGCGAGTCTCTCCACATGAACCTTTCGAGATAGAAAGAAACTGTATAAGCTCTTTATTCCCATCTCGTTCAAATCCTTCAGCAATGTTATCCATGACTGAGCCCGAAGAACTTTTAATTTGACCAACAAGATTAAAATCTTTATAAAATTGGTCCTTCAAAGTAAGCCTATGAATCAATTGACAAAGTTCTCTGGCCAACTGCCATATTTTCAAATCTTCAAAACGTTCAACTTTCGACATATCTGAAATTTAAATTGTTATGCATAAATGTTCCTCAAAGCCCCACTTGGAACTTGAAATTTGAAACCTGGAACTTCTTTAGAATTGTAATATCGTTTCCCTGATAATCTCACTCACCGTCGGGTGCGGGAAAACGATTTCTTCCACATCCTGAACGCGCAATTGCGCTTCGATGATGGCACAGGCTCCCCATATCATTTCGGAACAGGCTCCGCCAACAATATGAATTCCCAGAATTTCGTGGTATTTTTTGCCAACGATTACTTTGCAGAAACCATCTTTGCCTTCGTTTTCGGCAACGAACCTTCCGGCATAAGCCATTGGTAATTGTTTCACTTCCACCTCAATGCCTTTTTCTTTAGCTGCCGATTCAGTCATACCAACTCCGGCAATCTCCGGATGCGTATATACAACGCCCGGAATGGCATCATAGCGCATCACATCTTTACGGCCCAATATATGGTTCACCGCCACTTCGCCTTCGCGACTGGCGGTATGAGCCAGCAATGAGAATCCGGTGATGTCGCCTGCTGCATAAACATTCGGCACGTTGGTTCGGCAATTCTGATCGATTTTTACACCGCGCTGAGTAAACTCGACTCCTATATTTTCCATCCCGATTCCTGATACATTGGCTTTTCGTCCAACCGAAAGCAACACTTCATCACCAGTTATTTTAAATTCCTGACCATCTTTTTCGAACATCACTTCTTTCCCGTTTAGTTTGGTTACACGGGCATTCAGGTGAAATTCCACTCCTTTTTTCTCAAATTCTTTACGAACGAATGCTGCAATTTCTTCATCAACTCCGTTCAATATTTCCGGAAGCATTTCTATGACAGTTACCTTGGTTCCCATAGCATTAAAGAAATCTGCAAACTCGCTGCCAATAACACCGCCACCAATAACAACAAGGCTTTTGGGACATTCTTTCAATTGTAGAATTTCGCGGTTGGTCATAATTTGCGAAACATCCAGTCCAGGGATAGGCGGAACAGCAGCTTCCGATCCGGTGCAAATCAGTAATCGGTTGGCCTGGTATTCCTGATTATCGGCATCAATGGATATCACTTCTCCCCTCTTTTCCCGGATTACGGCTTTGGCCATCACCACATCGGCTTTGGCATGTTTCATTTTGGCGCCAATTCCGGCAACCAACTTGCGGACCACCTTGTCTTTACGGGCCATGATCTTTTTGAAATCGATTGAAATGTTTTCCACATTGATTCCGTATTTGCCGGCTTCGTTGGCATATTCGAGCACTTTGGCCGAGTTCAACAAAGTTTTGGTAGGGATACAACCTTCGTTCAGGCAAACACCACCGAGAAAACGCATGTCAAAAATAACCACGCTCAGGCCTTTTGCACCGGCACGTTCGGCGGCCACATATCCTGCAGGACCACCACCGAGAATTGCTAAATCGTATATTTTGTTCATCTGATTTTATTTATCATTTTAATTTTAATCATGAATGACTCTATTTCGTCCGTAATAAGGGGAATCTCTTTTCTCAGCATTTTCAACGGACGATTTTCCTGTTGCTTTTCGTTCCCGGGGTTGCACTCCTTCGTCGTTTCCCCCGGGTTATTGATATTTTGCCCCTTCTGGGCAATGACAATCACGAATCGCAGACATCTTGGAACCTGAAACTTGAAACTTGGAACTTCTTAGATTTCCATATTCTCAATCTGATCCTTAATTTCCCTCAAAAACAGCGTTGCTTCGCCACCATCCAATGCCTGGTGGTCGTAGGTTAGCGACAAACCCATCATCGGAACGAATCCATAAACGCCATCGCCCAAATCTTTCGGACGTGGAACAATTGTACAAACGCCAAGAATGGCCGTCTGCGGAAGATTGATGACCGGCGTAAACATTTCGACACCATAATTTCCAAGATTGGAGATGGTGAATGATGCAGCTTCAGGAGCCAGCAATTCAGAACTTATATTTCCTTTGCGACATTGGGCAGCAATTACATTCAACTGTGCCGACAACCCTTCAAGCGAAAGATCATCCGCATTTTTTATAGCCGGAACCATCAACCCGCGATCGGTATCCACGGCCAATCCAAGGTGTACTTTTTTGAACCAGCGCATGCTGTCGCCAATAAAGTGGGAATTTACCTGTGGAAACTTTTTCAATGCCTTGATCACAGCAAAACACACCAAATTGTTGATGGTGATATTCTGTGAAATTATTCCGGCATCAAGTTCCTTTTTGAATTTTTTGCGTATCGCCATCATCTTACGTGCATCAGCACTCATGTGGTGAGTAAGCTGAGCCGAGTTCTGCAATGAAGAAAGCATGGCTTTTGCTATCAATTTACGCATATTGGTAAGTTTCTTCACTTCAAAGTCATCGCCGTAAATTTGATTGTATGAAATCAGATCATTCGCCGAAGTTCTTCGCCCCAATCCGGTGATTGTTTCTCCTGAAGTCAGCGATTCTGCTTTTGCTTTTTCCTGTGCCAGCGGAGTGAGTTTTGGCATCACAAGCGCCGCCGCTTCAATATCACGTTCTATGATGCGGCCTTCCGGGCCTGAACCCTGAAGTTGGTGGTAGGCAATGCCCATTTTTTCTGCAGAATGTTTGGCACGGGGCGATATTTTTATTTTTCCTGAAAAATCAGTCATTAATTTAATTTCAGGAGCAACAACTTTAACTTCGGTTTGTGCAATCTGAATATCTGCTTCATGTGTAAAGGCCGCAGGAACTAAACCGCCCGGACGAAATTCATCCACCGACTCGCCGACAGCACCAATAACGGCAACATTTACCAGTACCGAAACTTCATCCCCTTCATCAAAGAAAACATCGAGTAAGATACCATCAACTTTGGCATCTTCCTCAAACGATGCTTTGTCTGTTTCATACGAAAAGAGGACATCGCCTACCTTCACGGTGTCACCTTTTTTCTTTACCCATTCACCTAAAATACAGGTCTCAACTGATTGCCCCTGACGAGGCATTAATACCGGAATTGCCATATATGATTTGTTTTAACAACTATACTCAACTTGTAAACACAACAATATAAATATAAACCACATAAAACAACATCATGCTTTGATTTACTGCGATATATGATTTAAGGCATCAAAACTAAGTAATTCTACTTGTATTTACAAGTTAAATATTAAAATTTAAGTTTTTTTATTACTTTTGGCTCAAAATCATACCATTATGTCGGACGAGAATAAAATCCCGCAATACAAAAAGATTTACGAAATCCTACGGAAGCACATTCTGACAGGAGTTTACGAAGAAGGCAGTTTGCTGCCTTCAGAAAATGAACTGTGTGCCGTACACAACATCACCCGACCAACAGTGCGCCAGGCATTGGAAGCCTTGGTTCAGGAAGGATTTATCCGGAAGAAACAGGGGAAAGGCAGTATCGTTCGCAAACCGCCTCAGGAAATCGGGATTTTGAGTATTTCAGGAACAGCTTCTGCCATCGGGAATCAGTATTTACAAACACAGATATTGCAAAAACCACAAATCAGACCCTGGCCCGAGAACTTTCCGTTCGAATTATCTGAAATTGAAATTGAATCGGGCTGTATTTATATGGAACGACTGCGTTTGGTTGATGAGCAGCCGGTTTTTTACGATATCAACCATATTCCAAACATCAACCTGCCACGGTTTTCGAGCCGGTCGTTCGAGAACAAATCCTTGTTTGAAACATTGCGGACCCAATATCAGATTGAAATCAAAGGCGGTGAGCAAAAACTGAAAGCCATCAAGGCTGATCAACTAATTGGAAAACTTCTAAATATACCTGTTGGTGAGCCTGTTTTGAGTATCGAACGCAAGCTAATTACCAACCGTGACGGGTTTCATATTTATTCGACCATCTTTTTCAATTCAGCAAAACACTCTATTTTCGGAACATTTTGAAAGGAGTTTAAAGTTTAATTCAGTTTAAAGTCCAAAGTTAACCTCACTGTTGCGAAGGTTTTAGTATTAATGAGACATCATTTGATTTCTATGACTTTAAAAAATAGTTTGAATGAAGCGACATTCTTCACACTACCGAAACTTTAAACATTAGACTTTGACCTTTAAACTCAACCCGTTCGATTTCTTAAATTAAAGCCAATAAATACTTCCATATCTTAAATCAAGTATTCGCGTTCAAAAATATTTTACATCTTTGTCTTTGTTATAAACAATTACTTAACTCCTTTAAAATAAGAAGTTTCAATATGAAACGAGCCATTTGAATTATTTTCGCATTTGTGGGTAAATAATTGGCGAGTTCCATTTGGCAATTAAAAAACAAATTATAGACAAATGAAAGTATTAAAATTTGGAGGAACCTCCGTAGGATCGGTTGAAAATATGCGCGCTGTGATGCAGCTGATTACCGATGGAAATCAAAAATTAGTCGTTTTATCGGCCATGTCGGGCACCACAAATTCGTTGGTCGAAATCGCCAATTATCTTCAGAAAAAGAACAAGGACGGAGCCAGACAGGTGATCAGGGAATTGGAACAGAAGTACTATAAAGTAGTCAACGATTTATATTCAACTTCGGGAAAAAAGGAAAAGGCAAAATCGATTGTGAATGGAATCTTCCAGACCATCAAATCGCTCACTTCAGGAGAATTTACTGAAGTAAACGAAAATACCATTGTTGCTCAGGGAGAATTGCTTTCCACCGCGCTTTTTACTGAACTGATGCTCGAAAACGGCTACAAAACCTTATATCTTCCGGCTTTGGATTTTATGAAAATTGACAGCGATAAGGCTGCAGATTCTTATTTCATCCGCGAAAATATTACCAGAATATTGCAGGAATCAGAAGAAGCAGATTATTACATCACTCAAGGTTTTATCTGCCGGAATGCTGATGGAAACATTGACAACCTTCAGCGCGGAGGAAGCGATTACACTGCATCACTGATCGGTGCCGCTATTGAAGCCGAAGAAATTGAAATCTGGACCGATATTGACGGATTCCACAACAACGACCCGCGTTTTGTTGAAAACACAAAAAAAATCGACCAGCTTTCATTCGATGAAGCAGCTGAGTTGGCTTATTTCGGAGCAAAAATTCTGCATCCGCAAACTGTACTTCCGGCAAAATTGCAAAACATCCCTGTTCGCCTTAAAAACACCATGAACCCAAGCGATTCAGGCACATTAATTACAGCCGAATCAAGCAGCCATGGAATAAAAGCTGTTGCAGCAAAAGATGGAATCACTGCAATAAAAATCCGATCATACCGAATGTTAAATGCTTATGGATTTCTGAAAAACATATTCGAGATTTTCGAATTTTTCAAGACGCCGATTGACATGATTTCAACATCTGAAGTAGCTGTTTCGCTAACAATTGACAATACAAAACACCTCAAAGAAATTGTTTCGGAACTGAAAGAATATGGAGAAGTGGAGGTTGATACTGATTTAACGATTGTTTGTATTGTTGGCGATCTGATTGCCGAAGAAACCGGTTTTGCTGCCAATATTTTTTCAGCACTCAAAAACATACCTATCCGAATGATTTCTTATGGAGGAAGCCGTCACAATATCTCTGTTCTTGTAAAAAATGAATTAAAAAAACAAACACTTCAGTCAATCAGCAACAACCTTTTAGAAAGCGCCTAATTCTTGCAGAAGTTTGCAAACGGTTGTAAAAGATTTTTATTTTACTCTAAATCAGTTTTTTTTTCGTTAAAATAAGGTTGTAAACTATATTTCCCTATATTTGCATCAATATTTCAATTTTTTTATTACATATTATGAAAACAGGTAAAG
Organism: Bacteroidales bacterium; assembly: GCA_038248385.1. Lineage (GTDB taxonomy): Bacteria > Bacteroidota > Bacteroidia > Bacteroidales > Prolixibacteraceae > Aquipluma. Next base: position 36,593 of record JBBRXN010000032.1, read on the forward strand.
TTAAATTTTTCAACGAATCTAAAGGATTCGGTTTTATTAAAGACAGTGAATCTGATAAAGAATACTTCGTTCACGTATCAGGTTTGGTTGATCAAATCAGAGAAGATGACGACGTAACTTACGAACTTCAAGAAGGACGAAAAGGATTAAACGCGGTAAATGTTAAACTAGCATAATAGTCTAATATTTTTAAGATTTAAAGTTCGAAGCCCTGCAAAATTTTGCAGGGCTTTCTTTTTTACAAAAAGTTATTGAATAATCCCCATTTTTTTCATCAGGAAGGTTGCATTCATGGTGCTGGTTACGCCATCTTTCAATTTATAATCAAACTTCAATTCATCACCGGTCAGGTTCACTTCGAAGCATTGATTTTTAATTGTCCCTGGATAGCTGACAGCCAAATCGGTCAGTTTCAGATCATGGGTAGCCACCATGCAATGTGTTTTAAGCTGAATCAGCTGCTTTAACAATTCAACCGAGCCACTCAATTTGTCGATTGAATTGGTACCTTTCAGCATCTCGTCAATAATAATGAAAAGGTTTTCACCGTTGCGCAACAGTTCAAGCATATACTTTAAGCGAAGCAACTCGGCATAAAAGTAAGATTCATCCTTCATCAGGTTATCCGTGGTGCGCATGTGCGTTAATAATCTGACCGGAGAAAAACCAAAAGCGCTTGCACATACTTTGCAGCCCAACGATGCCAAGATCAGATTAATCCCGACTGTTCGTAAGAAGGTACTTTTCCCGGCCATATTAGCCCCGGTAATAATTGCAATCCGCTCTTCATTGTTCAACTCAAAATGATTGTCAATTCTTTTCGATTGTTCAATCAATGGATGTCCGAGATTCTCGGCCCTAATTAAAAAATTTCCTGAATAAATGGTTGGAATAGCCCATTCCGGATGATTGTAATTCAGGTTGGCCAAACTGATCAGCGAATCAAACTCGGCGATCACTTCAAACCATTCGTTCAGTTGACTTCCATAGCTTTTTTGCCATTTGTGCAAGCGATAGATGCACCGAATATCCCACAGGAAGATGGAATCCAGAACAAATCCGATGAGTATATTTTGCCTGTAATCCAGTTCATTCAATATTTTCTGAAGCGAGGAAGTAATCTGGCTGGCCGGCTTTCCCTGTGTGTAAAGTTTGTTCTTTTGAAGTATCAGATAGGGTGCGGGAAATTTTTTATTCTCGATAAGCAACAGTAAATCGGAATACTGGTTCAGCAATTTCGTTCTTACCCCAAATGCTTTACTGAAAACAGTAATGGTTCGCGAATAGGCAAGAAACAGAATCCACTGAATGAAGACTGCCAGATAGAATAATTGATTGGGAATGAAATCAAAAAGACAGAGCGCGCCCAATAACAAGGTAATGGCTGGAAGGACAAACAGAATGAACTTCAGAAAGGAAGTGTGTTTCAGAAGAATTGCTTCCTTTTGATGAAAAATAAGATCAACAGAACTACTGCTTTCAGTATTTTTTCCTGATGCAAGAAATTGTTGCCTCCAATCCAGGCATTCAGACAATTCATTGATTGCCAATTGTTTTTGCCTGATGGTTTCTGTATCCTGACTGCTTTTCTGAATCGAAGCCGCCAGTCTGTCTTTCCCGCCAAGCGTAACAGTGCGGTTCAGAAATTGGAAGAACGAATTCTCACCAAATAAATCAAGGTCATAAGAAAAGTCGTGTTCAGGATGAATATATTCAGTTCCCGGATCAAACTGACTGAAATCGCGATTGATTCCCCTGATTTCGTTCGTATTTATTACCACCAGATTTTGGTAATATTTCACCAGTCTTTCAATTTTTACTGATTGGTAAACCAACCAAAGAAAAGCTGAAAGACAAGCAAATACAGCAAACCACCCTATTAACTGACTGACAGGTACCAGATAAATAATAACCGGAATGACGGAAATAAAAAACGCAAAACGTAGCCAGGAAATAATTCGAAGCTGCAGTTTCTTCTTCTCAAGTTCCTGCTGATAATGTTGCGCTAAAGCCTCATATCGGGCAGTGATTTCATTTTCCATGGAGAAAATCTACTTATTCAGAATCTGCCAGATTTTATCTTTCAGGCTTAGAATTCCTTCTCCGGTTATGGATGAAATAAACAAATGTGGAATATCTTTCAATACTTCTGCAATTTCAGTTTTTAATTCTTCGTCTAGGAAATCACTCTTGCTAATCACCAGAAAACGCTCTTTGTCAAGCAATTCAGGATTGTATTTTTCCAGTTCATTCATCAGGATGAAATATTCCTTTCGGTAATCTGTTGCATCAGCCGGGACCATGAATAAAAGCATGGAATTGCGTTCGATATGTCGTAAAAAGCGAAGTCCAAGGCCTTTCCCTTCAGACGCTCCTTCAATAATTCCGGGAATATCAGCCATTACAAACGATTGATTATCTCGATAACTTACGATACCCAGATTGGGAACCAGCGTTGTAAACGGATAATCAGCGATTTTTGGTTTCGCCGCCGAAACAACCGAAAGAAGTGTCGATTTTCCGGCACTTGGAAATCCGACTAATCCAACATCGGCTAAAATTTTCAACTCCAGGGTATAATAACCTTCAATCAGTTCTTCGCCGGGCTGCGCAAACCGAGGTGTTTGCTGTGTAGGTGATTTAAAATGTGTATTTCCCAAACCGCCGCGTCCGCCCTGAACCAGAATGTGAGTTTCACCTTCCTGTGTTATTTCGAAGAGGAATTCACCGGTTTCGGCATCTTTGGCCAGCGTTCCCAATGGAACATCAAGGATAACATCTTCCCCATCGGCACCGGAGCTGCATTGTTTTCCTCCCGATCCGCCATGACCGGCAAAAACATGCTTGCGGTATTTCAGGTGAAGCAATGTCCACATCTGTGAATTTCCACGCAGGATGATGTGTCCGCCGCGTCCTCCATCTCCTCCGTCAGGCCCACCTTTGGGTTCCGACTTTTCTCTTCTTAGATGAGTTGATCCGGGGCCGCCGTTACCCGATTTGCAAAATATCTTAACGTAATCTACAAAATTTGTATCTGCCATTCTTATTTTTTTGAGGGCGCAAAAATAGCAAAATAAAAGACGAATGGTTATAAAAACCACCCGTCTTTTATATTAATTATCAGAATCTTAAAGTGATTCTACCGTTTTGAACAAGCGTTGTGCAATTTCTTCGACCGAACCCATGCCCTTAATTTTGAAGTATTTATTTTGAGCCGAATAATAACCCCTCAAAGGCTCAGTTTTTTCATGATATACTTTAATTCTGGTTCTTATTATATCAACATCCTGATCATCAGGGCGCCCTGACGTTTTTCCACGGCTTAATATGCGATTGATCAATTCTTCCTTATCAACAAGGAGACAGAGCATTCCTGAAACTGAAGAGCCCATTTCTCCCAACAGAGAGTCAAGTGCACGGGCCTGTTCAACAGTACGAGGGAAGCCATCAAAAATATAACCGTTGGCATTCTCGTTTTCCTGTAATTTTGATTTGATCATACTGATTACAATCGAATCGGAAGCCAGAAAACCTTTGTCTATTAGGCTTTTTGCTTCCATTCCAAGTTCTGTTTTTGCAGCAATCTCACTACGCAACAGATCGCCTGTCGAAAGATGGATTAGATTATATTTTTCAATCAAAAAATCTGCCTGTGTGCCTTTTCCTGCACCAGGAGCGCCGAACAGTACAATGTTTAACATCTGAATTGGATTTATTTTTCGATTACTTTATAAATGTCAATTAAATTGCGCCCTCTGCCATCGTAATCCAGTCCGTAACCAACAATAAAATCATTTGGGATTTCAATCCCTATATAGTCGAGCTGTACTTTTACCTGAAGGGCATCAGGTTTCAATAGCAGTGTAGCAATTTTTATTTCCAACGGGTTCTTACTTTTGATTTGTTCGATGGTTTTGGCGATGGTAATTCCGGAATCAACAATATCTTCCAAAACAACAACATAGCGGCCAGTCAGATCTTCATTGAGTCCAATCAGTTCTTTTACTGATCCGGTGGTACTGGTTCCTGAATAAGATGCCAGTTTAATAAACGAAATTTCAGCATCGAGCAATGAAATACGTTTAAATATTTCGGCTGCAAACATGAATGATCCGTTCAGAATGCAGATAAACAAAGGATTTTTGTCTTTTAAATCGTTGTTCATCTTTTCAGCCATTTCTTCTACGATTGATCGGATCCTTTCGTAAGGAATAAAAAGCTCAAAGTCTTTATCAAGAATAGTTACGTTTTTCATTACCCTTTAATTGAAATATTCAGTAGTGGTGAAATTCTTTTTATGATTTTTGGCTTATTTTTGGCCTGAAAATATAGCGACAAAGTAACGAAACTAATTTATATTGGAAAAATTAAATTCTGAAAAGATGGAACCAAGAGTAAGTATTATTATGGGAAGCACCTCCGATTTTAGTGTAATGGAAGCAGCGGCAAAAGTGCTTGACGAATTCGAAGTACCTTTCGAGATCAATGCTTTATCAGCCCACAGAACTCCTGAAGCTGTTGAAATATTTGCAAAAGGAGCCAAAGCGCGCGGTATTCAGGTGATTATTGCAGCTGCCGGAATGGCTGCCCATTTGCCGGGCGTAATTGCAGCGATGACCACCTTGCCGGTCATTGGAGTTCCAATCAATGCTTCATTAAGCGGATTGGATTCGTTACTCGCAATTGTACAGATGCCTCCCGGAATTCCGGTCGCAACAGTAGCTATTGACGGAGCTCAGAATGCCGGAATTCTGGCTATAAAGATGATGGCACTCGGAGACCAACAACTTGCAATCAAACTCGATACATACAAAGAAAACCTGAAAACAAAAATTGAAAAAGCAAATCAGGATCTTTCTGAAATAAAATTTAAGTTTAAGACCAATTAGGCTTGACTTATTAACAAAATAGTTGTAACTTGTATGCAAAGACAGGGTTCCTGAAAATCTTTCAGGAACTTCTTTTTCATTCAGGTTATGAAATTGTTACTATCTTTTTCAATATTCATAATTATTGTACTTTCAGCGCATGTTTCGAAATCGCAGGAAGTTTTTCTTCCCGGCTCAAGAACTCAATCTTTGGCAGGTGTATCAACATGTCTGGCCGATTGTTGGTCTATTTTTGGCAATCAGGCCGGACTGGCCGGGATCGATCGTCCGACCATCGGCGGAAGTTTTCAAAACAGGTTTCTGGTTAAAGAACTATCCACAAGTTCTGGTCTTTTTATCTTTCCCTTTCAATCATCAGTTTTTGCATTCTCCGTTTATCAGTTCGGGAAAACCACTTTCAGGCAAGAGAAGTATGGGATTGCTTTTGCACGAAGTTTGAATCCACGGCTTCATTTTGGGATTCAGTTCAACTACTATCGCCTTTTTCTGGCAGAAGAAAACCGATCATCCGGTTCATCCGGACTGGAACTTGGGATTCAGTATAAGTTGAGCGACCGGCTTTTATTGGGAATCCATGCTTTGAATCCCTATAAAACAAGTATAAAAACATTTTCAGGTCAATATTCATACCCGACGCGCTTCAATATTGGCGGTCACATTCAGCTTTCTGAGTCTTTCGGTTTGGTAACTGAGATTGAAAAAGACCTTTTATTTCCGCTGAATGTTAAAACAGGATTGGAATATGATATACTGAACAAGCTTTTTATACGTACCGGAATTTCGGGCAAACCTTATCAATTAACGGCAGGAATGGGCTTCGCGGTAAAAATGCTGAAGATAGATTTGGCTGTGGCCTACAATCAATACCTCGGAAATTCTCCATCTGTTTCATTTCAATACCAATTCTGATGAAAAAAATTGTTTGTCAGATCATATTGCTATTTTTTGTCGTCTCCGCCGGGGCGCAGAATCAGGTTGTGCAGCAAACACTCGAGGATTTAATGGAATCGCTCGGTTCGGAACCTGATGAAAATACTGATTTTCAGGAAATAATGGACGATCTGGCTTATTTCGGTCAACATCCGTTGGCAGTAAATTCAGCCACAAAAGAGGAATTTCTGAGGTTACACTTCCTTTCCGATATTCAAATTGAAGATTTAATCGAATTCAGGATCAAAACGGGACAAATTTACAGTTTGTTTGAAATGGCCGCCATAGAAGGTTTTAATCCTGAGCTGTTAAGCAAACTGGAACCATTTATCAGCTTTGAAATTCAATCCCCCGAACATAAAAGCAAAAAATCAAATAATGATGTATTTCTGCGCTCAACAAGAGCTTTTTCAGCTGTGGAAGGCGGCGTTCGAAATCCAAAATACGAAGGATCGATGGAACGGTATTATTTAAGGTTTAAACACTCCTCCGCCAATTTGGAATATGGAATAGTAGCTGAAAAAGATCCGGGAGAAGCTTTTTTTGCCGGCTCTAACCAGTACGGTTTTGATTATTCCGGCGGATACGGGAATTTCAGGATTGGACAGGCAGGGCAAAGAGTATTTGTGGGTGACTACCATGTCAGCTTTGGGCAGGGATTGGTCGCCTGGCAAGGATTTTCGATGGGAAAATCTTCAGAAACTACCCAAATATTCCGCTCCGGACAAGGAATCCGATCCAGCTCGTCAACAGACGAAAACCAGTTCTTCCGCGGAATCGGCAGTCTATTGAAGTTCAAACAATTTACCTTTATGCCCTTTATTTCATTCCGTTCATTGGATGCAAATGTTGATACAGTTGAAGGGAAACCCTATTTCGGGGCTTTTCAAACCAGCGGATATCACCGGACAGGTTCAGAAATAACCGGCAAAGATGCATTGAACCAAATGGTTGCCGGTGGATATACCAGTTTTTCCTTTCAGCGCTGGTCGATTGGCTGCACCACTGTTTTAACCCGTTTTAATGCTGAAATGAACCGAACTGACGAACCGAGTAATCAATTTTTATGGGAAGGAAAACAGAATTTTGTTGCAGGAATTGACTGGAAAGGTTCGGTAAGGAATGTATTTATCTTTGGCGAAGCAGCCGTAAGTGCAAACCAGGGGAAAGCCCTACTGACCGGAATCATGCTGAAACCGGCTTCGAACGCTGAGTTTACGGCTGTTTACCGAAATATCAACAGAACTTATTTCAGCTTTTTCTCGAACGCGTTCACCGAATCATCGCGAACAAATGACGAACATGCATTGTATCTCGGATTCAAATTCTTTCCGGCAGCGCGATGGACTTTTCGCAGCTATGTCGATTTTTTTGAACACCGATGGATTAAATATACGACAGCCGCTCCTTCAAGAGGCAGTGAATTATTTACACAGGTAACATTCACCCCGTCAAAAAAGACAGAAATTTATCTGCGTTTCTTTCAGGAAGAAAAAGAACAAAAAGTAACTTCCGGCAACTTTAGATACAACCAGCCACAGCGGATTAACCGTTTGAGGCTGAATTTCGCTCGTGAAATAAGTGAAAACTTCAGTATGAAAAGCAGGATTGAAGGATCTCTCTACTCGAAATTGACTGATGAAAAGGGAATTCTGGTTTATCAGGATGTGATTTATAAACCTGTAGGAAAACGTTTTTCGATGAATGGCCGTTTGGCATATTTTGAAACAGACGGGTACAATTCAAGATTGTATGCTTATGAAAACGATTTGCTGTACGCTTTTTCAATTCCTGCACTCTATGGGAAAGGAATACGTACCTATCTGAATTTCAGGCAAACCCTGAGTGAGAAATGGACAATTTGGATTAAATTTGCTGCCACGCACAAGTTTCCTCAAAGCGGAACTGAAGAGCCTGCAGATTTGGCCACGAAATCGGAGTTGAAAGTTCAGCTCAGGTATCAGTTCTGAAAAAATTGAGTATTTGTTCCTCTTGTTCGCTCTCATTTGTTATATTTGCGCTTCAAAAAAAAATTGCGTATGATTCCAAAAATTAACTTCGACGATATTCGGCCATTCAACGATTCGGAGGTTGACAAACATATTCAACTGCTCCTACAGGACGCGTATTTCCAGCACATTTTAGAGTTTATTTTTAAGGAACCCGCCAAAATTGAGCGCGCCATATCGATGCTCACACAGATTCATACAATAAAAGATCTGCAATATAAATTTGTCTATCAGCTGATTAACGATTTGATTCTTAAACCATCAACAGATGGCCTAACTTCAAGCGGACTTGAAAATCTGGATAAACACAAAAGCTACCTATTTATTTCGAACCACCGGGATATCATTCTCGATTCGGCGATCCTGAATTACCTGATTGTGCTTGAAGGTATGAATACCACCGAAATTGCGATCGGGAATAATTTACTGATAGGAAAATGGATCGAATATTCGGTTAAACTTAACCGTGCCTTTGTTGTTCAACGCGACCTTCCAGCCAGAGAAATGTTAATGGCTTCAAAGAAACTTTCGGAATACATCAGGAGAAATATCACCAAAAAAAACAGCTCGGTGTGGATTGCCCAAAAGGAAGGACGTACCAAGGACGGAAACGATAAAACTCAACTCGCATTACTTAAAATGCTTAATTTTAGTAACCGGAATGAATTTGCCGATGGGTTTAAGGAGTTGCAGATTGTTCCGCTTTCAATTTCGTATGAAATAGAACCTTGTGGTGTTTCGAAGGTGGACGAGCTGTACAGAAAGAAAACCGAAGGGTTCGAAAAAACACAGGAAGATGATTTGCGAAGTATGGGTCACGGACTGGTGAATCCCAAAGGACGTGTTCATTTTGCTTTCGGAAAACCACTTACCCATGAAATTGATTTGTTTTCCGAAGAGACGACTGTTGGTGAACAGATTGAAAAACTTGCAGACCACATTGATCAGCAGATATACTGCAATTTCAGGCTGTGGCCCAACAATTACATTGCTGAAGACTTGCTGAATAACACAACCGAAAACACCAGCCATTATACCAAAGTTCAATACGACAAATTCTGTGGCCTACTCGAAAAAGCGTTAACAGAAATTTCAGGAGATACTGAAATGATTCGTTCCATGTTTTTGCAGATGTATGTGAATCCTTTGCTGAATCAGCGTAAATCACTGAATGAAGCAGGTAATGTTTGATAAAGTTGGCGGCATTATTTGGGATTGGAATGGAACCTTGCTGAACGACACCGAATTGTGCGTTCAAACAATCAATGAAATGCTGTTGAAAAGAGACCTTCAACAATTATCGGTGACTGATTACAAGGATGTCTTTTCATTTCCCGTAAAAGATTACTACCAGAAAATAGGATTCGATTTTATTGCAGAATCTTTCGAAATACCTGCCCGTGAATTCATTGACCTATACAATGGCCGGGTAAACACTTGCACCCTTCACGAAAATTCAATTACCATACTAAAATATTTCCAATCAATCGGTACCCGTCAATATATTTTGTCGGCTATGAAACAGGATGCTTTGGAACTTTGCCTTGAACAACAACTGATCAGCCATTTTTTTGAACATGTTTCAGGATTGGACAACCATTTTGCAGCATCAAAATTGGAGAATGGGAAACTACTGATATCAAAATTAAAACTGAATGCAAGCGAGTTGGTTTTGATTGGCGATACTGTTCATGATTTTGAAGTCGCCAGCGAATTGGGGTGCCGGTGTGTGTTGATCGCCAATGGCCATCAATCAAAAGAAATCCTTGAATCGACAGGAGTTCTTGTTATTGATCAGATTAGTCAATTGATCTAATTTTATTTGCACGCACGTTTCAATTGCAATAAACAAATAACATGAAAGAAGAACGTATTCCGGTCACAATTATCACCGGATTTCTGGGCGCAGGCAAAACAAGTTTACTTAACAAACTGATCAACAAACATCCGGATAAAAAATTTGCCATTATTGAAAATGAATTTGGCGAAACCGGAATCGACGGAGGATTGATTGCCACCGCTCCTGATGCCATTTTTGAATTAAACAATGGTTGTATTTGTTGTTCGCTTGGCGAGGATTTTCTGTTCACACTCGAAAATCTACTTGGAAGCACTTATGAATTCGATCATTTATTGATTGAAACCACAGGCATTGCAGATCCTTCATCAATCATCGACGCTTTTGTTTCAGGTGAAACCATTCAAACCAGGTTTCGGATTGATAGCGTAGTTTGCGTGGCCGATGCTGTGAATATGGAAGATTTGATGGATGAACAATTGGAAGTGCGAAAACAGCTTGCTTTGGCCGATTTGATATTGTTGAACAAAACTGACCGCGTTCAGCCGGATTATGCAAGAAGCTTACTTAATACAATTGCTGAAATTAGCCCAATGGCCAGGATTTTTCCAACTTCGTTTGCCAATATTGATACGGTTGAAGTACTGAATACCAATTCCTATTCGCGTGAAGCAATTGAAAATTCAACACTTTCCTTTTGTGCGCTGAATGTTTCAAAACCAACGGAGCAGAAAAAAACCAAAATGATAATGAACCCGGGTAAACCCGCCAGTAGAAATCGTCACGATATTACTTCGGAAGGGTTTTCATTTACTGGGAATTTCGATGTGAACAAATTTGGATTGTGGATGCAGAATTTCCTGTATTTCAATAAGGAAACGATTTTCAGGGTAAAAGGCATTGTTAGTTTTGAAAACACTGCCGATCAGTTTATCTTTCATGCTGTACGCGGTTCGTACATGTTTGAAGTAGGCAAGGAATGGAAAGACGAAGCACGTTTCAGCAAACTTGTTTTTATCGGAAAAGATATTTCAAGAATAGAGTTGGAAAGAAACCTGAAACAACTTTTGGTAAAAGAAAATTTAGCTTATGAAAAACTGAATTAAAATTAAAATCTATTTGAAAGGATTTTCTTCATATTTGGTCAAACCAAATACTTCAATTGTCTGCTCCCTTTCATTGATTTTATATACAATAATGTATCCTTTATAAATAATTTCCCGAATATCTTCTCTGTCAAAAAATATTGATTTTCTGTTTATATATGGCATTTGAGAAACCTCTTTAATCCTGCGAATTAATTCTGATTTAAATTTACGTGCAGCGGTAGGCTTGACTTTGGCAATAAATTCAACCTGATCATTCAGTTTATTTTTGAATGATGTTAAAATTTTAAGCCTCATGATGTTTGATGGTGGTTTCTAATTCATTGTCCAATTGTTCAATGCTTATAAACTCAGCAGTTCCATTTTCAATTTTCTCAAGTTCATCCGTTAAATATTTCTGAATTGAAATAAATTCATCATCTTCTCTGATTACTTGAATTTCTTCCTTATTAAAGCGGCTGAGAAACCACATTAAATGTTTAAATATATTATCCTTTACTCTAAGTCGTATTGTCTGCATAATTTCAATTTTTCAACAAAGATACACTTCAGAATTGAAATCATTACTCTCTTAATACACCTTTGCCTGAATATCCCTGATATATAACTGTAGGCTTGTTTTTCCCCTGAAATCATTTTCAGCAATTGAATAACAAATATCGAAAGGTAATCCCTGACTAATGGCTTCGAAGTGGTGAGCCTGGTTAAAGGCAATTCCTGAAAATTGGGACGAATTACTGGTTGGTTCAATCAAATCCAGTTTTAAATGTTCCTGATTTTTCCCAACAGCCCGGCTTGTACCGCTGTCGAGTACATTTTCAGTAATAAAAACCGGAACCATGTTGTGAGGTCCAAATGGTGCGAACTGTTTCAGCAAACGGTAAAATTTTGGAGTAATGTCCGAGAGTAAAATTTTGGCTTCCGCCTCAATAGATTCGGTTTGTTGCTTATCGGTAATCAGCCGGGTAACAATATCCTCGAAACGACGTGAGAATTCGTAGATATTTTCGATTTTCATGGTCAACCCTGCGGCGTACATGTGCCCCCCGTACGATTCAAGCAAATCGCTGCAAAGTCCGATCGCTTCATACAAATCGAAATCACGGACTGAGCGTGCCGATCCTGTTGCCAATCCATTCGATTCGGTCAATACCACTGTCGGACGATAAAAATGTTCGGTCAGGCGTGAAGCCACAATCCCTACAACACCTTTGTGCCAGTCGCGGTTATAAAGTACCGTGGCATTTTTTGACTCGTGATCAGGAGTACGTTCTATCATTGCAAGCGCTTCCTGGGTAATGTCACGGTCGAGTGTTTTTCTGATTTCGTTGTACGAATTTATTTCGTCGCCCAACAAATTCGCTTCCCTTTCATTGGTGGCAGTCAATATGGCGACCGATTTTTTACCGTGTTCGATCCGGCCAGATGCATTCAGTCGTGGTCCGATTTTGAAAACCACATCGCTGATTGATATTTCTTCGGAATTAAAACCCGAATATTTCATGATTGTTTTCAGCCCGATGCTCGGAGAAGTATTCAGTTTTTTTAATCCGTAATAGGCCATCACCCTGTTTTCACCAGTTACCGGAACAATGTCGGAAGCAATACTGACCACCAGCAAATCAAGCAATTCGCTAAGTTCAGCAAACGGTACATCGTTCATTTTCGAATAAGCCTGAAGGAGTTTAAATCCTACACCGCAGCCAGAAAGCTCTTTATAGGGATAGCTGCAATCCGGACGTTTCGGATCGAGTACTGCTACAGCATCAGGGATGATATCATCGGGATTATGATGATCACAGATAATAAAATCGATCCCAAGATCTTTGGCCATTTTGATTTTTTCAACCGCCTTGATCCCGCAATCGAGCACAATAACCAATGTGATTTTTTGTTCGGCAGCATAAAGAATGCTGGTTTTTGAAATTCCGTATCCTTCAGAGTAGCGATCAGGAATATAATAATCGAGATTTTGTATTCTGGTGCGAAGAAACTGGTACATCATGGCCACCGAAGTAGTACCGTCAACATCATAATCACCGTAAATCAGTACTTTTTCCTGATTATTGATGGCCCGTTCAAGTCGTTCCACTGCTTTGTCCATGTCCTTCATCAGGAACGGATCGTGGAGATCGGTTAATTTTGGCCTGAAGAAGGTTTGAGCCTCGGCATAAGTTGTGATTCCTCTTTGTGCCAAAAGATTGGCAATAACCATATTAACATTTAACGCTGCCGACAAATGTTTAATGATATTTATATCGCCCTCTTTTTTAATATTCCAGACTTTCCCCATCACGTTTACTTCAGAACAATTCGATTTTGTGCAAAAATTTCTCAAAGATAGGAAATGAACTCAGAAATGGAAAGTAAATCAACTACATTAAAGCACATTTTGTTAATAAAAATTGAATCTGATTTAGTATTCACCAACTACATCAGTCAGCACTTCAAAGCCAGTTTCGGTGACCAGAATGGTATGTTCAAATTGGGCAGAAAGTTTTTTGTCAATTGATCTGGCAGTCCAATTGTCACTTTTATCGACAATTGTTCCAGGTCTGCCCTGGTTGATCATTGGTTCGATGGTGAAAGTCATTCCCGGTTGCATAAACGGTCCGGTATTTCGGCGTGATGTATGATCAACCTGCGGTTCTTCGTGGAATTCAATGCCAACGCCATGTCCACAATACTCATAGACCACACTGAATCCTTTTGACTTGACATATTTGCTGATTGCAAAACCAATGTTGCCAAACTGATTTCCTGGTTTTACCTGCTGAATACCCAAATCAAGGCTATGTTTGGTCACCTCAATCAAATCGAGAGCTTCTTGTGAAACTTCTCCGATAACAAACATTCTACTGGTATCGCCAAAATAACCGTTCAGAATGGTGGTGACATCAATATTAAGGATATCGCCATTTTTCAGAATTGTATTTTCAGACGGAATTCCATGGCAAACAACTTCGTTCAGTGAGATACAGCATGATTTCGGGAATCCGCTGTAGCCAAGTGTGGCCGGAATTGCACCATTCTGGCGGATAAACGCTTCAATTTTCTCATCTAAATATTCAGTTGAAACACCTTCTTTCACAAACTCAGTAATATATTCGAGCGTCTGACCTGCCAGTTTGCTGCTTTTTCTGATTCCTTCAACCTGTTCCGGCGTTTTTATGATAATTTTTTTCATCTATTCTTAAAAATTTGTGCAAAAGTCGTTAAATCGATTGGTAATTCAAAACTCAACAATACTTTTACACAAAGGTTTAAAATAGGCTGAATTATATGGAAAAATACCAGGAACAACTATCAATAAAGTCTTACCATACCAATCAGTACGGTCAAGCTTCGATTTCTTCGCTTTTTAATATTCTGATCGAAGCAGCTTGGGAGCATGCTCAGGTAATGGATTGGGGATATGATAGTTTAAAAAGCAATAACCTATTTTGGGTACTTTCACGCATGTATTTTCAGGTCGAAAAATATCCTGCGTGGCAAGATAAAATTTCATTAAGTACCTGGTCTGCCGGAACGGATGGAATATATGCTTACCGCGAATACATTGTTGAAAACGAATTGAAGGAAGTACTTTTCCGTGCCAGCACTGCCTGGCTGATTCTGGATATGGCAACCCATAAAATATTCTTACTAAGGGATTACAAAACAACGTTCCCAGCACGAATAGAATCCAATGCATGTCGCAGTCCAAAACGTATCAAACCTGGCATTCATCCTGAAAAGATGGATTTTTATCCGGTATTGTTCAGCGAACTCGACATCAACAAGCATTTCAACAGCGTAAAATACTTGGAACGGGTACTCGATGATTTTGGCATTGATTTTCTGAATAACCATGAACCCGCAGAACTGGAAGTAAATTATCTGAAAGAAGGTCTGGATGGTGATTTAATTGCAGTCACTCGTACTCAAACTGCTGAAAACGAATACCTGAATTGCCTGGTTCGCCAATCGGATGGCGCTGATTTATGTGTGATAAGGATTGTTTGGAGAAATCGGGATAAATGATTGAAAGGTTAAATGGCTGGATGGTTTTTGGATTAGGTTGACTAACAATGCAACTATATTTACAATTAAACAATTCCTCATTTAATATCTCTCCCGGATGTATGATCTTCATGGTTTCCATAGCAATTGTTTTTAATGGTAATCATAATTTATTTATCACAATACCATCCCAGTATTCGTTCAATTTTTTCATCCAAAGGCATATAGCCATCCAGCCAATGAATCTCAATGCCCTGTTTTTCCATTTTTCGGAACCAGGTCATCTGGCGTTTGGCGAACTGATGAATGGCTACATTCAAACTATCAAACATTTGCTGGTAAGTAAGCTGACCGGTTAAATGCTGTGTCATATATTTGTATTCAAGTCCGTAATAAGTCAGTTGTTCAGGAGTCAATCCACTGTCGAGCAATCGTTGAACTTCATCGAGCATTCCTTCTTTTAACCGCTGTTTCAACCGGCTGGTAATGCGTTTACGGCGCGATTCCCTCTCGTATTTGACACCTACCACCAAACTGTTAATGTTAGGCATTCCTGTGTCAATTTCAGGATGAGTGAGGTAATATTCTTCAATCTCGATGGCACGAATGGCACGTTTCGAACTTTCGGTATCGGTTTGATTGTGTAGATAGTTTTTGTAGGTTCTTAATATTGCGGTCAATTCCCATAATAATTTGTCATCTAGTTCATCCCGAAGCTTTTCGTTTACCGGAACCTGGATCAGCTTGTAATTTTTCAGAATGGCTTCGAGGTACAAACCGCTGCCACCACACATAACCGGAAGTTTTCCGCGTTCAGTAATTTCAGCAAAAACCTTTAAAAAATCTTTCTGATATTCATACACATTGTATTCGTAACCCGCGTCAACAATGTCGATGAGGTGATAGGGTACCGGTTTCCCATCCACAATATAATCCGCGTAATCTTTACCGGTTCCGAGGTCCATACCCCTATAAACCTGACGCGAGTCGGCCGAAATAACTTCTCCGTTAAGAATGGAAGCAATTTTTGCCGCAACTGCCGTTTTTCCTGAGGCTGTAGGCCCAAGGATGGTAATAAGATTATATTTTTTGTTGTGCATAACTCCTGAATTTTTAGAGATTCAAAAATACAGTTTTAAATTGTTAATTTTGAAACCGAATTTTATTCATGTAAGCCGTGAACATCGAAAAAATAGAATCATTGGTAACCGATTTCCAGCTCTGCTCGAAAGGAATGATTGACTTTGGCAAGTACTCGTATTATGCCATCACGCATCATTCAACCAGCATTGAAGGAAGCACGCTGACCGAATCGCAGGTTGTTAATTTGCTTGAATACGGCAAGCCGGCAACCAATAAGCCGTTTGATCATCATTTAATGGTGGTTGATCATTTTCATGCATTACAGTTTGTAGTGGAAGAAGCCGAAAAAAAACAAAATATGAGTCCGGAATTCATCCGGGAGATGAATGCTTTTGTGATGAAAAATACAGGTGGCGTTATAAATACAGTTTTGGGAAATTACAATATTGCCAGAGGCGAATTCCGCCTTGGAACGGTAAGAGCCGGAACACGAACTTTCCCGGATTACAAAAAGGTACCTGAATTGGTATCCCAACTTTGTACGGAAGCCAACGAAAAACTGAAGACTGTCCATACTTTTGAAGAAAAATGCAATCTTGCTTTTCAGGTTCATTTTAAGTTGGTGAGTATTCATCCTTTTGGCGATGGAAACGGGCGTACTTCCCGGTTGCTGATGAACTTTATTCAGGCATTTTTTGGATTACCACTTTCAATTGTATTTCAGCAAGACCGCATCCGGTACATTAATGCGCTTGAAGCTTCAAGAAAAAAAGAGAGTGAAAAACCGTTCTTCGATTTCATGTATTCACAATATTCCAAATTACTGAAAAAGGAAATTGCTCAGTTAAAATAGTTAGCCATGGTACACAAACCACAAAATATAAGCATTAAAAACAAAAAAGCTTTCTTCGATTACGAGATCATCGAAAACTTTTTTGCAGGCATACAATTGGCCGGAACTGAGATAAAATCAATTCGTGGAGGAAAAGCAGGATTGATTGATTCGTATTGTTCTTTTGTTGGCACTCAACTGTATGTCAAGAATATGCATATTTCTGAATACGAATTGGGAACCTGCAACAACCACATTGCCAAACGCGACCGCAAATTGCTTTTGCATAAAAAAGAACTGGCCAAAATTCAGAAAAAAGCGAAGGAAGGTGGTATCACTATTGTTCCACTCAAACTTTTCATCAACGACCGCGGATTAGCCAAACTGGAAATTTCACTGGCTAAAGGAAAGAAAACCTACGACAAACGCGAAACCCTGAAACTGAAAGACGATGTAAGGGAAATGGATCGGGCAAGGAAGTTTTAGTTAGAAGTCCGGAGACGGGAGACCGAATACCACAGTGGCGCTTAATGAGTTGCGGAACGAGTCGAAAGGTAGCACAATTCAATTCATTGAACCACTTAAACACAAATTGGACTGAAACCTCGGGCTTATAAACTATTTTACATCATCCTCTTCATTTCTTAATCTTGTTTGCTGCTTTATTGAATATTATTTTTCATATGCTGTTAAAATTCAGATAATTATTCGTAAATTGGTTAACGTAAAAACGTTATGATATGAATCTTTATCTGGCAGGAGATAACGAATTTATAGAAAATTTATCCAAAATTATCTTTGACAACTTGAGCAAGGAAAATTTTGGAGTAAAAGAATTTATAAATGCGACCGGACTAAATCGAAACTATTTAAGTCGCCGGATTAAATCGGTAAAGAAAATTACAATCAACCAGTTTAAGTAATAGGAATAATATAATGTCGTATTTTGTTGTATATATGCTTTAATATGTGTACATTTATCTCATTATGAGATATATAATACTGAAAACAGAAGAGATTGAAGCACTTGAACAACTTCATAAAAACAGCACTGAC
>JBBRXN010000033.1:0-53826 GCA_038248385.1 Bacteroidales bacterium
GCGATCAAATCATTACTTTCTGTCCTCTATTTTGCGATTAAATCATTATTAACGGCAATATTGCAAAACAACCTGTCAAGTTCCGAAAATACCCAATTCTCATTAGCTTGAGATAAATAGGGTTGTCAGAGAGGACTCAATTTTAAAATGATATAATAAGGTTGGGTTTTCTTGGTTTTCCTTTGCTACTAAGGTTGCCCGGTGAAAATAAGGTTTCAAAAATCAAAATGATAAAAACCTTATATTCTGCTATTTAACCTTAGTAGCGTTGACAATGAAGAACGCGAAATCCGTCCTTGGGAAATCATCCATAAGAGAATTTGCCTGTTTTCGGACGGAAAGGGAAAAGCCTTTTTATATTGAAAGTTGATTAAAATCAAAAAAGTGAATTTTGTCGTACACCCTTATTTTCTTTTATCTTTGAAACCTGTTTTTTTTTTAAAATTACCGGAATGAACTTCAGACTATTTATCACTTTTATGGTGTTATCCCTTTTTATCAGTTCTTTTTCATGTTCAAATATATCGAACCGCTCAAGAAAACCTGCGGTCAGGATAAATGTAGAGTCGGTTAATAGAAAAATTGCTTTTGGCGATGATATTAATATTGGTATATCGGTTAAAATTAAAGATGGTGAACTTAAAGAAACAAAAATTTTTATTGATTCAGTTTTGGTCACATCAAGCGATAAAACTGAATTTGCTTATTCAATCAAAAAATTTGAAAACATTGGAAAACATACTGTAAGAGCGGTTGCAAAAAAAACTGATGGAGTTGAAGGTATTTATTTTAAAACTTTTGAGGTTTTATCGGACATTGTGCCCGAAAAATATGGTTATGAGCTGGTTCAAACCTTACCACACAACGAAACATTTTTTACCGAAGGGCTCGAAATTCACAATGGATTTTTATACGAAAGTACAGGTGAAAACGGTAAATCAGCCATCTATAAAACCAACCTAAAAACAGGCAAAATATTGCAATCAGTAAAACTTGCAGATCATTATTTCGGAGAAGGAATTACTATTTTAAACAACAAAATTTTTCAGCTCACCTATAAAACCAAAATCGGGTTTGTTTACGAACTTGAAACAATGAACCTGGTTGACAGTTTCAAATTTGCTTCAACCGAAGGCTGGGGAATGACCAACGATGAAAAGTACCTTATTATGAGCGATGGAACCAATATACTTACTTACATCGATCCAACTACTTTAAAAACAGTGAAAAAAATTCAGGTTTATGATGATAAAAACCCTGTTTTATATCTGAACGAACTAGAATATTCGGATGGTTTTATTTATGCCAATGTGTGGACAACCAATCTGATAGTGAAAATTGATCCCAAATCAGGCAAAATACTTTCAAAAATTGATCTGGATGGAATACTTCTCATGAATTCAAACCCAAATAAACAGGTTGATGTTTTGAACGGAATTGCCATTGATCCGGTTACCAAAAAGATGTATGTAACAGGAAAGATGTACCCAAAAATATTTGAAATAAAGCCGTTTAAAAAAGGGTAGGAGGTACGCCGTACTGTATTTTTCCAAGGTGTTTATATGCCAGCTCGGTAACTTCCCTTCCGCGGGGAGTGCGTTTTAAAAAGCCTTCCATAATAAGAAAAGGTTCATACACTTCTTCAATGGTTCCGGTATCTTCACCAACCGCAGTAGCTATCGTTGATAAACCAACCGGTCCGCCTTTGAATTTATCTATGATGGTTGTCAAAATTTTATTGTCCATTTCATCCAAGCCATATTTATCGATGTTCAGTGCATCCAAAGCGTACAAAGTAATATCGAGATCAATTTGACCATTGCCCTTAACCTGTGCAAAATCGCGCACACGTCGAAGCAAAGCGTTTACAATTCGGGGTGTTCCGCGACTTCTGGATGCAATTGCAACCGCAGCATTTTCATCCATTTTTACATTAAGAATAAAAGCCGATCTTTTTACAATTTTGGTAAGTATATCAACGTCGTAGTATTCAAGATGCGCTTTGATGCCAAAACGAGCCCTCAGAGGACTTGTTAGTAAACCCGAGCGGGTAGTTGCACCAATTAAAGTAAAAGGGTTTAATTCTATCTGTATGGACCGTGCACTGGGTCCTTTGTCAATCATGATATCAATCTTGTAATCCTCCATTGCCGAATACAGGTATTCTTCAACAATCGGGCTCAAACGGTGAATTTCGTCAATAAACAAAACAGAATTGGGTTCAAGATTGGTTAACAGGCCGGCCAAATCGCCGGGTTTATCCAAAACAGGACCGGATGTCAGCTTCATAGAAACACCCAATTCGTTGGCAATAATATTTGACAGTGTAGTTTTTCCAAGTCCCGGAGGGCCGTGCAGTAAAACATGATCCAAAGCTTCACCGCGCATTTTTGCGGCTTTTACAAATATCTTCAGATTTTCAACAATTTTGCTCTGACCGCTAAAATCATCAAATTCAAGCGGTCGTAATTGTTTGTCAATATCTTTATCATATTCCGGAACTGATTCTTCCCTGAAATCGAAATGTTCGTTCATTCTTAGCTTTTAATCAGGCCAAATGTAAACAATTAAAGTTTGAGGTTGAAAATTAAGAATGGATAATATCAGCTTGTTATTTCCAATTTACTGAAGATCAACTTTAGTTTTTCAATATCAAATGGTTTGGTCATAAATTCATCCATACCATAAGATAAACAGGTATTGCGGTCATTATCCATTGTATTTGCGGTAAGCGCAATGATTGGAGTTCTTTTGTCTGAATTACTCATTTCTTCAACTTCCCTGATTTTAACAGTTGCCTCTAATCCATCCATAACAGGCATCATGATATCCATCAAAATAACATCATATACTGCTTCATTAAATTTTTCAACTGCTTCCAAACCGTTGTTGGCAATGGTCACTTCGTGATTATATTTTTTTAAGCTAAACATTACAATGCGCTGATTTAACAGATTATCCTCCACCAATAGTATTTTCAGAATCTCTCCCATAGTATCTTTTCTTAATCTTCTATATTAGTTAATTCCCAAAAACAACAAAAGGTAACCCTCAAAATTCATTTATTTCAAAAAAACTTTAGTTTTGAATTCAGTATTATAATATTTTATAAAGATATAACTAAAAAGAATGAATATGAATATGTGCTGTTAATACCCTTGATATCTTTTTACAGAACTGCTTGCTTTTTAAAAATACATGTAGTTATCTTATTTTTTAAACGAGTTGTTAACAGTCTAAAGTTATGAAATTTAATTAAATAGATTTGATAATAACATTTGTTAGTTTACCTGGCTTTTAATAAATACACGTTTCAAATTAGCTTCAAATTTGTTGATTCATGATGCAATTAGTTTTTGTTAATTTTTCTTGTCTTTTCCGTAAAAATATCTAATACAAATATCAATCTATATCTTTGCCATAAGTTTTTGATATTTTACTTCAACTTATAAACATCACAATGAAATTTCTGTTTAAAAGTTGAAAATTTAATTGGTTATAAATGAATGAATTGTACTGATGGATAAAAACTATAAACAGTTTGTTGATAAGCTAAATTCCTATATCAGGAAGTTTTATCTTTATCAGTTGATAAGGGGTTTAATGCTTTTTATCCTGCTTCTCATTGTTTATTCGGGCAGTATTGCCTTACTTGAATACTTTAGTTATTTTGATCCTAAGATAAAATTAAGCATTGTTGTATTGACTTTTTTACTCACTTTATTTGTCTTTATCTATTTCATTGTTAAACCTTTCATAAAATTATTAGGGCTGGGTAAAGTATTGTCTTTTTACGATGTTTCAGCGCTTTTAAGTAAAAAATATCCTGAAATTAAAGATAGGTTAATCAACATCATTGAATTATCGAATGAATCGCATTCTAATTATTCCAGTGAATTAACTAAAGCAAGTATTGATCAGAAAATTGATGAGTTAAAAGTATTTTCATTTTCTGATGCCATCCGATTAAAGGATTTAAAGGTTGTTTTTATTGTTTTTTTGGGGGTTTCTCTTTTTTTCGCTGCCACTTTTATTAGTTTTCCTGATTTGTTCAAAGAGAGTTCGGTACGACTGATCAGGTATCAGCAAAAATTTGAAAAACCTGCTCCTTTTACTTTCAACCTTAAAAATACTGATTTGGAAGTGATAATGGGCGAATCTATTGATTTACAATTGATCTGTCAAGGAAAAGAAATTCCGGAGACAATGTATGTAAATATTGGCGGCAATAATTTTTTAATGACCAAAGACAGTGAGTTGTTTAAGTACACCATTGAAAATGTAAATAGTTCATTTTTAATATATTTTACTGACAAAAGGTATGTTTCGGCGGAATATAAAATTACTGTTCTTAATAAACCTTTTATATCTGAATTCACTGTCGATATTCAATCCCCATCCTATACGGGTTTGAATAGCGAAACTCTTCAAAATATAGGAGATTTAAAGATTGCTTCCGGATCGACCATTATCTGGAAATTCAAAACTGTGGATACCGACAGTCTGGAAATTATTCTGAGTGACAGTTCAAAAATTTCAGGAATAAAAGTAGGGAATAGCTTTGAAGTAAAGAAGACTTTTTTTAATAATGCTGAATACAGGATTTCAATAAAGAATTCAAGATTGAAAGATGAAAACAGCCTTGGATATAAGGTTCAGGTTATTCCTGATTTATTTCCTGAAATTACCGTGGTTCAGGTGCAGGATACACTTGATTTCAGAAGATTTCATTTTAAAGGAAATATCATCGACGATTACGGATTTCACCAACTGGCTTTTAATATCAATATTGACGGCAAAGATAGTTTGATAAGTATTCCTGTTACCCCTTATTTTTTGAATCAGAATTTTTATTATTCGTTTGATTTTGAATCAGTGAAAAATAGGGGAAAATCGTTTAAATATTACCTCTCGGTGTCTGACAACGATTTTATAAACCATTTCAAACGTACAATCAGTGAGACTTTCACTTTTACTTTTCCTGATTATCAGGAAATAGTTTCAAAAGAAAATTCGGATATGAACTCCATTGATCAGTTATTGAAAAAGAGTTCGAAGCTGACTGAAGAGATTCAACAGGAGTTCGAAAGCTTTAAAATGAAACAAATTAACTCGAATATGTCTGATTGGGATAAATTTCAGACGGTGAAAGATATTGTGAACAAGAAAAATGAACTTGAAAATGTATTGGAGCAGATTGCCAGGCAGAATAAGGATGCAAATAATTTTTTGAATTCCTTTTCGGAAGACAAGGAAGAAATATTGAAAAAGCAGCAACAAATTAATGAACTCTTAAACGAGGTTTTTAGTGATGAATTGAAAAAACTGTTTGAGGAATTCAATGAGCTGGCGAAACAATTTGATCCGAAGAAATTTGATCAATTGTCAAAACAGATGAATTCAGGTTTGGATGATCTTTCTAAACAGTTGGATAAAAATATGCAGTTGCTGAAAAAATTAAAAGTCGAACAAAAAGTCGAAAGAGTTTTAGCTGAATTGAAAAAGCTGGCTGTTTCAGAAAAAACAATTCAGGAAGAAATAAAGAACAAGGATAATTTACCGGAATCTGGTGAAACTGAAAAGAACAATTCAGATCATTTAAGTGAGATTGAAAAAGATTATAAGGATGCGCTTGAGTTTAATAAATCACTTGAGAAGCCAATGAATTTATTTGATCTTGACAATGAATTCAAAAATATTAAGGAAAATTATCAGGAAGTATTAAAGGAAGTAGAAAAGAAAAACCGGAAAAGAGCTTCGGATAGGATAGGAGAGAATGTTAAAAGTTTGGACGAGTTGGTTTTCTCGATGGATCAAATGCTGAAAAGCAATAAGAAGAAGGAAAACAAAGTCAATATTGAGGATATCAAACAAATCCTGGATAATCTGATTTTGGTTTCGTTTGATCAGGAGAACCTGTTGAATACCCTTGGTAAAATTGATTATAACAATCCTTTAATAAACGAACTGAAAATTAAGCAGAAGAATATGCAACGACAAATAGAATTTGTTAAAGATTCTCTTTATACATTGTCTAAACGAACTCCTGAAATCAGTTCAATTATAAACAAGGAATTGTTGGCTTTGGAAAATAACGTTGAATATTCGTTTGATAATCTCGAATCAGGAAATATTGGGGGTTCACGAATGTACCAGCAATATGTTATTACCGCGGCCAATAATTTGGCCTTGTTTTTAAGTGAGGCGCTTGATAATATTAAGAAACAACAAGAGGCTGAAGCAAGCGGTGAGGGAGATTGTGAGAAACCCGGAGGAAAAGGATCAAAACCCAGTTTGGGAATGCTTAAAGAGAGTCAAAATTCGATCAAAGAGCAATTGCAACAAATGATTGATCAGATGAAAAGCGGAAATATGGGTAAATTAAGTAAAAGTATTGGTCAAACTATTGCACAGCAGGAGATTATGCAACAATTGATCCGTGAAATGCTCAATGGTACATCGGTTGGGAAGGAAGCTAAAGGTCAGTTACAGGCAATCGATCAGTTGTTGGAGCAATCACGAAAAGATTTGATTAACCGTAATATAAACAGCGAATTGATTAACCGGCAGAACCTTATTTTATCGAAATTACTGGAAGCAGAAAAGGCGGAAATTGAACGTGATTTTGAAGATAAACGTGAATCCAAAACCGCCATAGATATAAAGAAAGCTAACCCTGAAGGATATTTCGAGTATAAGAACAAAACCAAAAATGAAAATGAGTTGTTAAAAAGAGGCAATTACCAATTGCGTAATTTTTATGATCAGAAATACAACAACTTTTTAAACCAGATTAAAAATTAGTTTTGGAAAAGGTATTGGTTATATCTTCGCGACTGACAAATATAAATAAAGTCAGAAAATTTTTAAAAGAAGTTTATGATGAATTTTCGCTGAACATGAATTCTTTTAATCATGTTTTTTTGGGTATCAGCGAAGCTGTTAACAATGCAATATTACATGGCAACAAATTGAATTTTGAAAAAAAAGTTTTTATTAGATTGAATTTGTTTGACAATCAAATGCATATTGAAGTTGAAGATGAAGGCGATGGATTCTGTGATACGGATTTATTTGATCCCACCGTTTCAGAAAATATTAAATGTGAACATGGAAGAGGAATTTTTATCATTCGCCAATTAGCTGATGAAATGGTTTTTAAAGAAGATGGAAGAAAAGTTTATATATTATTTACTTTACCCAAATGAGTATTAATTATTGTAACGAAGATATTTCTGCGCCAAAGATTCAGAAACGAAAAATCAATAGCTGGATTAAAGAAACTATTATTTCGGAAGGAAAATCACCGGGGGATCTTTCATTTGTTTTTTGTTCAGATAATTATCTGCTCGGGGTTAACAAGCAATATCTGGATCATGATTATTTTACTGATATCATCACTTTTGATTATGTGGAGAACAATGTAATTTCGGGTGATATATTTATTAGTTGTGATAGGGTAAAGGAGAATGCGCTGGAATATAAAACAGGTTTTGAAAATGAATTATCAAGAATTATAATTCATGGTGTTTTGCATTTGTTGGGATATGAAGATAAAAGTGAAAAAGAAAAACTATTGATGACAAAAAAGGAAGATTTTTACCTTAATGTTTTATCAAATAGTTGATTAATAATTAAATACAGATAGATGTTACCGTTTTACGATGTTATTGTGGTTGGTGGAGGTCATGCAGGATGCGAGGCTGCTGTTGCTGCTGCAAATTTAGGTTCAAAAACGCTGTTGATCACAATGGATATGACCAAATATGCGCAGATGTCGTGTAATCCGGCAATGGGTGGAATTGCAAAAGGTCAGATAATTCGGGAAATTGATGCGCTTGGTGGTTATTCAGGAATTGTAACCGATAAGTCAAGTATTCAGTTCAGAATGTTGAATCAATCAAAAGGTCCTGCTATGTGGAGTCCGCGTTCGCAATGCGACAGGGTTCGTTTTACTGAATTGTGGAGACATGTGCTTGAGAAAACCGAAAATCTTGATTTATGGCAGGACGCAGTAACTTCATTGCATATTAACGACAAGATTGTAACCGGCGTAAAAACGAAAATAGGAGTTGATTTTTATTCAAAATCTGTGGTACTAACCAACGGAACATTTTTGAATGGATTAATGCATATTGGTAAAGCACAAATGGAAGGCGGCCGGATAGGAGAGAGCGCGTCGTATCATATTTCGGATCAATTATTCAATGTTGGTTTTAAAACGGGTCGTTTAAAAACTGGTACCCCGGTAAGAATTGATGGAAGATCTGTCGACTTTTCAAAATTAGAGGAGCAGAGTGGAGATGAAGTCGTTCATAATTTTTCATTTTTACCTGAAATAAAATCAAGTTTAAAGAAGAAAAGTTGTTGGATTACATATACCAATAAGGAAGTTCACAAAATTCTGGAAGAAGGTTTTGCTGATTCACCCATGTATAATGGAACAATTCAAGGTACCGGACCGCGATATTGTCCGAGTATTGAAGCCAAAATAGTGACTTTTGCCGAACGAACTTCTCATCAACTTTTTTTAGAACCGGAAGGAGAGGATACCATTGAATATTATCTGAATGGTTTTTCTTCCTCATTGCCATGGGATGTCCAATTACGGGCATTAAAAAAAGTTCCCGGATTAGAAGAAGTTCGAATTTTCAGACCTGGTTACGCCATAGAATATGATTATTTCGATCCTACACAATCGCTTCATACCCTCGAAACCAAGCTGGTTAAAAACCTGTTTTTTGCCGGACAGATTAATGGCACCACCGGTTATGAAGAGGCGGCTGCACAAGGTTTAATTGCCGGTATAAATGCACACCAAAAAGTGCATGAACTAGAACCATTTATTCTGAAGCGTGACGAAGCATATATTGGTGTTTTGGTTGATGATCTGGTAACAAAAGGTGTGGATGAACCTTATCGGATGTTTACTTCCAGAGCGGAATATCGCATTTTATTACGGCAGGACAATGCTGACTTTAGGCTGACTCCAAAGGCGTACGAATTAGGTTTGGCTAAAAAGGAGCGTTTCGATTTGTATTTGGAAAAGAAAAATGCAGTTGAAAAAATCATCGAATTTGTGTCTGACTTTTCTATTAAACCTCAATATATCGACTCAATTCTTGAGGCAAAGGGTTCTGTTGCACTTAAACAAGGAGTCAAATTAGTTGATATTATTCTTCGTCCCCAGATTTCAATATTCGATTTGATTGATGATATTGCACCATTTAAATCATTTCTTAAGTTCTTGTCAGGGGAACGTTTTACTGAAATTTTGGAATCAGCGGAGATAGCAATTAAATATGCAGGCTATATTGATCGTGAGAAATTGGTGGCAGATAAATACAGGCGATTGGAAAATATCATCATTACTGGAAAATTTAATTATAATAGTATGTTAACAATTAGCACCGAAGCGAGGCAGAAACTAACCTATATTCAACCTGAAACCATAGGCCAGGCAAGCCGGATTTCAGGTGTAAGTCCATCGGATATAAATGTGTTACTTGTACTCTTGGGTCGTTAATGTTCCACGTGGAACTTTAAAAATTGAAATATGGAGCTTAAAAATTTTGTTCGTTCGATTGAAAATTATCCTATTGAGGGTATAAGTTTTAAGGATATTACCACTTTGTTGAAAGAGCCTGTCGCGTTTAAACAGGTGGTGGATGAAATATCAGATCGTTTTAAAGACAAGGGAATCACCAAAATTGTTTCACTCGAATCGCGTGGATTTATAGTTGGGGGAGCGGTGGCCTATTGTATCAATGCCGGATTTGTGCCCATTCGCAAAAAAGGAAAATTGCCGGCTGCGGTTTTAAGCGAATCGTATGAATTGGAATATGGAGTCGATTCAATAGAGATTCACCTTGATGCATTGAACGAGGATGATGTCGTTTTAATTCATGATGATTTGCTGGCAACGGGTGGAACTGCTCTTGCTGCACTCAATCTGGTGAAGCAAATGAATGTGAAAAAAATATATTTCTCGTTTATTATTGACCTGACTTTTATTGAAACGGAGAAGAAAATAGAATTGGCGAATTACGAAACACATTCTGTAATTCAGTATTAATTTACTTTCCACAAAAAAGCTTTTCTGATGGTATTGAAAAATGCTGAATATCTCAAATCGCTGGTTTCAGTACTTCCTGATCAACCCGGAATATATCAGTATTTTGATCAGAGCGGAAAGATAATCTATGTCGGGAAAGCTAAGAATTTAAAGAAAAGGGTAACTTCTTACTTTGTAAAAAACCATCAGAACAGAAAAACAGAACTGCTGGTCCGAAGTATTTCAGACATCAAGCATCTGGTGGTTGAAACCGAGCAGGATGCGCTGTTGCTCGAAAATAACCTGATTAAAAAATACCAGCCACGTTACAACATCCGGTTAAAAGACGACAAAACGTACCCGTGGATTGTTGTCAAAAATGAACGGTTTCCAAGAGTGTTTCAAACGCGAAATGTGATACGCGATGGATCGACTTATTTTGGTCCATACACTTCCATATTTACGGTTCGCATGTTACTCGATTTTTTCCGTAAAACATACAAGCTACGCAATTGCAAATTGAACCTTTCGGAAGAGAATATCCGCCTTCAAAAATTTAAAGTTTGTCTGGAATATCACATCGGAAATTGCCTGGGTCCATGTGTCGGAAAACTTGAGCACGATCAATACATGAAAAGTATCGATCAGATCAAGGAAATATTAAAAGGAAATATTTCGGGTGTGATCAAATATCTCAAGGATTTGATGCTCCAATATTCCGCAGAATATAAGTTTGAAGAAGCAGCATTAATAAAAGACAAACTTGATTTGCTCGAAAAATTTCAGTCGCGATCAACAGTCGTGAGCAATACCATCAGCGATGTGGATGTTTTTACAATCGACCAGGACGAAGATTTTGCCTATATTAATTACCTGAAAATTATACAGGGGGCAATCATGCAAACCTATACTTTAGAAATTAAAAAGGTCTTGGATGAGTCACCCAATGAATTACTGGAGTTGGCGATTGTGGATATCCGCCAGAAAATATTCAGCAATGCCAAAGAAATTCTTGTGCCATTTAAATTGGATTTTGAATTGGAAGGCGTGAAATTCCAAATTCCAAAACAAGGCGATAAGAAAAAGTTGCTTGACTTATCTGAACGCAATGCAAAATATTACCGGATTGAAAAACAAAAACATCAGGAGATTCCGAAGACCGAAAAAAATACAATTCGCATTTTGGAAACCATGCAAAAAGACCTTCAGCTAAAATCCCAACCGATGCACATCGAATGTTTCGACAATAGTAATTTACAGGGAACAAATCCGGTTGCTTCGTGTGTGGTTTTCAGAAATACACGACCTTCAAAAAAAGACTATCGCCATTTCAACATTAAAACGGTGGAAGGCCCAAACGATTTTGCTTCGATGGAAGAAATTGTTTTCAGAAGATATCGTAGGTTGATTGATGAAGAAAAATCATTGCCACAATTAATAGTTGTTGATGGTGGAAAGGGTCAGCTTGGAGCGGCATTGAATGCACTTGAAAAATTAGAACTTCGGGGCAAGATTGCCATTATCGGAATTGCCAAACGGTTGGAAGAAATTTATTTCCCGGGAGATTCGGTTCCGCTGTATCTTGATAAGAATTCTGAAACGCTGAAAATTATTCAGCAATTAAGAGATGAAGCTCACCGTTTCGGTATCACGTTTCACCGGAACAAAAGATCGGGTGAATTTATAAAATCTGAGCTTGAAAATATTCCGGGAATAGGAGAGAAGACGATTACTGCGGTTTTAACGCGTTTTAAGAGTGTCGAGAATCTTAAAAAACAAGGCTACCGTGAAGTTGCCAATGAAATAGGCGATTCTAAGGCACGTATTATCTTCGGTTTTTATAAGCTAAACTACTGAAATGAAAATGTTTAAACTAGTGAAGTTTAAGCATTTTCAGGATCGGTTTTTCGGATGAATTAGATCAGTTTCGGTATTTATCGTCGTTATTGAGTAGGCCAAGGTAGGTGTCGTACCTGCTTTCTGCTATTCTACCCTCAGCTACCGCTTTTTTCACCGCACAGTCAGGTTCGTGGGTATGGGTGCAATTATAGTACTGGCAATTATTTAGAAGCTGAAATATTTCAGGAAAATAATGTGAGATTTCCTCTTTTACCATTTCCAGCAATCCGAATCCTTTTATGCCCGGCGTATCAATAATAAATCCGCCAAAGTCAAGATCAATCATTTCAGAATAAGTAGTGGTGTGTTTACCTGAATGGTGTGCATCTGAAATAATTCCTGTTTTCAACATTGTTCCGGGCTGAATGGAATTGATGATGGTGGATTTTCCAACGCCTGAATGTCCGGAGAAAACATTGGTTTTATTTTTAAGCATCATTTTTAATTCTTCGATACCAAGATTCTTTTTAGCAGAAATTTTTAAACATTGATAACCCACCGCTTCATAAACTTCAACCAGGGAATTCATCAATTCGGTTTGTGCTTCATTGTAAAGATCAATTTTATTGAAAATGATCCGGCAGGGAATCCGGTAGGCTTCAGCTGAAACCAGAAAACGATCGATAAAAGTTGTTGTTGTTACGGGATATTTTACGGTAACTATCAGGAAAGCCTGATCGATGTTGGCCGCAATGATGTGTGATTCTTTCGAAAGGTTGGGAGATTTACGGATGATATAATTTTTTCGTTCTATTATGTTTGTTATAAGACCCAAAACCGCTCCTTCAGCATTGTCATCTTCCTTATGTTTGGTTAGTTCAACATAGTCGCCAACTGCAATGGGGTTGGTGCTACGGATTCCTTTTATCCTGAAATTCCCCTTTATTCTGCTTTCAATAAGATTTCCATCGGTGGTTTTTACGGTGTACCAACTTCCGGTCGATTTTACAACAATACCTTTTTTCAATTGTTATTTCAGCTTTAATTAATTCCTTTTACCTTAGCAACTCATTTAATATGAACCAAAAGTAATAAAAATTGTGAAAAGGATTTTAAGCTACAATGTAAACGGGATTCGTTCGGCCATTAGCAAGGGATTGCTAACCTGGCTGCCTGAGGTTAATCCGGATATTGTTTGTATTCAGGAAACGAAAGCGCAGCCCGGACAAATGCACGAAGATGAATTTTCTGACTTGAAATACCATTGCTATGCTCATTCTGCCGGGAAAAAGGGATACAGCGGAGTTGCCATTTTCTGTAAACAAATACCTGATTATTTTGAGTATGGAATGAACCATTCAAAATATGATGTGGAAGGAAGGGTTCTCAGGGCTGATTTTGGAGATCTTACTGTAATAAATGTGTATTTCCCTTCCGGTACAACGGGCGAGCTGCGACAGGCCGTTAAAATGGATTTTTTGACTGATTTCCATGCTTACCTTAATGAACTTAGGAAAGAGAGGAAAAATCTGGTCATTTCAGGAGATTACAATATTTGCCGCCTGTGGATTGATATTCATAATCCCGGCCAACAGCAAAATACATCCGGCTTTTTACCCGAAGAGCGTGAATGGTTTGCCAAATTTATCGAAGACGGATATGTTGACAGTTTCAGGAAAATTAATCAGGAACCACATCAGTATTCCTGGTGGAGTTATCGTGCCGGAGCACGTGCCAATAATAAAGGTTGGAGGATTGATTACAACATCGTTACCCGCGAGATGGAAGATAAAATATTGGATGCCGGAATTTTGCCCGAAGTAGTTCATTCCGATCATTGTCCTGTTTTTGTTGATCTTGATTATTAACCAATGAGAATTATTCTTCTTTTTGTGATCATTTTTGCTTTTAGTGTTTCTTCTTTTGGAAAATCACTCACCGGCTTTTTGATAGCAAAGAAGGACTCAAATTATATTGAAACCTATTTTAATGATCTGATTATTAATCTCTATTCAGTAGAAAAAACACATTCGCTCGATTTGAGTGATTTAAGTAATCCATACAGGCTTCAATATTTGCCAAACGGTCATTTTAATATGGGCGTCGGAGTTAACTTTCGCTCATTTGGATTGAGCGTTGCTGCAAAAATTCCTTTTTTTCAGAATGATGAATTTAAAAAGGGTGAAACAAAGAGATTTGGGATACAGAGCTATATTTATACCAGTAAATATTCAGTCGATTTATTGACTTCATTTTTAAAAGGTTATTATCTGAATAACTCATTTCAGCACTTAAAATCTTTTTCAAAACTTCAGGAATATCAAAGGGCTGATATTGAATCAGCAAATATCGGAGTGAGTGTTAATTATATTTTTAACAACGCAAAATTCTCATACAAAGCGGCATTTAGTGATACGGAAAGGCAAAAGCGAAATGCGGGTTCATTTATTGCCGGTGGGAGTGTTGTTTCATACCGTACCAAAGCCGATTCTGCATTTGTTCCACGTGGAATTGACGAAAAATTTTTTCTGAAATCACGAGATGTAAGTAAATCAGGTGTTTTGGCTTTTAATGTCAACGGAGGTTATGCCTATTCGCTGGTTTTTTTGAAGAATGGAATAATTACACTGTCTTATATTCTTGGAACAGGAATTCAGGATAACAAATACGACAAAACAACCCAACCCGAGGTGAATAATTGGCGGTTTAGTTTTAATCAAACCGGTAGATTTGGAATCGGATACCGTTTCAAAAGATACTATGCAAGGGCATCTCTTATACGCTCGACACAATATACCAGCTTGAAATATAATGATTTAAGAATAACAAACGGTACAGATTTCATTCAGTTATCTCTAGGAAAGCGCATTTCATTTAAATGATCAATCCCAATTCAAAATGATTTTACCGCAATTTCCGGCTTCCATGATGTCGAATGCTTCCTGAAAATTGTCGGCTGCAAAACGATGGGTAATTACAGGCAAAATATTCAGTCCCGTTGAAAGCATCATTTCCATTTGGTACCAGGTCTCGTACATCTCACGGCCATAAATTCCTTTCAGTGTCAAACCCTTGAAAATCAGTTTGCTCCAGTTGATTTGTGTATTTGATGGCAGTAATCCAAGCAAAGAAATTTTTCCTCCGTTGTACATGTTTTCAACCATATCGTTAAATGCTACGGGTGAGCCGCTGCATTCCAGACCAATATCGAAACCGCCAACCATTCCAAGCGATTTCATTGCGTCTTTTACACTTTCCACCCGTGGATCAATGACTTTGGTTGCACCCATTTTCATGGCTAAATTGCGTCGGTATTCGCTTAAATCGGTTCCAACAATATTGCGTGCTCCGGCAAACTTACAAACAGCTGCAGCCATCGATCCGATTGGTCCGCCTATGCCGGTAATTAAAACATCTTCACCCAGAAGCGGGAAAGAAAGTGCAGTATGAGTGGCATTTCCCAACGGATCCATAACCGACATCAATTCGTCCGAAATGCGGTCATCCAATTTCAACACATTTGAAGCTGGAACCGAAATATATTCGGCGAAGCCACCATCGCGGTTTACCCCGATACCCATTGTGTGATCACAGATGTGTTGGCGGCCGCGGCGGCAATTACGGCAAAATCCACAAGAAATATGACCTTCAACTGTTACACGATCACCAATGAAAACACGACTGACTTCCATTCCTTTTTCAACTACTGTGCCCATGTATTCATGGCCAATAACCAATGGTGTTTTGATGGTGTTTTGGGCCCATTCGTCCCATTTATAAATGTGCAAATCAGTTCCGCAAATAGCAGACTTACTGATTTTTATCAACACATCATTGTGCCCAACCCTTGGCATAGGGACATCGGTCATCCAAATGCCTTTTTCCGGTTTGATTTTTACAATTGCCTTCATTTTTTTAGCTTGTTAAAAACGTCGAAAGATAAGGTCACTTAGGATAAAAATAAAGAATGAAAATCATGTTTATTTCTTCGGTGCATAGATTGATTTCATTGGATAAACTTCGAGTTTTTCCACCAGTATTTCGCCACCGGTATTAAAAAGATAAATTCCGTCAGCTTTTTTATCAGTAGAAACAAAAGATGAACTCATTGCAACTTTACCGTCGTTGGCGAAAATTTCAACAGATGCCCTGTCGAGCAGTATTTCAAGTTTAATTATTCCGTCAACAGGTTCAACAACAGCAGATTTACCCATACAACTAAGGGTATTTGTTTTTGCCGTGTACATGATTTCCGTTCCGTTGTTTTTTTTGTCCAGACGGACTACGAAGCCAAAGCTGTCAGCAGTTTTTATCTTGAAACTGCCAATGATATGAAAACAGTCTCCTTTAATGCTGCTTAGAAGGTTCTTATTAATTCCCGGAATCAGGTTTTTGTTTTCATAAATATCGCCTTTCGAATGTAGAAGTTCAATTTCTTTGACTGGTTTTCTGGTAAGTTTAATTCCTTCGAGGTATTTCTTAAGCGATAATTCGCAGGGAAAAGTCATCTGCCCGTTAAAAGGCATTTCAGGGAATTCAGCGCCTTTCATCCATGCGATCTGAATAGTTCTGCCATCGGTTTCAGGAATATTGCTCCAGGTTTGAGTCGCATAATAGTTTTTACCATAGTCGCTTTGCATTATAGGAGTTTCGGTGATAAATTTTTCTCCGTCAAACAGACCGATTACATAGCCTCCGTCGCCGTCAAAAAGCACCCACTTTTTATCGTCAGCCCTTCGGTTTACTGATAATTCAACCAAATCGGGACATTCAAAAAAACCGACAATATGGTTTTTAAATTCCCAGTCAATCAGGTTTTTAGAGGTGTAGAATGAAATACCTTTTTGTTTATCGTTGTTATTGGGACGACGGTAAAGAACCATTACGTACTGTTTGCTTGGTTCATGCCATAGTACTTTTGGATCTCGGGCATCATCGGTTTGGTCGAAAGCTATAATCGGATTCTTTTCATATTTAATCCAGGTTCGTCCTTTATCGTTGCTGTATGCCAGACGCTGACCGCATTTCTGGCTGGTATAGAATAAGAGGATGGTTTTTTCTTCTCCTTTTTGGAGCCCGGTTAAATTATTTTCATCAACCAAACCACTTCCGGAATAGGCGGTACATGAATCTTTGTCTTTCGAATCGTTATCGGGATAAAGAGCGATTGGCAAATGTTCCCAATGAACCAGGTCGGTACTCACAGCGTGACCCCAGTGCATAAAACCCCATTCCTTTCCGGAAGGATTGTACTGATAAAAAAGGTGGTACTCACCTTTATAATAAACCAGTCCATTCGGATCGTTGTGCCAGTTTTTTTCAGGAGTGAAATGAAACTGAGGCCGGAGAAGTTCATCAAATATTTTTACCGGTTTTTCAGCAATTGCTAATAATGAGGAAATAAAAAAAAAGAGAATAAAAAAAGGAAACTTCATAGTTTATTTGTTAATACGATAGTTATACAGACAAATATAGATTAAAAATTGAGATTATTTCTGCTACTTTTGATTTCTGCTTTTCCTGAATAAACCACTTTCCAAGCTGAAATGATGGATTTAGCTTTTCTGTGGTTGTTGAAAAAAAATTACAAAAAGCTGGTATATTGATATCTAAATAAATGATTCTGAAAATGAGGGGAAGATTTGCTTTGGTTCTATTTATTGTGTCGGTTTTTACTGGTTATGGGCAGAGCACATGGAAGAAGGAAGGATTAAAATTACCATATCCTATTTGTTATGGCTCAAATGAGTCTCATCCATCCCATATTGATCCTCCCCGTGAATATTATGAACGGTTAAAATCAGCTTCAACCCAAAACACAACGATTGAAGTAACCTATATTGGTTTTTCGTTCGAAGCGCAACAGGCATTTCAGTATGCTGTTGATATTTGGAAAAGCTTGATTTATTCACCGGTTCCTATCAGAATAAAAGCCAATTGGAAAAGCCTGGACAAAGGAGTATTGGGAAGTTGCGGTCCATCCAACTTTTATAAAAATTTCAATTCAACACAAAAATGGGATTGTTATTACCCGGTGGCCCTTGTTGAAAAAATGCTTGGAGAAGAGGTGAATGGAGCAGATCAGTTTGATCTTACAGCTGATTTTAACAAAGATTTTAGTAATTGGTATTTTGGAATTGATGGAAATACTCCTTCAAGACAATACGATTTTGTATCCACAGTGATGCATGAATTAGCTCACGGACTTGGATTCTCCGGTTTTTTTTATTCCGACAGAGGTAGGGGAGGGTATGGTAGTGATGGTTTGTCTGCTGTTTTTGACCAGGTTGTTATTGATAAGGATAAAAATAAATTGGTAAGTAAAAGTATTTACCTCAATCCCTCTGTCAAATTATACCAGAGTTTTACTTCGGGTTGGCTTGAATTTGATACCAAACTGGCAGAAAGTAAATTGCCTCGTCTTTATGCTCCTTCAACATGGGACAGTGGCTCAAGTATTTATCATCTTGATGATGCAAGTTATCCTGCAGGTGACTTGAATTCATTGATGACTCCCTTCGCCGGTATGGGCGAAGCCATTCACGATCCTGGTCCCAATACCTTGGCAATTATGTATGACATTGGATGGAAAAGTGTTTCGATTAAACACAAGCCACTGAAGGATATGGAATTTGTTTCAGTACCCATTGATTTTAATGCGATAATTGAGAGCGATTATGACCTGGATTCGTCAAAGGTATTCCTTGTTTATTCGGGCAACAAGTTTGTAAAAGCTGATTCAGTTCTTTTAAAAGCAACAGATATTCCTGCAACCTTTTCCATATCCTTATCCAATATTAAAACGAGTGAGTTCGACTATTTCTTTTCGGCTACCGACACAAAAAACAGAAGATTTGTTTATCCGTCGAAAGCACCCGTAAGATATCTTAGCTTCAAAATCGGTATTGATAAGGAGGCTCCTATTGTGACACACACACCTGTCAAATACATGGTTTCTACCAATCTTTCAGCCAAAATAGATGCTGAAGTGACTGATAATCTGGGAATTAAATCTGTTAAAATTGAATATTTTGTAAATGGTGGGGTAATAAAGGAAATTCCATTACTAAACGAAACCACTGATATTTATATCGGGAATTTGGTTTTTCCTTCAGGAACGTTAAAAGATGGTGATAAAGTCAGTTACCGCATTGTAGCAGTTGATGCCTCTTCTCAAAGCAATATCGGAAGAAATCCGGTTTCGGGCTACAACACTTTTTTTATCCAGGGAATTCAGAATCCGGTTGATAAATACATCAATAGTTTCAATGTGGCAACCAATCATTTTATTGGCTCCGACTTTAATATTTCAACTGTAACTGGCTTTGACAGTCCCGCCTTGAATTCAACACATCCATACCCAAGTCCCGATACTGATGATATGAATTTTAACTTTACCGCCATATTAAAGTATCCGATTATTCTTAGAAATGGTGGAAAAATGAGGTTCGATGAAATTGTATTAGTTGAACCGGGTGATGCAGGAACAAAATTTGGCGACGATAATTTTTATGATTACGTGATTATTGAAGGTTCCAAAGATGGAGGTAACACCTGGAAACCTTTGATTGACGGATATGACAGCAATGCACAAAAATCATGGTATAATTTGTTTAACAGTTCAATGTCAGGCCAAAATAGTACCGCTGTTCCAACTAAAGATTTGTTTGTACAACGTGAATTCGAATTGCTTGCAAAAGGCAACTTTATTGCAGGCGATACCATTCAGGTTCGCTTCCGCCTGTTTTCTGATCCTTATTCTCACGGGTGGGGATGGATCATCGATAACCTGACTATTCAGGATATTGGGACAGATGTAAATTCCCTGGCCATTACTTCAGGAGAAGCAGAATTTTTCCCAAATCCAGCTTCCGATCGCCTGAATGTTCAGTTTCAGACAATAAATCCGCTTGAAAAATTGGTGTTGAAATCATATAATTCCGCCGGAGTTTTGGTTTATAATCAGGAATTTGCAGTCAGATCGAATCGTTTTCAGACCGAAATTGATGTGACAGATTTTAGACCGGGGCTGTATTTATTTACTTTAGAAACTGGAAACGGACAGGCAATTACGCGAAAAATAATGATCAGGTAAGTTTAGATTGAAATAAAAAACCTACATTTGCCGTCAAATTGTAAGCAAAATGAAACTTTACAGTAACAACAGCTATTTTTATTGGTTTTATTACTTCTGTTCTCATATCGGGATCGGCAGGTAATCTATTGTTGTTACAAAAGATATTCTACAGATGGGTCCCGTGATAAACGAGGCCCATTTTTTATACATAAAAATATGAAACTAGCGGTAATAGGTATGGGGCTAATTGGGGGTTCGATGGCAAAAGACCTTCGGAAATCAGGATTTGCAACCGAAATTATGGGAGTTGATATTAGTCCTGAAAATGCCAGCGAAGCGCTCCGGCTGGGAATCATCGACCGGATTGAAACGCTTGAAAGTGCAGTATCATTGGCCGACATGGTAATTATTGCAATCCCGGTTGACAAGGTATTGAATTCTCTTACCCAAGTGCTTGATTTGGTTTCTGACCAAACGACCGTGATTGATATGGGATCGACCAAAAAAATAATTGAAAGTGCGGTCGAAAACCATCCGAAGCGAAGAAATTACATTCCTTCTCATCCGATGGCGGGTACCGAAAACTCCGGACCATCTGCTGCCCTTGAAGGCCTTTTCGAAGGCAAGATCAACATTATTTGCGATCAGGAAAAATGTGGTCCGCAACATCTGGCCTTTGCCGAAAAAATGTTTCAGGCACTGGGAATGGACATTGCCTACATGACTGCCGACGACCAGGATCACAGTACCGGATTTATATCGCATTTACCCCATGCTGCTGCATTTGCACTGGCCAATGCGGTTCTCGACAAAGAAGACCGTGAAATTATTTTTGATCTGGCAAGCGGCGGT
The DNA here is from genome assembly GCA_038248385.1 of Bacteroidales bacterium. Taxonomy (GTDB): domain Bacteria; phylum Bacteroidota; class Bacteroidia; order Bacteroidales; family Prolixibacteraceae; genus Aquipluma. The sequence goes on from JBBRXN010000033.1 coordinate 20,823, forward strand.
TTCAACTCAACGGTCCGTTTGGCCAAAAGTTCTCCTGAAATGTGGGGACCTATTTTTCAACAAAACAAGGAATATGTTGTTGAATCGCTCGAAGTCTATATCAAACACCTGAAAGCTTTCAAAAAAAGCATCGAAAGCGATCCTGAACAGATGATGGCATTGATGAAAAATGCCAATCGTATCCGTGGAATCCTGGACGGACAGAACGATTCGCTGGTTAAAAATGAGAAGACAATTGTTAAATTATATACCAAATAATCATGGAATTAGAAATTAATCCTATTAAGCACTGGTTGCCGCAAATCAACAATCCGCTTATTATTGCCGGACCATGCAGCCTCGAATCGGAAGAACAGGCGATGGAAACGGCTAAATTACTTGCTAAAGATCATCGTATATTCGTATATCGTGGTGGTATCTGGAAACCCCGTACCCGTCCCGGAAGCTTTGAAGGCGTTGGAAGTATCGGCTTAAAATGGTTACAAATGGTGCGCGAAGAAACCGGAATGCCCGTTGGAACCGAAGTCGCAAATGCACAGCATACTGAAGAGGCATTGAAAGCAGGTCTGGATGTGCTCTGGATCGGAGCCCGCTCAACAGCCAGTCCGTTTGTTGTTCAGGAAATTGCTGATGTTGTAAAAGGGACCGATGCAGTGGTGATGGTGAAGAACCCCGTCAATCCCGATGTTCAGCTGTGGTTGGGAGCTTTCGAGCGCCTTAGTCAGGCCGGAATAAAAAACATGGTAGCCATTCACCGTGGTTTTACGCCATTCCGCGAAACAGAGTACCGCAACTACCCCAACTGGAAAACAGTAATCGAGTTGCGCCGTTTGATGCCTAATTTGCCGATTATCTGCGACCCAAGCCACATCGGAGGCAAACGTGAATATCTGTTCGATATTTCGCAAAAAGCTTTTGATATGGGCATGGAAGGACTGATGATCGAATCACACCGCGATCCATCGTGCGCATTGAGCGACAAGGAACAGCAACTCACCCCGGCTGATCTGGGCAAATTGCTCGATCGTTTGATTATCAGAAATGTGACTACCGACAACAAACTATTCGAAAATCAGCTTGAATTGCTTCGTAACCGCATTGATGCTATTGACACGGAATTGCTCGAAACCCTTTCTTCGCGTGTGGAAATTGTCAGACAAATTGGTCAGTATAAAAAAGACAACAATGTGACCGCTCTGCAAATTGGCCGTTTTTCTGAATTGATGGAAAAACGTATGAAACTGGGCGAAAACCTTAATCTGGATCGTAATTTTGTTCTTCAGTTGTTCCAGCATATCCACGAAGATTCGGTACGGATGCAGACAGAAATCATGGACAAAGAATAATGCCGGAAGTCCGGTGACAGAAGTCCGAAGTCAAAGAAAATACTGCAAATGGATAAAAAGCCGGTTGGGAATGTTTCCTGACCGGCTTTTAAATTTCTTCTGAAGATTACCGTTTTTTAGTACTTTCAATGACTTCCTGTTTCCCGATATCCGGAACTTTAATAGTAAATTCTGAATAAGAACCTCTGAGTTTTTCAATTACACTTTTATACATTTCATTCCCGATTTGGTTGTTGATTTCCAATGAATCTGAATTTCTGACAAAGAACTGGTCGCCAAATGACCTGTAATCGAATTTCTTCATTTTATCCGTCGGGTCGAGCATGATACCTAATTTATAGTCTTTGGTAATCACGGAAGCCTGCGACCAACTTTCAGAAACAAAATATTCGCGGTTCATCGGTTTTCCTTTGGTGAGGGTTTCAGCAAATGATTCACCCTGAATTGGATATTTCAGTTTCGGAACCTTCAATCCCAGTAATTGAACCAGGGTCGGATAAATATCAACAAGGCTAACCAATTCACCTGAACGTTTTCCATTTTTCTTGTTCCCCGGATACCTGATGATTAGGGGAATATTTAAGATATCCTCGTAAACATTTTGCCCCATAGCCACTTTTTCGACCATGCCATGATTTCCAACAAAATCGCCATGATCGGATGTGTAAATAACGATGGTTTCTTCGGTTAATCCTGACTCATCCAAAGTCTTCAGTATATCCCCCACACACTGATCAATTTCAGTAACCAAAGCATAATAGGCACCAATAAAATTGCGCCAGAGCTGCTCATTGGCAAAGGCTTTATCCACATTCCAGACTTTATTGCCACCATCCCGGATCGACTGCATCATCGGGGGAATGTTTTCTTTGGGCTCGTTCAGGCTGGCGGGCTTCCTGATTGAACTTCCATTTATTCTTCCTTCTCCCCAATTAGATACATCATACATATCCATATACCTCTTCAGGGGGGTATAAGGCTGATGAGGCCGATAAAAAGTTGACCAGCAAAAGAAAGGTTTATCACTTTTAGCCTGGTCTTTTATCATTTGAATTGTAAGCAAGGTAGTGAAAGCTTCCATGGTCATATTTTCCGGCAGTGCAGAGATCCGGGTTCCCAGATCAGCTGTTGGAATTTTCTCACCCGAATAGGATGAACATTCCGAACCTTTTCCAAATTCAGCGGCCCAATCCATTGCAAATTCTTTCGCATAGCCATTTTTCTCAACCCATTCGGTATAACTATTCCCCGGCGATTCGCTGCATAAATGGCTTCGCTGCACATCCCATCCGGCATCCACGGCTTCAGCAGTATGGCGCTTGCCAAATGCATAAGTATTGTAATTGTTTTGTTTGAAAACAGTCGCAAGGGAAACCACCTCGTTCATCACCTCCGATTTTTCTCCATTGGAGAGCAAACCCATCGTACGCGGATACAAACCTGTCATCAAGGAAGATCGGGATGGTGCGCAGATGCCGGTAACACAATATGCCCGATCGAAAACCACAGATTCTTTGGCCAGCTTATCCAGATTTGGAGTTATTACATCCGGATGGCCTTCAAAGCCCATCACATCTTTATTGTGCTGGTCGGAAAAAAGGATAATTACATTCGGTTTTTTTATCTTCGATTGATTATTGCCTGCTTCCGCTGATCCAGAGTTTATCGTCAGCATTGCCAAACCAGTGGCCAGATTTCCGATTGAATACAGTTTTTTCATTATGTTCTAACGATTTTGTTCATTCAATAAATTCCGGCTTTTTACACCTTCATAGTGTTTCGATTTGTTTTGTTGCAGCCATGATAGCAAATCGTTGCGTAATTCTTCTGTTTTCTTTTTGTATTTCATTTTTTCAGGGTTAATGCCCAATAAATTGTTCATCTCAGATGGATCTTTTTTCAGGTTGTACAATGCGTCCAATACTTTCGAAGTGGATGAGTAGGGAATAAACATTTTCCAATCATCTTTCACGATCATGTAATTGGGGACCAGATCGTTCAGCCTGAAATTCCACTCGGTTACCACGAAATCAAATTTATCGGTTTTTGTTCCTTCAATAAGCGGTCGAAGTGAGGATCCGTCAGAGGTTTGCCCCTTTATTCCCAGATAATCAAGAATGGTGGCAAAAAGATTCATATTTGAAATTGGGTTATTCACTTTCGCACCAGCTTTGATGGATTGCGGAAAACGCATTATCAAAGGTATCCGGGCAGATTCTTCCAAAAAAACATTTTTTTCACGCATGCCATGTGCACCAAGCATTTCACCGTGATCGGATGTGAAAATGACCAGGGTGTTTTTATCGAACCCGTTTTTCTTCAATGTTTCAAGTATCTCACCAACTTTTGCATCAATCTCGGTCACCAATGCAAAATAGTCAGCCATCATGTACCTGATCTTAACAGGATCGCTGTATTCGGGTTTTTCCAGGCGACCATTGGCATTGAAATAGGGATTATTCTTCATATCATCTTTGATGGAAACAGGTACAGGCATCTGATCAACCGGATACATTCCCGCGTATGGTTTTGCAGGCAACATGGGCGCATGTGGAAAGGTAAAAGAGCAGGTGATTGAGAATGGCTTCCCAGATTCTTTTGCCCTGTTAATGGCATCAATGGTCTGATTTGCCTGAAAGCTTGTCATGCTGTATTTTTCCGGAATCAGCAACTCTCCGTGGTATTCAGTTTGGACGAACTTAACTTTCTTTCCCTCTTCATCGGTTGTTTTAAGAGTTCCATCAAAAAAAGCATCAATTGGATTCATCCGGTAGGGTTGCATAAAGTCGGGATTGATTCGTTCACCTTTCCCAATTTCTGTTGGAGTCTGAAGTGCATTCGCCAAAAAAGATTTATAGTCCGAAATATCTGAAAAATGAGAATAACACTTTTTCAATGCGTCGGGCGAGTGGAATTTTCCGTGATATTCGGCATAGTAGCCATTTTCAACCAATATCTCATCGAAGGTTTTCATCGGAGTCGTTGAATTTTTATCAAACGCATTGGTGTAAATACCATGATTCTCGACGGAGCAACCGGTAAAAAGTGTTCCCCTGGCCGGAGCGCAAACGGCACATTGCGTATAGGTTCTTTCAAAAATAACTCCTTCTTTGGCCAGCTTATCCAGATTAGGTGTTTTAAGAAATGGATATTTACCTACAATCGCCAAAGCATCATACCGCTGTTGATCGGTCATGATAAATAATACATTAGGTTTTTTTTCCTGACCGGAAACCAATTGGGGTAAAATTGATCCCAAAGCAAGTGTTGCTATACCAATATTTTTAAATTCCATTATAATTGTTTTATTTTTTTTGGTCGAGTAAATACTTCATTATAAAATCTGCTGAATACTTATTAATTTCATCCATTGAAGGGGAAATATCATTGCCCTGAAAGCTGTGTCCGGCATTTTTCACTACCAGTAAATTTACATTTGCACCAACCGATTTTGCAACTTTCATCATATAGTTTGACTGAGCAATTGGTAAAACTATATCATTATCGCCATGAAGCAATAAAATAGGTGGAGAATCTTTGGTAAGAATTTCAGCAGGACTTACTGATTTTGCAAGCATTTCATTTTCAGACAATAATCCACCAAACATTTCAATAAACCGGCTTGGTTTTTCAAAATTTGACCCGACCAGATATTCACTTTTCACGAAGGATGTTAATGGGAAATAGGACGCCACACACACAAATTTTGGATTATATCTGCTTAATGATTTATCTCCAATAAAATCTGAGTTCTTCCCGAGAGCTGTCATTAAACTAAGATGACCACCTGCAGAACCACCCCATACGCCCATTTTATTTACATTGAACGAATACTTGTCTGCATTTTTCATCAGAAACCGGGCAGCATCTTTGCAGTCAACCACACAATCGTAAACATTCGAAATTCCTTTTCGAGTCAGGCGATATTCTATTGAAACACATGCAATTCCATGCTCAGTCAATGTCTTTAAGGTCTTAGAAAAGACTTGCCCCAAAATATTATATTTGTCCCCATGAGCCCAACCTCCACCATGAGTATAAAGCATAACTGGCATTTTCCCCCCAGGTTTAACCTTTGGAAAAAAGATCGTCATATCCAACGTATCACCATTAACAATTTTATAAATAACGTTTTTCTCACAATTGAATTGCGAAAGTGCTTTCAAATCACCTTCTGATTGTGCTTCAACTTCATATACAAAAACGAACAATATTAATAGCACAGTATAAATTCTAAAGGTTGTCTTCATAAATTAATTTTTATCTCCAGGTAAATATTTCAGAATAAGATCAGCCGAATATTCATTATTTGGTTCGGTAGTCATTGCGAGCTATTTTGGTAATATCAATGACGGTGGTACTATTTGCATTCAAATCAACCCGAACATCCACAATATGATATGAAGTACCTTTAAATGACTGTTCGATTTTACCTTTTGAAATACCATACAAAGAACCCAGGGGCATTACAAAACGCACTTTTGCATCGGCAATCGGAAAGTTGAATTTATTGACAAGAGTTGCTGTGTTTGATGAGAATGAACCGTTATTTACATTTGAATAATTGAGCGTAAGATTTGGTATATAAGCTGATGGTGTTTCTTTGGCATCCGGATTTTGTAAATATTGAACCTGTGCTGTTGAGCCGCTTACAGGGACATAATTTCCGGTAGTACCATCCACTTTAAATAAATTAAACTCCAAATTGTCTCTAACTGAATTTACAACATATTGTATAGGTTTATTATTCAAAATAGCCGGGTTTTCGGGTGCGAGAAAATGATTGTGACCGATTAACACCAATCCTAAATTGGTACTATTATCCAATGGCGCTATCCTCTGATCTTTAATATGAGCTGCCCCAAGTCTTAAATTACCAGGACCTTCTGAATTTAGCCAGGAAACTGCATCTGTAATTTGCACCGCCGTATTAAACCCTTCCCAACCATCGTTTATTACCATGAAACGTCCGTTCCCATATTTGAAATTATAAGCCTGCAGGCCCCACCACGTGTTCCACCAAGCTGATTTTTCAGCGTAAAAACCACTTGCAGCAACATTGTCAAAATCAAAATCGTGATTACCAACAGCTGTAAATGTAGCAGCATTCAATTTATTTAGTCCTTTTGTAATTAGCTTGCTATTACCAATAAAAAGCTCATCCATTCTTTCATCATTAGGTCGGTACATATTATCGCCAGTGTTGAAAACAATTTCAGGATCGATGATATTGGCAATTTCTATAATAGTCGAAAGCCGTTGTAAAGTTGTATTATATCCACTCTGAAAAGCATGTATATCTGAGAAATGTAAAATATAATAACTTGTTTTATACTCTTTTATGACTTTTACTCCGGCCAAAGAAGATACTTGTCCTGTTGAAGTATTCAGGGTAATATCATAACGATCAGCCGGAGCTGAAGTTGGAACTGTAACAGTAATTTTAGTGTTATAAGTATTCAATGATGTTTTGTCATAAACCCAACTACCACTTATAATTGTTTTTCTTGTAGTAACTGTATTGTAAGGTCCCTGTAATGTAACCGAATTAACTGTCTGACCATTGTCGGAGTTAAACCATACTTCAAAATTTTCGCCAGCCTTTACAATGGCTGTAGTAGCCCGCCAGGGATATACAATGTTTCCACATAAACCAACAGTTGAAAAACTGATTACTAAAATTGTAATAAAAAGGGATAATGTTTTTTTCAATTAGAATAATTTTAGGAGATTAAATATATACAGTTTTTTCAGCAAAAATTAAAACAAAGGCAAGTGGATGTTATTTTTTCATTCTCTTCGTTGCCGATATGGACATCCATAAGCTATTCCACAAATAGTTATCATCTTCCACTCGAATTCCGGATCTATTACCCAATTGTTGCTTTTTCGCATCCAAGTTTTTTCAGTTGTTCAATCCATTTACCCGATACTTCAGGAGGAACTGTTTTCAGGTGGGTAAGTGATTCTTCTACACCTATACTGGTTCTTTTGTTGTTGCCCATGGTATGGTAGGGCAAAATTTCGATACCTTTTAGATTTGGATACTTCTCATTTAGAGCACTTATACCCTTAAAGTTTTGATCGGTATCATTAATACCGGGAATAACCGGGCAACGCAGTATTATCTGGATTCCATGCTGGTAAGCCACATCAAGATTCTCAAGAATGCGTTCGTTTGGAACTCCGGTAAATTTCTTGTGCTCTTTAGAACTGGTTACTTTGTAATCGAAAAGGAAAATATCAACCAAAGGCAAAATCCTTTTAAACTGTGCGGCAGGCACGAACCCTGAAGTTTCAACGCATGTATTCACACCCAGCTCCCGGCATCGCTTAAGAAGTTCCATTGAAAAGGAAAACTGCAACAATGGCTCTCCACCGCTCAAGGTCATTCCGCCTCCTGAATTTTGGTAAAAATCGAAGTCTGCCATTACTTCAAGCATAACTTCATCGATGCTCATTTCAGCGCCAATTATCTTTAAGGCATTGAAATTACATGCTTCAACACATTTCCCGCATAACTTACACTTATCGTAATCGATTGTATGCTTGCCATCAACAAAATGGTGTACATCTTCTTCACATACTTTTGCACAGTCGCCACATTGCGTGCATTTATCTTGGTGAAAAAATAATTGGCGACTTGAGGCTATAGCTTCGGGATTATGGCACCAAAGACAATCCAGCGGACATCCTTTTAAAAAGATGGTCGTCCTGATACCGGGTCCATCGTGCAAGGATGCCCGCTGAATGTCAAAAATAATTGCTTTTTCACTCATCTTTTACGATCAAGCCTAATAGGTAACACGGCTAAGAATTTCCATCTGTACATCTCTGGGCAAATCAATGTAACGAGCACTGAATCCGCCAATCCTCACAAACAAGTCCTGATGTTTTTCAGGTTCGACCAAAGCCTTCTCCAAATCGCCGCGATTAATCACGGTAATCATGGCCTGAGCTCCTCCTTTTTTAAAGTAAGTTGTTAATATGGCTTCGAATTTCACCCTTTCGCTGGTAAAAAAGTCGCTTCCAAAACGCATGTTTTGAACGGTACCTGCATGAATGGCATGACTTGGTTTGACAAGCGAATTGACAAGTGCTGTTACACCTTTCTTATCATTTCCACCTGCCGGAGTATTGGCATTTGCCATCTCTTTGCCAGCTTTTCGCCCATCGGCAGAAGCGCCGACCCATCGGCCAAGTATCGTATTTTGCTTGTTATTGATGAGCACATTCAGGTACCAGTGCAAGTTTGTACGGTCACGCTGATCACGAATGTTGTTGCACATGAAATCGTGGAGTTCCACCATTATACCATCAGCATAAGCATCATCGTTACCATATTTGGGACACTCTTTCAGTAGTTTATGCTCTTTCTCATAACCGACAAAATTTTTGTCCAAGGCTGCAATCAGCGTTTCAGCAGAAATTAGTTTCTCGTCAAAAACCATTTTTTTGATGGCAGTCAGACTGTCGGCTGCATTCACACTTCCGAACGATTCCAGAGAACCACCCAAATAGCGAATTCCACCATCAAAAATAGCTTTGCCACGTGCAATACAATCGTCGTAAAGCATACTGAGGTAGAGATATGGCGCTTGTTTTGCTGATTCAACATACTCCAATTCTTCATGATCGGCAAGAATTTCGATAAAGAAAGCCAACTGTTTTTTGAAAGCGTCAAAAAATTCATCGAATGTTTTAAAATCGCGAAAATCGCCTGTTGGCAGACCCAGTCGTTTGCCTGTAATGTGATCGACTCCATCACGGAGCGTAACATCAAGTGCTTTTAATACATTAAGCGATCCGCTGGGTGTGCCAAACCCCTTGTGGTCGATTACAATTTCCCCACATCCAAGCGGCATGTATTGTTCGGCATCTTCGATCGGAACATTGTGGGCATTGGCAACGCCGGGAATCAAAACATCGTCGTTATAAAGTAGTGGAAAGGTATAGCCCTGACCAATCAGATTCAACGATTTCGCCATCAATTCCGGATTCATTCCATCATAGAAACGAAGGGTGGTTTGGGGAAGAATAGCTTTCCCATAAGTACGCATGGTTTCAAGAACCAATAAGGCAAATCTGTCGGCATTGGCTTCATTTCTGCGGCCACGACCACCAATAATTACACGCCCGTCAACATCGCGGAACAATTCAATAATCAGTCGCCAAAACGAATGCATCAACGACAAAGCTTCGGTTTCGGTAATGACTCCATTGTCGATGTCATTTACATAGAAATCACCCAGATACACATCAACGCGTCCTGATTCCAATGATCCGCACAATAAGGTATAAAGCCATGATAATTGAAGCGCTTCGTAAAAAGTTTCTGGTTTTGATACCGCATTTTTATTCAGGACTTTCGCCAATTGAAAAAGTTCTTTTGATCTTTTGAAGTCATTTTCATTACTTGCTTTTTCAAGAGCTTGTTTTTCGTAATGACGACAAGAATCAATAAATACATCCAATGCGATAAGCATGCCTTCAAACAGATTGTAATCACCACCTGAAGCTTTTGATTTATCTCGCTGTTCTGTAATTTCCTGAATCAAACCAGGAATCCCGAGTCGCAATAATTTTTCGTAATCGACAAAAACTCCGGCCATACGGTAAATTGGATTTGCAATCAGCGGTTTGAAATTGTAGGGTAAGGATACAATTTCGTCACGGAACAACACTGGAAGCATTTTATCAGTAAAAGCAGCTTCGACTTTGGCTTTGGAAACTTCCTTTTTCCAAAAATGAATCATTTCATGAACGCCATCTCTTTGTTCCACCGGAATATTACCTCGCTCGATGGCTTCAATTATTTTTTGTTCATGACAAAAATACCCATAAGCAGCTCCACCCGGTGCATTATGAGGACTAAAACCAACCCATCCCCAAAAGGTGCGACCAGCTAATCTGTCTTTTTCCTGAATTTCGGAAAGTACCGCAGGAAACTGAGCTTGCAGGCATCTGGCTTCACGTATCGCAATATGTTCGTTTATATTTTTTCTGTATGCTTCGGTGAAATTCAACTCCATCGAGAAATCGTCTATCTTTTGCATGTTGAATGTTTTAATATTTATAAATGTATTGAATAATTGAAAATTACAATTTAAATGATTTTTTCAGATTTACCATGCGTTTGCTTTCACATAAGCAATAATTTCATCAACATTGGCATAAGCAACGGCGGTATAAGTATCTGCAGCTCCATAATAGATTGCCATACGACCTGTGGCACCATCCGCAAGAACGCCGGTTGGGAATACAACATTTCCCACGTAACCGGCAGTTTCGTATATCTTTTCGGGTGTCATAAGCGGAAACTTACAGCGATAAAGTACTTTCCACGGTTCGTTAATGTCTAATAACGCAGCTCCCATGCTGTAAACAAAACTATCGCAAGTATCAGTCACCCCATGATATAACAACAACCAACCTTCGCTTGTTTCAATAGGAATGGGTCCCGGACCAATTTTCACTCTTTCCCACTTGCCTGGGCCGCGTGTAAATACAATTCTGTGCTTTCCCCAATAAGTCAAATCAGGGCTTTCACTGTAAAAAATATCACCGTAATTTACAGCCATTCCCAAGCCCATTGGCCGACTGAGCATGGCATATTTTCCGCCTATCTTTTTAGGGAATAATACGCCGTTGCGGTTATAGGGCAAAAAGGCATTTTCCATCTGGTGAAAAGTCTTGAAGTCAGTTGTCCACGCTTGCCCGATGGTAGCTCCGTAATACGCATTGCACCAGGTGATGTAATACTTATCTTCAATCTTACACAAACGCGGGTCGTAGGCAACAGTTATTTTTCCCAAAGCCGGATCCGGCGAAATAAAATTGATAGGCTCTTCTTCAAGGATCCAGTTGATGCCATCAGGGCTTGTTCCCAGATGCAGATTAGGATCCATAGAGAGCGAATCGACCCGAAATACCCCGATAAAACCATCTCCCCAGGGCATTACGCAGCTATTAAATACACTGCGTGCCTTAGGCATCGGATGCAAGTCGATAATCGGATTTGTACTGTGACGCCAAACTACTTCTTTGCAATTGGCAGGTTTGGGTTCCCATGGAATGTTCGGAAGCGCTTCGCCAATCAGGGCTGATTTATATTCGTTTTTCATGATAATAATATACTTGTTTTAATTTTTAATAAATTTCAAGATATCTATTTTGGTTCTACTCCGAAAGGATATTTTTAGACCTCAGAGAGGTCGAATGTTTATAGAAAAGGATTGCATTGATGAACGTTCGACCCTGGCCAGGGTCGGATAATTAGCTAATTCATTCATTTCTATAAACATGCGAAACCTCTGGTCTCATATAAAAACAATTAATATGTGATTATTTTAAATAAACATTTTTCGGTGTGGACTCAATTTTAGTTTTAACTGCCCAGACCAATAATAAATACCAGCAAGGCTATAACACTCATAACGGCAATACAAGAAACAATCACTCCTAACCAGTCCTCGCGGTTCCATCGTCGAAATTCCCAATTCGAATCAGGGAAGATTTTAAGGTGATTGTAGCGGGTTGGATTGGCACGGGTCAACGCCATTTCCCGGTCATCGTCTTCGTGTGTTCCAACAACAGGGGTAAGCATTTTGCCATAGAATTGATCCAGTAGTTTTTTATCCTCCGGCTGCGTAAAAAAGGCCACAAGCATCAACACCAGAAAAGGAATAAAAATTCGAAAGAGAAATGTCAGGGTCTCATTCAACGAGTAGGAATTCTTCGACAAATTCCACCCTAACTTGTCAAGAACGATCAATTCGAACTTCAAATATCCCATTCCTGTTGTATTCCCATTCGTGACATTAAACCCATCGCTCCAGAAAATGGATTTTTTCGGCAACAATACTTTCTTTTCGAACTGATCTCCGGTTTTGATTTCAAGCGGACGCACACCTTCTGATTTTCCTGCTGCATTTAAGCGATCCCAGGTGCCAATAGCGCGGTCGCGTTCCTGAACATCCATTTGCCTGGCTATGTATGTACGACTCACAGGGACTGCATTGGTGGTTTTGCTTAAATATTCCGACGTACGCATTCCAGAGATCATTGGCAGCCCAAAGGGCAAAACAACCGTTGCGATAAACATGACAATCATCGATGCCCATGCCCCTGCACGGTTCGACCTGCGCCAAAGCATGCCTAGCCAAAACGCGGCCGCAAGGATGGCATTGAACATCATCGTCATCTTAAAAAGTCCAAACAAATCTTTCGACTGAGTTGCAAAATATGCCGAGACAAGCATGTATAACGCACTAAAAACACGGCCTGCCCAGATGTAATGGTTTTCCGAACAATTTGGGCGGAATGGGCGGTACAAATTATTGGTGATTAAAGCTGCTGCCGTAAGCATAAAAGCTGATTTGGCTGCCATAAGTGCTGCAATCAGGCAGGCGATCATCAGTCCGACTAATCCAATCCCAAGAGGTCCAAGCAAATCGCGGGTGGCATGCCCCCAAACGTAGTCCGGATCCGAAATTGTTCCGCCGTAAAGCACCACCGTCAATAAAGCCACGACTCCCCACATTACACTTGAATATCGTTTCAGAAGCATCCCGGACACAAAGCCGTAACGTGCTGTATAATCGTCTTTTGCAGAACCACATGCGGTCATCTGATTGGCCTGCACGGCAGTTGCCAAAACGACCATTACTGAAAACCCCACAATCCAGAACCAGGAAAATTCGATCAAGCTCGGTGATCCCCATATTTCCATAAACGATGCCGGCAATACTTTATGCATGGTAGTGAATGCCCCCAGAATCCCCTCCGAGCCATGATGAAGATTAATCTTCATCATGGCAAACGGAATAAGTAGTATAGATAGTAATATGATAAACATTCCTTGAACCAGATCAACCATAAATGCAGCTGCAAGCCCACCAATACTGGCGTAGAATAGCGTCACTGCCGCAACAACAATAATCAACCAATTTTCATTTACATAAGAATATTCCTTTTTGGGATTGAGCATCTGCAAATCAACAAGGCGTGACTTTTGATCTGTTGATAACAAAGCAAAATCAGCTGCTTCCAATTTCTCGCGTTCAACAGCCTTCGTATATTCTACACGTTCGACTGTGTTAAGCTCTGATACAGGTTTTGCTGCAATCGCCGCGATCGTTTTTGACATCGCAACTAGTCCGATTGCTGCTATCAAAACGAAGAAAATAGTCTGGCACATCGCATAAAAAGCCGCCATACGTTTTGAATTGTAACGCTCTTCAAAGAAATCGCCCAGCGTAAGTAAGCGTAATCTCCTGTACCAGATGGAGGTCATCCAGAAAACAGGCAGGTTCACTAATCCTCCGGCCAACATGGCCCAAATGCCTGATGCGCCGTTGGAATTAACCATCGTTGTTGTTGTCGTAACATTTTCAACCGATGTTGCCTGCCCAAATGCCGCAAAAGTCTGGATCAATTTACCGAAACGTCGCCCTGCCATGAAGTAATCTTCCCGGTTATTCACTAACCGTGCAGCGCGGATAGCGATAAAAACGATTACAACAAAATAAATAAAGATCACCGCAAGGTCGATGATTGTCAAGCCCCAAAATGTTATACTTAGCATATTTTTCGCTTCAATTCAAAAAGGACAAGTCCAAAAATACATTATGGAAATAATCGACTTCACATGAAATCTTTGCGCATGCTGATACTATTTTTGCAATGCTAAGAGGTTAGAAGTCGGGTCATTTCATCTCTTTGGCATATCTTTTTTTATAGCCTTTCCAGGATTTAACGGACAAGGTCAATGCTTCCCTGCAATCTTGTTTGATGTTGTAACACTGCAATCCGAATATCCCGTTGTATCCGTTTTCTTTCAATAGCCTGACCAGTGGATACGGATCAAAACTTCCCTTGCCGAGTGGCTGGATTAACCTGTCCCATTTCATCTGTTTGGTATCCCCTGCATCAGCCCCGCTGACAGATACCATAAACAAATAGGGTATAGCCTCCTTTGCTTTCTGTTCCAGGTTCTCAGCCCCTTCAACCTTCAGAAAATGGCATAGGTTTAAAACCGCACCCAGGTTGGGACGGTTGACCATTTTTACCAGTTTCAGGGTATGATCCATACTTTCACAGTAGAAATCGACATGCGGATAGATAGCCAGTTTTACATGGTACTGTGCTGCGAAATCTGCCAGTTCGGTAAGGAGTTTGACAAACCGCAGATCTCCCTCTTCCTTGTTATTTTTATATTGCTCACTGTGAAGATGAAGTGAAACAAGTAGGTCACGATTTCCGGAATCTTTGATCAAATCTTTCAGCAGCGGATTGTAAGCCGGTTTGTCCGGTTCAATGTTAAACGGGATATAGATTTCAGGTATTTTCATGCCAACCAGATCGAGCGCTTTGCGGAATGCGAAGTAATTCTCCTCTCCCTTTGCCCCAAAACCATCCAAACCAAGCTCTTTTACCAGCCTTGCCTGTTCGGAGTAATCGGTTGGTGCGTTTGGCAGGGTCATCGCATTGTTGAAACAGTAGAAGGGATTGTCCAATTTCTTGCCTTTTGCAGAACCGGACAGTGGTAAAAATAATGCTGCAACCAACAGAATAGGTAAGATTTTCTTCATGGTAATTATTTTAAGGTAACCTGTTGGTATTTGTTCATCCAATCCACCACATTTTTGTCGAGCCATTTTTCGCGGAAAGGTTTGTTCAGCATAGCGTTTGCTGCATTATTGCCGATAAATTTGCTGGTGGTTTTGTCCCACGTTAATTCGTTACCCAGTTTGACGGAAATGAGTCCCATCAGGGTAGTCGTGTAAACATTGTGGCCAACTTCCAACGGTTCAAAAGATTTTTTCCCTGATTCAATGGCATGCAGGAAATCGGCTTTGTCGGTCAGGGTTTCTTTGTAGGATATTTCATTGGCTTCGGGTTGATATTTGAGCAGGGAAGGATCACTTGCTTCCATCTTATCAGGATAGTTAATTTTCACCCATCCCTTTTCCCCTTCAAACAGCACATAAGGCTTGTCGATGGTGTAATTCATGGTGAGACCATCGGCATAGCGGTAACTGATGTCAAAGGATTCTATTGTATTCCATAATCCTTTGGAGAAATTTCCTGAACCTGAAATACTTACTGGTAATTCGTATTCTTTCCTCATTCCCCATAAGGCGATATCACAAAGATGCGCTCCCCAGTTGGTGATCATTCCGTTGCAGTAGTCGTCAATTCTTAACCATCCCGGACGGGTATCGATGGTATGCGGGTCATGAACCCTGTTCACAGTATAAGGTGCAGGAAAAGCAGGTCCCAGCCACATGTCGTAATTCAGTTCTTTGGGTATTTCCATTTCGGGTTGCGGGCCGACGGCGCTGCCTGACAGTTCCGCGGGTACGCCGACTTTCACATTTTTGAGTTTCCCTATCAGACCGTTGTGCACTATTTCAATGGTTTTCCAGAAATGTTCGAGCGACCTGAATTCGCTGTCGAGGCGGTTGGCAACTCCCTTAAACCTGACTGCTTCAACGAGGGCTTTGCTGTGGGAGTAACTGATGGATAGGGCTTTTTCTACGGATACATGTTTGCCGGCCAGGGCAGCGGCAATGGCTGCCGGAATATGCCAGTGGTCGGGAGTCGAAACCATCACGGCATCGACACCTTTATCAGCAATCAATTCGCGGTAATCGCCGTACGATTTGACACCTGAATAGCTGCCGCTTTTCTTCGCGCTGTAAGCATCGTTGATTATTTTAGCGGCATTCTGCAGTCGCCAGGAATCCACATCATTGATGGCGATTACCTGGCAATTATCCAGTTTCAGGAAACCATTTTTCAGGTTGGCGCTCACAGCCTGGCGGCCAACACCAATCATCCCGACGGTAATGCGGCCGTTCGGACTGTTTTTACCAAATACTGAAGAAGGCACGATGGTTGGGATGGTAAACGCTCCCAGTGTAGAAACTACACCCTTTTGAATAAAGTCTTTCCGGTTCATAGTATTGAAGATTAATATTTTCCATAATTCCGCAGTGTTTCCCACATCGTTATAATATTCTGAGGTGGTACTTCTCCCTGGATGTTGTGTACTGTGGCAAAAACATACCCTCCGCCGGGGGCCAGGGCTTCAAGGTTCCTTTTGACATTATCGGAAACTTCCTCTTTTGTGCCGGATGGCAGTATTTTTTGGGTATCAATTCCTCCACCCCAAAAAACAATATCCCGGCCGAAATCTTTTTTCAGTTGGATGGGCTCCATTCCGGTGGCGGTGATATGTACCGGATTGAGAATATCTATTCCCATTTCAACAAAGTCGGGAATAAGCGGGCGCACGTTACCGCAGGAGTGAAACATGACCTTTGCTGCTGGCGCTTTTCGTTTCATTGCTTCTATTACCCGCGCAATGTGGGGTTTGTAATACATCCTGAAATGATCCGGATCAATCAATTGGGATTCCTGGGTTCCATAATCATCGCCTTCGGCGACGATGTCAACAACATCAGCCAGTTCATCCAGCGCCATTTCCCAAAATTCAATCTTCAGATCTGCAATTTTCCCAATTAATTTGTCGGAAAATTCAGGATATAAAAAAGGATCCATCATGGCGTTGGACATACCCCTTACCCTTTGCTGCATTTCAAAAACGCCGGCACAAAGCCCTTTGAGTAGCACGATTTTTCCCATCTCCCTGTAATGCAAAGCCTTTTCCCGCAGCCCTGCAATCCTTCTCTTATCCCCTGCAGCCGGCCAGTTGAACTGCACGACATCTTCCAAATCAGGTTCAGTCAGATGTTCCATCGGATGTTTGACCAGCGAAAACCAGTTGCCGTTGATTTTTGGAAAATGATGTGTGAAATTCCATTCATCAAAATATTCCCAGTCGGGACCGGCCTCCTTCAGTTTTTCATAGACATCCCAATTGTGACTCGTCAGGGGCAGCAAACCGCGGGTATCAACATGAAGTTGATCCAGAAGGTGATTCGACGGAATAACAATTTGTTGGATCACATCGGCCCAAGCCGGATTCTCGGGAGGGAGATGCAGGTGTCCCAACAGATTTTGGTAAGCCTTGTTGGCAATACCGGTCCAGGTAGATCCGGCCAGATCGAACGGAACCAGGTCGGGTTCCCGGTGGTCCAGCGTTGTCAATATCCTGTCGCGTGAGTTCATTTAATTATCCGGAATTTGATATTTCTAATTTATGGACTGAATATAGGCAATATTGGTGTTCTGAAAGCCGGAACCATTAAAATTATCGCCGTTATTGCAGATTCAATAACGGCGATAAATAATGGATTTTTCTAAATACTGATGATGTTACGAATCTCAAAAAAAGTGTTTGCTAATTATCCTCATCCTTCGGAATAGTGGTCAATGGTGGTTTGTTGCTGGCATAACCATCGTATCCAAAGTTTTGGTTGATAACACCCTGAGTATTAGAACTAATTGATCCTTGAGGGATTGGCCAAAGAACGTGGAAGGCACTCAATGTATATTCCTGTCCGTTATTGGCTTTCACTCCCTTGTTGTACCAGTCTGTTTTTTCCATCATACGATCAAAGTAGAAGTTTTTGGTTCCGAAATTGGCCGCTGAATAGGTATTACCTTTGTATGCTTTGCCTGTTTTCGCAAAAATGAATGCGATACGGTTCAACTCGGTCTTGCGGGGTTCTTCCCAGTACAATTCGCGGGCACGTTCGTCGAGGATAGTTCCGATATCAAATTTAGAGGCATCGGTGTAAGGAGTGCATCCTGCACGGGTATGGACGGCGTTCACATCTGCCATGGCCTTTGCTATATCACCTTTCCACCAGTAAGCTTCGGCACGCAACAAATAGGTTTCAGCCAAACGGTAGATGTACCAATTGTACGAACCTCCCTGCGGTTGTGTTCTGCGCGGATCCGGATTATACAGCTTATAATGGGGCCATCCAAACCAGTTGCGGATGGTATCCGTCGTCAGGACTTTACCGGCAGCATCAAATAACTGCATAGGCTTACCATAATATGGATTATTGGTTGACTTCAAATTTGGATGGTTGTAAACCAGATCTTCCATGTTCATCCAGTTGTATTTCTTGTGCCGGAGGTCGTTAGGATCATCCCAAATCATGCGGGTGCTGTAATTGGTACCTCTTGCACGTCCGATACCACGGCCGAATGTTTCAACCATTTTTATTTCATTGTTGGCAAGATCTGAAGTTCCGGGGCCTTTGCCATCAGGTGTTTTGAAGAAGTTGGAGTTGGAAACCCCCCAGAATGGCACTGCCTGGCGCATAATCTGAAGATCAAGTCTCGAATCGATCAGGTCTTCAAAGGACATAGCCAGCATCAAAACTTCTTTGTTGGCAGCAGGAGCCTTGTTGGCCCACCAATGCAGACAAGATATCACATCATTTCTGACAACACCCATTTTGCTCAAATAGTCTCCGTCTTCCTTTGGGACTGCACCAAACGGAACTTTCATCAGATTATATGCTCCACCGTCGATCGCTCCGTTAGCGGCTGCAATGGCTCCGTCAAAATCGCCAAGGGCAAGGCAGATTTTAGCTAATAAATGCTGGCATGCACCCTTCGTTACACGACCCCTGTCGGCCTTATCGGTACACCATTGGGCGGCAAATGTCATGTCCTTTTTCATTTTCTCCAGAATAACCTCCCGCTTGGTGGAATAGAAGTCAAGTTTGGGTTCTGTAACTTCCTTCCCGATAAATGGGATATCTCCAAACTGGTTGGTCATTCGATAGTAACGGTATGCCCGGTGAAAATAAGCAGCACCCAATACTGCATTTTTTTCAGCCTCATTGGAAAAAGTAGTCGCATTGATCCGTGAGATGACCACATTAGCATACTTGATTCCCTTGTATCCCTCGAGCCAATACCAACCTATGCGGTTATAGTTAACATTATCAAGCTCAGAACTGGGAGTAATCTGAATATTCATATTCATAGCGGGTCCGGGTTTGTCGGTTGTTCCCTCTACGATGACTTCTGAAAATATAAGTTCAGTAATAATCGGAGCGGCGTCGCTATAGAATTCGTAACGTATATTTTTCTCACAAGCGGTTAAGGCACCGTACATCCCTCTCGAATCGACAAAGGCATTCTCAGGGGTAAAAATGGAGAGCGGTTTTGGTTTCAACCATTCATCACTGCAATTCACCAGTGCCAATACTAAGGGGATAAATAGCAGGCTTTGGAAAAAAGTTTTTATATTATTTGATTTCATTGGTATTTGCTTTTAGAGTGAGTTAAAGGGTTAAGTTAATACCTAAAGTAAATGTACGCGGCGCAGGACCATTGGTCAGGTTGTCGTTATCGGCAGGATTGCGGTACTGTTCCGGATCCCAAAATTTCCAGTCCTTCGACCAGACAGCTACATTCCGAACCGTTCCGAACACTTTCAAGTTGGCAATGCTAGCTCTTTTCAATAATTTTGAAGGCACGCTGTAAGACAAACTGATGTTGTCGAACCTTACGAATGACCTGTTCCGCCATACGTTAAAGACTGCTCCTCCTTCGTTGGAATAAATACGGGCGGCATCGTTGATCGGGTTCTCAGGTGTCCAGTAAGGAGTTATGTAAGCATTAACCCTTTCAGGAAATCCGTCCCTGTTTTTGGCCACATTGTATGTTCCTTTATGACCTCCGTTCGAATAGAATGACAAGGAGAGATCAAAGTTTTTATAGATATTGAATTCCTGACGCATATTCCATCGATAAGGAGGAGTTTTCTCTCCCTGAAACTGGTTGTCCAGTTCATTGATTTTCCCGTTTCCGTCAACATCCTCCAGGTGGAAGTCGCCGGGATACTGGCCGAATTTGATGGCATCAGCTTCCTGTCCCTTCTGCCAGACCCCGATAATTTTTGGTTCCCATATTACAGAATTGGATTGGCCGATGAACCATTTGTTTGGTTTATCATCCCCCTCTACCTTTCCGGTAACATTTCCCTGGGCATCTTTCACATCCACCATATCGCCATAAAGATGGACGATAATGTTTTTGTTGTAGGAAATATTAAAGCTTCCGCGCCATTTGAAATTTTCGTGATCCATGATTCTGGCATTCAGTGTAAACTCAACCCCCTTGTTTTCCAACTCACCCAGGTTGGTTGCCACGGAGGTAAATCCTACCAGGTCGGGTAATTTGCGGTCTACCAGCAAATCAAGCGTGTTCATTTTGTAATACTCCAATGATCCATCCAGAACGCCTTTCAGAATTCCGAAATCCAATCCAAAGTTTAAGGCTCTTCCACGCTCCCATTTCAGGTTTGGATTGGCCATCCTGTCAACATAAAGCTGGTTGCTTTCGTAAATGGATCCCCCAAGTGTCTGATAGGGATATTTACCGATGCTCATCGATGACAAAGCATCGTAACGGCCAACTTCGCGGTTCCCGTTTTCGCCGTAAGACATACGGAGTTTCGTATAAGTAAGAATACTGTTCTTGAAGAAATTCTCGTCAGACATCACCCAGCCTAAAGCAACTGAAGGGAATGTACCGCGCGGGTTCTTCAATCCGAAGGCTGAGTAACCGTCACGACGGATAGACATGGTTACCATGTACTTGCTGCTGTAAGAATAAAATACCCTGGCCATCAAAGCGTCACCTGTACTGTATTCATCGTTGCTTTTGATGCTGTTGGAAGTACTCTTACCGGCAGTCATATTGTGATACCCCAATGCATCGGTAGGAGAAAATCCCGCCGTTGACATGGTGTTATCCCAACTCTGGTATTTCTCTGCATTGGCAAGCAAGGTAACGTCAAACTGATGAACTTCATTGAATTTTTTGTTCCATTTTACGAGGTGGTCCA
Source organism: Bacteroidales bacterium (assembly GCA_038248385.1). Taxonomy (GTDB): domain Bacteria; phylum Bacteroidota; class Bacteroidia; order Bacteroidales; family Prolixibacteraceae; genus Aquipluma. Next base: position 41,955 of record JBBRXN010000033.1, read on the forward strand.
ATTGCCAGCTGAAGATAGAACTCTGTTGACGGGTGGCATCGCCTCCGAACAGCGCCCATTCTTCGTGCAGCGCAGACCGGTGGTTCATATAATCGCGCCATTGGTATCTTGGTGCGTAATTCAACTGATAGGTTATGCCCAGCGGTAAGGTAACTTTCCCGTATAAATTACTGGTCAGTGTATTGTATACATTGCGTCTTTCCGTGAACATTTTATCGTACAAGGGATATTTGGAACCCCGGCCAAGGTCATCCACCGGACTCTCACGGATAGTTACACCGTCATCTTTGTAAATAGAACCCCATGGCGAACTGTTCCATATTTGCCCCCAATCAGCATTGATATTGCTTTCATCCCGGGATGCGAACTGCGTATTAGCACCCACGGTTAACCACTTGGTTACATTGGCCTCGAGATTAAGCCGGCTCCGTATAGTAGAGAACTCATCACCTACGATGACACCTTCATTCTTGTTGTATCCCAAAGACCAGTAATAGGTTACTTCATCTTTTTTCCCTGAAAGAGAAATGTTGTGATCCTGCCGCATCCCGTTTTGAAACACCAGATCATTCCAGTTAACAGGTGTATTGGCCTTGTAATTTTTGACCTCATTAGGCAATAAGCCCAATCGTGCCAACCTAATATCCAACAACTCACCGGTAGAACCATCTCTCCATTGTGTTTCTGTAATGCCGGAAGGTAAATTCGCCGGATCATCAAATTTATATAGCTTCTGATTCGTCGCAGCATTGTAATAATTCAACGATTTCATTACATCCGACCGCCATCTGATAAAATCCTGTGGATCGTGTACGGCCTGTAATGTTGCCATTGTTGCGAGTCCAAAACTAGAATTGACATTGATCATTGGTTTTCCTTGTTTCCCTTTCTTCGTGGTAACAATCACAACACCGTTGGATGCCCTTGCACCATACACTGCAGATGATGAAGCATCCTTCAAAACATCCACTGTTTCAATATCATTCGGATTGATATCTTCCATTCCGCCCTGATAGATCACACCATCCAGAACGATTAAGGGATCAGAGGAAGTCTTGAGTGTATTGTCACCCCTGATCTCCATGTCACCCCCGCCTTTGGCCAATGATGCATAGCCAACAGCCATACCTGCTACGTTGCCGCGAAGAATATCCTGCACGGACTGCGGTTTTTCATTCTGAAGCTGCTCGGTCTTAACCTGCGTTACAGCACCCGTAAGGTCTCGCTTTTTGGCGGTACCATAGCCAATTGCAACCACCTCTTCAATCTGCTTGGTGTCTTCCTCGAGGGTTACATTAATGGAGGACTGGTTGGTGACCACAACCTGTGAAGAGGTAAAACCAATAAATGAATAGACCAGTGTCGAATTTGGTTTAACATTCGTCAAGGTATAATTACCATCAACATCTGAAATTGTACCTATCGTAGTCCCTTTGACGACAATTGATACTCCGGGCAGCAATTCTCCAGATTTAGAGATTACTTTCCCCTTGATAGTTTTGGTCGGTTGTGCCATCACATTCGTCGGCAGCGAAAGCAAACTGAACATCGCGATCAGTAAACTCAGCAATAATATCCCCGGCGCCTTGTTGAAGCAGACCCTACAACTCACATCATTCTGATTTCTCTTTTTCATAAATAAATTTGAATTGGTTGTTTTAAAAAAGTGTTTTGTCAGTTTGTTTTTCAATTTGTTAATCTTTGTTAACAATGGTTAACTAATCTTGTTAAAAGATTGTTAAAATTATATTGCCATCTATGATTGTAATGGTACTTTATTTGCAGATTATTGTATTAAATTTGCAATCTGATTTCCTTGCAAGAACATAATTTTTTATTTTCTCTACATGAAACCATTTTATGAATTAATTAACTATCCTGCTAATAGTTCATTGATAGTGAGATGCAATTATTTTCCTCATTTCTCAGTACCACTGCATTTCCATGATGAATACGAAATTGTATATGTGATCAAAAGTTTCGGAAAGAAATTTGTGGGAGATGTTGTTGAAAGTTTCTCTCCGGGAGAATTAACATTTTTTGGCAGCAGACTTCCCCATTTTTTTATGAACGACCAATCATTTTATTCAGGGGACCCTAATTTGTTTTGTCAAGCCATTGTTTTGCAGTTTCCTGAAAACTATTTCCCTGAATCTCAGTTGCAGCATCCTGAATTTGTGGCGGTAAAAAAACTACTCAAAAGTTCTTTTACCGGACTGAATTTTTCGGGTGAAACTGCCGAGATTGCGGGTGGATTACTGAATCAGGCGCTCCATACCAATGGGATGGAACGTCATCTTGTGTTTGTAAAACTGATTGATTTTCTGGGCAATGCCTCCTTCAGGCCAATTGCATCGCCGGGTTATACCAATAGAACAGAAAATTTGGGCGATGACCGGATGCTGAAGATTAATAAGTACACAAGCCGAAATTGCACTTCAGATATATCCATAGAGAAGGTCGCCTCTGTCGCAGGGATGAATTCAACGGCTTTCTGCCGTTATTTTAAACAAAAGACAGGAAAGACTTTTGTGCATTTTCTCAATGAGCTGAGAATAGGTCATGCCTGCAGATTCCTGAGTCATGGCAATCAACCCATTCAGAACATTTCGGAGGAAGCAGGATTCAATAATATTTCCAATTTCAACCGTCAGTTCAAAAAAATTACAAGCAAGTCGCCGAAAGAATACAGGGAGTTTTACAGGGAAGTATAGCCTTTGAAACTCAATATTATAAAGTGTTGTAAAATGCCATTATTTTGAGCAAATCCTCTTCTTTAGCGTTTGTATAAAGAGATTCTTCCAAAAGTCAAAACTTCAAAATATAGATCAGTTATTTTCCCATTTTCTTCGCATTTCAAACAGGTAAGGATAGTGCTGCCTATCTCAGCTCTTTTTACCTTTGATTTTGGTGCAATTTCATATACAGTACCATTATCCTTATTTTCCACCTGATCTGCATAGATGTTGTATCTTAACAGACAACTGTCAACAAGCGTTCCATCCGTGATCAGGACCATGCCTGTTTTGAAGTCATTTTGTTTTGGAAGCGAACATCTCCTCATAATGCGGCATGGGCTCGAATATTCCCCCACTGTTTCTGTAGAATTCACTTCCGAGGTTGTAGACTCCTTTGTCGGCCTTTACCCAGGAGCCTTTCTCCATCGGATGGTAACCAAGCATGGTATTCCAGTTTTTGTAGTTTTGGTGCCCGTTGCTCTCTATTAAGCCAAGACTGCCCAATCCCGGGAAGGAGTTCAGCCGCGCCGCCACATTTTTGTTCCAGTCGACCAGTATCGGATTGACCGTCAGGTCCGCGCAAAAGCAGGGGATGTTCCGTTCATGTGCTGCCTGCGCAATTTTCATCGTCATACTCAGGGTTTTGGCAATGGCTTTCAGTGCGATGGCTTTGTACCCCATTCCTATCCGTTTGATTGCATCTTCGTCGGTATGGGCGCTTTCGTCGGCAGCCAGCCGTACAGGGATATCCGATACATCGATATCAAGCTCCTCGGCAAAGGGTTCTTCGATGATCGCTATCTGGTCGAAAGCGCCGATTTTCCTGGCATGGTCGAGGAGTTTCAGCAGCGTCTCTTTTTTTTCGTACCGGCCGTTGGCATCGAAATAGTAGGGTAGTTTCCCGTCTTTGGTGTGCGAGGTACGGACATTGCCGATCGCCTGGTGAATGGCCGTCAAACGGGCCTTGTCTTTTTCGAGCATCTCTTCCTGGGTGCCGGGCTGACCAATCTTTATCTTCATAAAGAAATAACCCTGTTCAACGGCAGCCTGGATTTCATTGATCGGAATGCTGTAGGCCATCAGCGGAATAGCCGCTGCCTGGCCGTGATGGCTTGATAGGGCCGGTTTATAGGCGGCCGGGATCATCTCATCAAAAGTAGCAAATCCGTTCTCTGCCGCATAAAGCAGCCAGGCTGCATTGTCGGTACCAACCAGAGCGTTGAGGGCAAAAGTTTTCCGGAGACCGGGATTGGCGGTTATTTTCTGACCGTAGGCATAGACTTCAGGAAGAATGTTATCCAGCAGCTCGACGGGTGTTGAAAAACTCTGACCTTTCATGATCTGCAGCGCACGCTCTGTCAGTGCAAACATCAAAGCATTGCCTCCGCTTTCAGAGTGTGCTGCAAATACCTGCGCATCCGACCAGAGTACATTCTGGGTACAAAGGCCAATTTTGTGCGTTCCGGAACTGCTTTTCAGGTAGTTGACAGTTTGCCAGATTTCGGTCATGTAGCCGCCTTTGAATCCGAACGGCCGGATCAACGGTTCGCGCTCAAAATTGGAGTTAACTTCGGCAATGGTAACCTGTTTTGATGTGCTGTTGGATGGTGCAGCCATCGAAGGTTGAACACCTGCAAATGTTGCAGCAGATGCAACTCCTGTTGTTTTGATAAAATCTCGTCTGGTTGGTAACATTAAATGCGGTTCAATTGATAAATATTACAGAAAATGGGAATTATGAAATATAAATATTATTTAAAATTCGATTTTATTTTTCACCAGGCTTTTCCTGAGCCAACCGAGGTCCGTTTTCATCATCCCATAAATCTTGTCGTGATTCATGGTGGTCTCTTTCTTGCCGGATTCGGCACCGCCAAGGTCATATTCGAAATGGATGCTGATGGGCGCCTCCAATTTGAGGGAGGCATATTCCGGCAGGAACTGGTCGAAATTCACCATTCCTTCACCCAGCATGACATTCTGATGTTTCCAGCCCCCTTTGGCATCCTTCGCCCAGACAAAATCCTTGATGCAGATGGTTCTGATCCAGGGTTCCACCCTTTTCATTCCAAGTATCCACGAGTAACCGCCTTCGGTAACTGCATGACGGATGTCGTACTGTACCCCCAAATATTTCGGATCGATATCTTTTACCAGATCGTACAAGTCCCAAACCGGGGCACCCACGTGAAGGCCTGAATGATTCTGATATCCGCCGTGAATCCCGAGTTTCTCATTTAGTTTGGCCAACCGCTCAAATTTACCCTTAAAGCCGTCGAGGTTTTGCTGAATCGTTTTTGTCAGGTCGTAAGGTAGCCATCCCATGCGGTACCAACGGATGCCTGCATCGGCTGCGACCTGCAGCAAGGTTACATCTGCCGGATTATCAGTGTCTGTTATTGCCGTGACCATCATCGGCAAGGCGATTCCTGATTTTTTAAGCGTTTTTGCAGCTTTTGGCAGTTCCGTCTTAACATTTTCCGGTTCAATCTGTCCGCCGGGCCTGACGGTGATGTCGGCTCCGTCGAATCCGTTTTTGGCCAGTACTTCGGCAATCTGGTCGAAGGTTAAAAACTGGAGGCATTTGGTGAAGGCACACAGTGGCCTTTTCAGCGTTTGACCGGTTGGGGAAGTACATGCCATTCCATTGGCTGCCAATGTAATGCCGGCTACTGAGAGTCCGGTTGTTTGGATGAAATTACGTCTTTCCATAATATTAAAGTTTCCAGGGTTTGCGGTATTCGTAATGAAGCATCTTGTTGGCTTCGTCGGAATTGGTAAACAATTCCTTATCAGGATCCCATTGCAGCCTTTTTTGGGTTGCCAGTGCGATATTGGCCAGGTGGGCAAAACTGGTGGAGCGGTGACCGTCTTCCAGCGTGCAAAGTGGTAAGTTTCTTGTTTTCACACAATCAAGAAAGTTGCGGATCACGTTGCCGGTTGCAAAAGAGTTGCTTCCGTCTTTTAAATCCTGGGAAGGGATACTGAATTCTTCGGCCTTTATCAATTCCTTTTCTTTCCAGTTTTGAAACTGCCCTTTTTTGGCCGGGACTACCCTGTATCCATCCTGGGAAGCATAAATGTTGCCCTTGGTACCCCGGAGTTCAATTTCGCCGTAAGGGAATAATTCTCCGCTGCTGGCTTCAAATATACTGAATGAGATGATTTTTTTCGAGGCAAATTCGTAAGTTACCTGCATGGTGTCAGGTATATCGCCGTCGTGGTCCAAAACATATTTACCGCCGTGGGCAGTGATGATTTTTCAATAAATTTTCTGCGTGTCTGGTTTTCCATTCATTATATTTTATTATCGAATTAATTTCATTCTATCATCGAATTTTTTGACTTTCGCTTTTTACTTTTTATTCTCCTTTCCGTCCGAAAAAAGCTTTGACCATTTGCCTTCATTTTTTTGCGGACGGGTGAATCCGATGCGAATTTTGCCCCAGGGCGCCGCTCCTTCGTCGCTTGCCCTGGGCTAGATTATACTGCCACTTCGTGGCGGGCATTCAAAACATTTTCCATGTCTATACGCCCAAACCTTGTTTATATTCGTTTTCGATGGAAAACCAGACCCCTGAATCCTATTTTTCGGGCTGAAAGCCCATCATATCCTAGCCCAACGGCAACGCCTTGGGTTTATAAATGTACCCAAACCAAACCAACGCCCTGCAAGGGTAGCATAATATCTGAATTTTTGCACGCTAATTCAGCGGCGTTAATGTTATTTCAAGCAATTTAATCAGTTCATCCTTGCCAAAAGAAACCGGTTTCAAACTGAGCCGGCTGATCCCTTTTTTTAGTTTTATTGTTCCCGGTGTCAATGTGTTTACCTCGTTGACTGCCTGATTGTCACGTATGAGCGATTCAAGATCCTGTTGCCCGGTTTCCAGTCTGATCTTACCTCCGGAACCTTTTGAACCGGCGAATTTCAACTCAATCTTGTATTCAGTCGGTTCGTTGAGCCTGACATCCCAGCTGAACCACTGGTCGCTGTTTTTCCAGTTTTCAACATAAAACCTTTTGGCCTTGCCGTCTCCGTATTTCAGCCCAAACCCATGAAGCCGGGCATCGAAGGCCAGCAGCCGGATCGGATGACTGCCCGTCAGCAGCATGACCGAATCTGCCTGGACCGTTCCTTCCGTTTCAAGTACGATCACTGTATTCACAGGGTCGGATGCAATCGATGGCACACTTAATCTGACATCCAAATTGTTCAATCGTTTAACCGGAATATTGGCTTTTCCTGATTCAGACAGAAAATAAGCGCTTTTGTAGTTGCTCTTAAGTCCGCCCAGGTCGAGAATCCCATCTTTCGGCCATTCAAACACGTGAAGATAGAGTTTTTTATCTTTCGTGGTAACAACACCCCAGGATTGCAAAGGCAAAGGAGAAGGCTTGGCTCCGTGGATGCTCTCGCCGTTTTTTGTCATCCAGGTGCCGATGCCTTTAAGTATCTGAATGTCTTTTGAATCCATCCGACCGTTTCCCATCGGACCGATGTTCATCAGCAGGTTTCCGTTGCGGGATACCGATTTGGCCAGCAATTGAATGAAGAAGGAGGCAGGTTTGTGGGTCAGGTCGGATTTACTGTAGCCATAGGATTCATTGGTAGTTGGGATTGCTTCCCAGTCGCCCTCAACCGGGAAAAATTCCGCCGGACGGTCGGCCGTATTTTTGTAATCGCCGAACATGATTGATGAACTGCGGGCCAGACGGCCGTTTACAACTACATTCGGATCAGTTTCACGGATAACTTTCAGGATACGGATATTTTCAGACAATGGTATTTTGTGTGGTGTATCAAACCAAAGTATGTCGGGATGGTATTTGTTAATCAACTCTTTGATTTGGGGGATGGCTTTATCATCCAGGTATTTAACGGCTTTGGGCAGCCGTTGAGGCTCGTTGTCGAACCAGTTGGCGCCGCCGTGCAGCAACAGGTCGCCGCCCGGATTGTTGTATTCCCAATCGTTGCCGGGTGCATCCGGATGCTCCCAATCGAAGGCATGGGAGTAGTAGAATCCGAACTTGACGCCGTACTTCTTGCAGGCTGCGGCCAGTTCAGCCATCGGATCACGCTTGAAGGCAGTCTGTTTGGTGATGTTGTAGTCGGATACTTCAGAAGGGTACATGGCAAACCCGTCATGGTGCTTGGCCGTAATGACAAAATAGCGCATCCCGGCATCACGTGCCGTCTTAATCCACTCGTCGGCATTAAAATCCACCGGGTTGAATTGGTGCGCCATCTCCAGGTATTCAGCACGCGGAATTTTCTCTTTGCGCATCAGGTGTTCAGCATAACCATTGACGGTTTTCCCTTTCCATTCGCCGCCCGGAAGGGAATAAACGCCCCAATGTACGAACATCCCGAACCGGGCTTCCCGCCACCAGGCGATGCGCTGGTCGACGGTTTGCTTGGATTTGGTCCACCATCCGTTCACGGCTTCGTCGATGGCCTGTTGGTCGCGTTGGCGGGCAATATTGAAAATTTTGGCGTCTTCATCGCCTTTTTGGGCAAACAAGCTTGCTGATGACAACAGCAAGATTATAAACAGGATCAATTTTCGATTTTCACCGGTCCCTGAGCATGTCGAAGGGTTGGATTTTCGAATTAGGGAAAGCAACATTTTCTCAATCATCATCTAAATTATTCAGCTTCAATTATTTCTCAATTTGAAGAACTTCATGCGCGATGGCCCTTATTTGAAAATAAGCCAATCGATCCCTTACACAATCACATTTCACTCCTTGTCAGTTGCCGGCAATTGTGTTGTTCCCTTCATAAAACCGAAGCCTGTTTTTAAGGGCAGTAATTTCATCCTGCATATTGTTTATTCGCTTCAATAAATAGGTGATGGTTTCAATACCTTCCAGGTTAATGTCCAAATCACAATAAAAGCAGACAATTCTTTCCAATTCCTGCAATTGGCTTTCATGAATGTATCCTGTTTCTTCGATCGTTGTAATTTCTATTAAACCGGTTTCCTGCAGGGAACTGATAAATGAAATCTCTATGTTGTGGTTTGCACAGAATTCATTTGCTGATATATAACTTTCTGTCATCATGCTGATTTTAATATTTGGATTTTGATAATTCAGTAAAGAGCTCCTTTTGTTTTTCAGTCAGATTCGTTGGAATTTTAATGTTGTAGGTAACATATAAATCCCCAAATTGCCCGTCCTTTTTATAAACCGGGAATCCCTTGCCTTTTAACTTTATTTTACTCCCGTTCTGGGTTTCTGGCAAGACTTTCAGCTTGACTTTCCCATTTAAAGTATCCAGGATGATTTCTCCTCCCAACACAGCTGTAAATAAATCTAAATCCACCGCAGCATATAAATCATTCCCTGACCGTCTGAATTTCGGGTGATCAGCGATTGAGAATGTAATGTACAAATCGCCATTCGGCCCACCATTTATTCCCTCTCCTCCATGTCCCGCAATTTTAATTGTTTGGCCGTTTTCTATCCCGGCAGGGATGGTAATTCTAATTTTTTTGCCGTTTACAGTTAAGGTCTGTTTTTGAGTTTCATGTACATCGACCAGGTCGAGATGTAATTCAGAATTGTAATCCTGTCCCCTGAATTTTACCTGCCTGCTTCCGCCTGCGCTTGCACCTCCAAACATTGACTCAAAGAAATCGGAAAAATCCCCGTTAAATTGTGCCCCGGAATAGGCTTGTCCGCGGGAAGCTGACGATTGATCCTGATACTGTCGTGCTTTTTCAAATTCATCGGCATGCTGCCAATCTTTTCCGTATTGATCGTATTTTTTACGCTTTTCAGGATCGCTCAACACTTCATTCGCCTCATTTATTTCCTGAAACTTTTGTTTGGCATTTTTATCATTCGGATTCAAATCGGGATGAAGCTTTCGGGCCAACTTGCGGTAGGCTTTTTTAATTTCCTCCCTGGTGGCATTTTTCTCAATTCCCAGTATTTTATAATAATCTATGAACATGCTATTTGTATTTTAACTAAGGTTACTTTTCATTCTCAAACTGCTGTTTAATCATTAACTTTTCGCGTTCAATCTCGGCAACCAATATGATAAGTTCCTCCGGGCCGGGCTTATATATAATCTTAGCTTGGTTAATTGTCTTTTGTATTTTGTCGAGATCAGATATAAGTTTAATCAGCTCAGGATCAATCCAATTCAATATGTTGACAATTGAGGTATGAACTTCTAATGTTTCAGTAAAGTCAATGGTATTTCCATTGAAGCAAATTGGTTCATTGTGATTAATTCTGTTTCTAAATCTTCTTACTTTGTCTAATTCGTCATTTACTTCCTTTCTTCCGTATCCGGACGGTAAGGTCTGAAATATCTGAATTGGTTTGCCTTTTAAAAGTCGATAATGATGAACTTCAAATAAGTCTGTCCAAAAGCCTAAAGTTTGTTCTGCAATAATTTTTCCGCTGGTAATTGGTGTTCTGGTTTTGTGAAGTCTTTTTTCGGCTTTATTAATCTCACGTTTAAGAAAGTCGTTTGTCTTTTGTTGTCTTGTCCTCTTATAGATAAACCTTAACGAAGGGTCGGACATAAATCCTCCTTTTTGATTAATAATCCAGTCGGGATCAGTAAAGTGAGCCGTTAATATGTCGTTTAATCTGTTCCGAAAGACCACCTCGAAAACACCAAGGAGAGGATGAAATGCCTGCGAGATTTTTAGATTTGCTTTGTATAACTTAACTGCTTTCCCAGTCGAGTTACCTGTCGCCAATAAATAGCGATTTACCCGTAATGTAGAAAAATATTTTCTAAAGTCTCTAAATTTCATTTTTTAATTTGTCAATTCTGAAAATATAATTACCTTTGCGCCGTGATGCTTGGTCAAGCCTCTTATCTTAGGATAACGTAACCAAGTTAAAGAATAAAGACCTGTTAGAAATGACGGGTCTTTCTTTTTTGTGTTTGTTGTCATAGCCTCGCCACCAAAGTTATATATTTGAGACCAGATTAATTTAGCAGACACTGTCTGCTAAATTGAATTTTCTAATTCGCAAGACGCCGTCTGGCGAATTGATTTATCAATTTAAACAAATCGTCAGTTTAGATTTTTGGTCCCATTTTTTATCGAAAGTTACTTTTCCTGACTAAGTTATCAAAATCCTGAGGTTGTTTCCTTTTCGGATTACTTTGATGTCAAAACCGGATTGAAAAGCCTTGATACTCTTCAATTTCATGTAATTCCACCCGGCCGGCAGCAGCGGGTTCATGGTAAAACTGCGGCAGCCGGTGGGATCGATGCCGAACAATCCTCCGGTGACTACCCGGCAATAGAGACCGGATTCTGCAGACAGGTGCCGCTGATTGCCTTCAGGCCAGGCCTCTACCGGATAGGGAACATGGTCGCCCAGCAACCTTTTTGAAGAGTCTAAACCAATTGGAATTTAACAAGATTTGCCCGGATGAATTCTACATCCTTTTTAATTTTTGAGACAATAATTTTCTGCTTTTGTGTCAGAGAAAGTTTCTCTTCTTCTTTGTCAAGAAACGGATACTCGACGTGGAGAGTAATTGGGACAACTAAGTTCATCTCTTTAACAGCAGTGAAAAAGAGGTTGAAATCAACAATTCCTTCACCCAGCGGGACACTGACGACTTTGGCTTTTTGGTTGGTAATACCCCAGGTGAAATCTTTGATTGCCAATGAACCAATATTATTTTTCAATAAATTCATGGCCAGAATCCAGGATGATGCTCCTTCAGTGACAGCATGACGGACATCAAACTGACTGCTCATCAATTCTACAGGAACATTATGAAGCATTTCCGAAACATCCCATAAAGGAGCCCCGACTTTAGTGCCGGAATGATTTTGATATCCTCCCTGAATCCCGATTGCTTTGTTGAGTTGGGTTAGTAGCTCTATTTTTTTTCTGATTTCAACAAGTGATTCCCTGATGCCTTTTTTTAAATCGTAATCGTAGTATCCTAAACGATAATGCTTTATGCCAAATTCGGCGGCGCATTTTAACACCAGTTCAGTATTCACATCCCGGGAATCTGCACCCAGCGGCCGGTGGCCGGCATCACCTGCATCAGGCCGGCGGCGCCCACACTGGATTTCAGCTGCGGCATGAAACGGGTCTCTTGCCGGATCAGACCAAACACCAGCGCCGGCTCC
>JBBRXN010000034.1:0-51117 GCA_038248385.1 Bacteroidales bacterium
GAAATTCCTGATTAATTCAGTTCGGATAGTCAATCGTTCCTTTTTCCAGTTCAAAATTCTGGCAGTGGCCAGGGCAACAAATGAAAACGAAATATTCATTGCATCGCCATGGACTGCTGTTGACAAATAAATGATCAGTATTGTGATATACATCAGGCTGTTCATGATTACTATAAACTTGCTGCGGAACCAAATGGCCATTGAAACAACCAGCAAGCTTTGAATTGCCAGAAAAAAGTAGGCTTGTGGGAAATGCCAAATTCCGTAAATGGTAACGGTCAATGCAACAAATCCGAAGATAGCGTACAATGCGGCAGTGATTTTCCAGTCGGAACGCACCTTTAAAACAATCGAATAAGCTATACAATAAAGAGTTATGATGCCTGATGGAAGGATGTAATTGTCTTTAAAAAATGATATAAAAACGAGGCTCATCAGAAATACAAATCCGAGTCCGTTAAAAACAATAGCCCCTACTATGCCCGTTTTGCTGTATGATTCGTCTTTTGCCGGCATTAGGGCAAGTAATGAAAAAATTGCTGCTACTATGAAAAGATAAATATACCCGGATTGACTGTTGGAGATAATCTGAAATTGATGTCCCATGAAAGGATTATTAAACATCCACACCAAAAAGACAATATAAACCAGGAAGATCGACAGAAATACAAGGCGAATCCATCCAAATTTGTACAAGAAAACGATACCAATTATGGATAGTAAAGTAGCCAAAGGAAGCATCAAATGGGTTGAATCGCTTAAAACAGCAATGACCATGATAAGTATTAATGATAATCCTGCAAGTACTGTATATTTCTGACGGATTGAAATATACATCAGAATTCCGGTTAACACCAATACCAGCAATAATCCAACGGACTTGCTGGCAATAAGTGGATTTGCAGTGAAGAAATGTAATTTTAGCGTGACATAGAAAACAAGTAAATAACCATTCAGGTTAAAAATTCGGGCCATATAAAAGTTAGAGTCGCGGAGGTAATAAGCCAGGCCAAATATGCCTGCTACTGCTGCAAAGCCAAAGAGAGGAGAAATCACATTTAATCCCGAAATACGCAAATATTCAACGAAAAAAATGATCCCGAAGAAAAGTACAATATTGCCAAGCCAAGCCAGGCCATATTCTCCAATATTCGATTCATATTCAATATCGTCTGATCCCTTAATTTTGAAGTTTAATTCTAAATCTTTCTCTTCCTCTGAAGGTATATATTGAGGCTTTCTGCCAGCTTCAAGCTGTGCCACCCGCTGTTCAAGTGCGGATAGTTTTTCAGCAAGTTCCTGATAACCTGAGTCTCCTGTTTGATTAGAATTTGAGTCCATTGCAATTGCTAATGAATGTTGTCAGCCGATTTTTTCCAGGGTGGTAATAACCACAAAAGAAATGCGAGGATAAAAAACGGCACTATCATCCAAACCAATGACAATAACAATCCTTCAGAACCAACTATTCTCACTTTATAATCAGTAAAACCATAAAAGCTTTTGGAAAATAACTGGCCGCCAATCACAACATTGTAACGCATGAAAAATATTCCGAAAAGGACCAATAGGCTGCAACAGAAATAGATGATTCGCCGGATGATTTCCTTCGGTTTGTATAACTGCAAAACGCCTAAAGACACCAGAGGAACTATGGTTCCTAAAAATATCTGGAAAATAAATAGTGTATAGAACAATTGTCCGTGTACAAGCAAATACAATATTTCGAAGGATTCTTCCGCTTCATATATGCGATGGATCTGATCCAATCCTTCCATTGTAAAGTCGAGAATCAGGATATAAAACAGAAATTTAGCGATTGAATCGAGCGCCAGTATGTCTATCTTTTGTTTCCTTAACCATGAAACTGCCATGTAAATGAATAGCACCAATGCAATGCCTGAAACCATTGCTGAAAAAAGAAAGATTACCGGCATCAGCACTGTTGACCACCAAGGATTTGCTTTGATTGATCCAAAAATAAAACCCACGTATCCGTGAAGTAGAAATGCAGATGGAATACCAACTACTGTGATAAAATAGCCGATTTTATCGTCCCATTTTACTGCCCTTGGACTCAGGTCGGTCACCCCAAGTGTGAGAATCTTGTAGAGGAAACGCTTAAACCCTTTTGTCTGCTGCGACCACAATACAATATCACGACGGTAATCCAACCAAATTTCCAAAAGAAGTACAACCGTTAAGTACCAAAGGTAAACAAAACCGAAAATGGCCATGGCAGAAGTCGAATGAGGTGTCATCATTATTTCATAAGCCCTGAAAGGATGTCCCAAATGACTGATCAAGGGCATGGTGGCGACCAAAAGAAATGACAATACCGTTAGCAGCGCCAGTTCGTAGGTTGGTTTCAGAACCTTTACATTGAATACTCTTTCGAGTGATGCCAGAATAAACGCCCCGGCAACCAAGCCGGTTATGTAAGGATATAAGACGATGAGCAAACCCCATTGCAGGTCAACTTCATTCGGATAAATGTATCCTTTAACCTGTGAAAGCATTTCATAAAGATGTTGGTATTCAAGTTCCATATTATCTTACCTCCCCGCTTAATGCATTGTAATATAATTTACTTCCGGTACTCAGATGTGGTTTTAAAACCAGGCAGGTATGCTCTTTCAGGAATTTGACCAACTCCCCGTTTTTGTCGTTGAGGTCGCCAAAAATTCGTGCCTGAGTTGGACATACCTCCACACATGCCGTTGTTTTCCCTTTTGAAATGCGGTGATAACACAGGGTGCATTTATCCACCACTTTCTTTTCAGGATGGATGTACCGGCATCCGTACGGACAAGCCTGAACGCAGTACCTGCAACCAATGCAGTAAGTTTCATCAACCAGAACCACCCCATCCGGAGTTTCGTAAGTGGCTCCAACAGGACAAGCCTGAACGCAAGGCGATTTATAACAATGGTTACACATTTTAGGTACAAAGAAGGATTTGAAGATGTCCTCCTGTGGCACCGTTTGCACAAAACCATCAATTCCTCCGTTGGGGGATTCAACTTTTACTGTACCATCATTCTTAATGGTGTATTGTTCCACCCAGTTGCGGAAATAAAATGGTTCCATGGGCACATTATTCTCTAATTTGCAGGCATTGGCACATCGTCCGCAACCAATACATTTTTCTATATCGATGCCAAAACCCCACCAGTGTTTGGTCGGATCGGTAGGCCTATCAACTGCATAAAGTATTGCATTAAAAGGATTTAATAAACCGGTAGCCAGCAATCCTCCTGCCGATGCAGCCTTTCTTATAAAATTCCGTCTCGATTCTTCTATTCCTTTATTTGACATGGTTGGTGTGGATTATGACATTCAATACAATTCTTATCTACATTGTGTTCCTTTAAATCGACTTGCTGAATAACCTTGCTCCTTGATGGATTGATGGAATGACAGGTTCCGCAAAATGATCTTTGATTTGGTTTAACCAACTTGACAGAATCAGGATTATTAATATGAGCCAGACCCGGTCCGTGGCAGATTTCACAGGAGAGACCTGCATGGCAATCTGATTTTATTTCAAGCGCCTTGTCATCATGACAATCTGCACATGCTTCCTTGCCTGCATAGCGCATTGGGATTTCTTTATTCTCCGCAATCGAGTTGAACCGATAATGTCCTTGTTCTCCAAACGACGCAGGCACAAGAAAATATCGGGCAACAAAAAAAAGCATAATAAAAACCACGAAAAGCGGGATAAGTGTTTTTAATTGTGGGGGCATATTTAATGTTTTATTAATATACGATAAAGATATGTTTGTATGTCAAAGAATTTTATCTATAGGTTTTGATATATGTCAGGTTTTGCAATATGGAACCTTTCTAAATAATGATAAACCTATTGTCCATGTTAAAGCTTATCTTTGGGATTGCAAAAACAAGTAGCCCCCTTATTAAATGAAGAAATTCGCTGCGTATATTTTAGTACTGCTACCAAGTCTGGCTTTTGGTCAATTATTACCGAAAGTGCCGGACTTTCAGGGAAATATTGAGAAGGTAACAGAAAAGAGATATGGTATAGAAGTAAACGCCAATAAAGGTGATTCCGGAGTTTTCAAACCGGAAAAATATTCAGGGTGGAAATATACCTACCTTTTTAATGAAAACTCAGAACTGATAAAACGAACAAATACCTTTCAGAAGGAAGTTAGGGCAACCTTTGAGTACCAGAGAAATACAATCGGAAATGTTAGGATTGACCGGGAAATAATTAAGAATAACGAGCAAGGAAAGGCTTTGGAATATATTGAATATGAAAATTTTTTCGATTCGGAAGGAAGGATTCAAAAGGTTAATTTCTGGTCTTTTAATGCTCAGAAAAACACAAGGGAATTATTTTTGGTTGAAAAGGATGCCGAATATAAAAACAATCAACTCACTTCGTTTGCGCGTTTTAACATCAAGGAAAACGGGGATTCCGACAGCGGGGAAAAATGTGATCTTTTCTACAATTCATCAGGACAATTAATAAGAATCGAACGAAAAGATATTGCATTAAACTTAAAGACAATTATCTACTATTACTTCAATTCAAAAGGATTGGTGGATCGTTATTCAATTGACTATTTGGTGGGTTTGCGAAATGACCAAAACAAACAGAAGCAGGATATACTGTTTGTATATGACAGGCGCGGCAATTGGATTAAACGGCTTTACACGATTTCAGGAAAGAAAACAGGACTGGAAGCCAAAAGAAAAATAAGATACAGATAAGCATACATTTTTCCTTTCTCTTTTAATCTTTCACTTCCATCAAAATCGCCTTTTCTTCCTGACACTTTTCCCCTTATTAATTCGCTTTGGCTATTTCAATCTCCTGATCGATTGAATCAATACCGGATTGATCAGGCGCTGATCCTTCTCATTCTGCGCCTGTATTTTTTTAACGACTTTCATCCCTTTGGTGACTTTCCCAAAAGCGGCAAATCCCTGTCCATCGGGATTTCTTTTCCCGGCAAAATCGAGCTCGGGCTGATCGTTGATGCAAATAAAAAAGCTACAGGTCGCCGAATTCGGTGTGTCTCTGGCCATCGACAAGGTTCCGTTCTGATGCCTTATTCCGGTTTGTTTGGTGGTTTCGATCGGTATTTGCTCAAACTGCTTGGCTTCCGGAACCTCGCCACCCTGAATGACCTGAATTTTGATCGTCCGTTCTTTTTCATTTTCAGGAGTACAAACCCTGAAAAAACTGGTTCCAACGTACAATTGATGATCAAGATATTTCAGAAAATTGGCGACTGTAACCGGTGCCTTTTCCGGATACAATTCAATCTGTATCGATCCAAGCGAAGTTTCAATGATACAGGAAACCGTTTTTTGTGAAAATGAATTCAGGAACAGTAGGTTCAGCGAAATCAGGATGAAAATTTGTTTCATATAAAGGATATTAAATATGTTCTTCAACCACCTCCTTCTTTCATCAACACCATCTTTGCTGCTTTTTAACTTTTAGTTGGTAAGTGAAAGCTGACAACTTCAGGTTAATCGTTTGAAGTGAAAATTTTGATACCTTTGTTTCAATGACTTCGTATTCTGATCAACTATGGAAATGGAATTTGACAAAGAACGAATAATTTTTCATTGGATTGAAGGCTCTGATAAAGATTTCAAGGCAATGATTGATCTTTACCAAACTCATAATAATAATTGGGCTTTGTTTATGGGGCATCTGGTTATTGAAAAACTTCTTAAAGCCTTGTATGTGAAAACGAAAGGTGAATTTCCACCAATGATTCATGATTTACGAAGGATTTGTGAGAAAGCAGATATTGAACTTGAAATATCAAAGCAAATACTTCTGGACAGTATTTCACGATTCAATATAAATGCCAGGTATGACGATTATAAACAGAGCTTTTACCAACTTTGTACAGATAGTTTTACCACGGAATGGATTGAGAAAATTAAAGACTGTAGGTTATGGATAAAAGCGAAGCTTTAAAAATTAGTAAAGAATATTTGCAGCGTGTCCGAAATTCTGATTTGGGATTTTCTGAAGCTTGGCTTTTCGGATCTTATGCAAAAGGCAATCAGCATGACAATAGCGATATAGATATAGCCATTGTGTTGAATGGCAATACAAATCACACTTTTGAAACCGAAGTCAAATTAATGGTTATTCGTAGAGGAAATGAAACCATCATTGAACCTCATGCTTTTACAAGAGAAGAGTTTGATTTTAATTTGCCGATTGTCAATCAGATTATTAAATACGGAATAAGGATAGAAATCTAATTTATTATTCCCCCACTCCCGCCAAAATCACCTTTGCCTGCCTTACACTTTTAACCTTTTCGAAGGTCAGTGAAAGTTTGTTGTTGCCTTCTTTCATGCGGCAGATCTGGGGATGGGTCTGCACATAACGCAGCACTTTGCTAAAAACGGGCGACTGGTAATAAACCGATTGAGGATCGGCAATAAACTGGCAGACCATTTTGTGGTGTTTCAGGATAATTTTCTCCATTCCGAGTTCAACCGCCACACGGCGAAGGCGCACTACTTCAATCAATTCAATGCTTTCAGCAGGTAATTTGCCGAAACGGTCGGCCAGTCCGGCTTCGAACTGCACCAAAGCCTCTTCGGTTTCGAGGTTATCGAGTTCGCGGTAAAGCAACATTCGTTCCGAAGTGCTTTGGATGTAATTATCCGGAAACAGCAATTGCAAGTCGGTATCAATCTGGCAGTCGCTGCCGAATTTCATATTCAGGAATGCCCGCGATGTATCTTCTTTTTCGTCTTTGAAAAGTTCTTTAAAATCGGTTTGTTTCAACTCCAGAATGGCTTCGTTCAGGATTCGGTGATAAGTTTCAAAACCGATGTCGGCAATAAATCCGCTTTGTTCGGCGCCTAAAAGGTTTCCGGCGCCGCGAATGTCCAAATCCTGCATTGCAATGTTGAATCCGCTACCCAGCTCCGAAAATTCTTCGATGGCCCGTAAACGTCGGCTTGCTTCGGTTGTGAGTGTTGAAAGTGGTGGCGCCAGCAGGTAACAAAACGCTTTTTTATTAGATCGCCCAACCCTTCCCCGCAGTTGGTGCAAGTCGCTCAAACCAAAATTTTCGGCATGATTGATAATAATGGTATTGGCATTCGGAATGTCGAGCCCCGATTCGATGATGGTAGTGGCAATCAGCACATCGAATTCGCCGTTGATAAAATCCATCATCAGTTTTTCAAGTTTTTGTCCTTCCATCTGACCGTGACCAACCACCGTGCGAACGCCCGGAACCAACTTTCGGATCACGGTTTCTACTTCATAAATATTTGAAACGCGGTTGTGTATAAAAAACACCTGACCTTCACGCGCCATTTCATATTGAATCGCATCCCTGATAATTTCCTCGCTGAAGCCATGCAGTTCGGTGGCTATTGGGTATCGGTTGGGCGGTGGTGTTTGAATAATCGACAAATCACGGGCGCCCATCATCGAGAATTGCAGCGTTCGCGGAATTGGCGTGGCCGTCAGTGTGAGCGTATCAACATTGACTTTCATCTGTTTCAGTTTTTCTTTTACCGAAACACCGAACTTTTGTTCTTCATCAACAATGAGCAAGCCCAAATCTTTAAAAACCACTTCCTTTCCCACCAGCTTATGCGTTCCGATCAAAATGTCCACCTTCCCCGCTTTGGTATCTGCGACCACCTGTTTCACATCAGCGGCTTTCCGCAAACGGCTGATATATTCAACCCGTGCCGGAAAATCTTTCAACCTTTCAGCAAAAGTCTTGTGGTGCTGAAGTGCCAGTAAAGTTGTGGGAACCAACACTGCAACCTGTTTGCTGTCGGCAACGGCTTTAAAAGCTGCGCGAATGGCAATTTCGGTTTTTCCGAAACCCACATCGCCGCAAACAAGCCGGTCCATCGGAATCTCCTTTTCCATGTCGTCCTTTACTGCAATGGTCGATTTGACCTGGTCGGGCGTGTCCTCATATATAAACGAAGCTTCCAGTTCTGTCTGAAGATACGAATCGGGCGAAAAAGCAAAACCTTGCTCCTGGCGACGGGCAGCGTACAATTCGATCAAATCCTTTGCAATGTCTTTTACCTTCAGTTTGGTGCGGTCTTTCAGCTTTTGCCATGCGCCGCTTCCCAGTTTGCTGATGGATGGTTCGGTGCCGTCTTTGCCCCGGTATTTCGAGATGCGGTGCAGGTTCTGAATGCTCACCAACAGTACATCATTGTCTCTGTATGTCAAACGAATTGCTTCCTGAAGTTTGCCGTCCACCTCGGTTTTTACCAATCCCATAAACTTTCCGATTCCATGATCGATGTGTACCACGTAATCGCCCTGATGCAACTTGTTCAATTCTTTGAACGAGATACTGTCGCGCTCGGCTTTGCGCGATTTGATTTCATAACGGTGGTAGCGTTCAAAAATCTGGTGGTCGGTATAGCAACAAATTTTCAGGTCGCGATCGATAAATCCTTCATGCAGCGTAAAATTGACAGGCCGGAATTTGACATCCAGCCCCTTGTCGTCGAAAATAGCCTGCAACCGGTCGGTCTGGGAAACGTTGCCAGAAAGAATATAATTGGTAAAACCGAAGTCCTGATAGTCTGACAGATTTTCAGCGAGCATATCAAAGTTTTTGTGAAAAACCGGTTGATGCTGAGTTTGAAAAGTTACCACTTTTGAATGTGGGAAAAAGTGTTTCTGCCCGAATTCGGCGCAGGTAAAACGCTTGATTTCTTTTGAAAAGGCTTTTCCTGAAAGAAGTTTTGCGAACCATTTTTTTCGATCTTCTTCTGTTTCAGCTTTCTCGATGGTTTGATTGAAATTATATTCCATCTGGTCGGTAATCAGCTGGATATCATTCAGGAGAAAAATAGTATTTTCAGAAATAAAATCGAGGATACTGATGCGTTCCTCGCCATGCAGATTTTCATGAATGTTGGGGATAATGTGGATGCGGGTCAGCGCTTCTTTCGAAATCTGGTTATCGATGTCGAAGCTGCGGATCGAATCTACCTCATCGCCAAAAAAATCGATCCGGTAAGGATCTTCATTCGAAAACGAATAAATATCGACAATCCCTCCACGAATGGAATACTGGCCGGGTTCATAAACAAATTCAACCCGTTCGAATCCGTATTCAAACAGCATTTCAGCAATAAATTCGAGCGATAATTTATCGCCTTTCGACACCTGAAAAGTGTTGGCTGCCAATCCTTCTCCGGAAATCACTTTCTCGACCAAAGCATCCGGATAAGTCACTACCAAAAGCTGTTTCCCGGCTTTAAATTTGTTGAGTACTTCGGTACGCAGAATGATATTTTCCTGTTCGATAGTTTCGTAATGAACCGAACGTTTGTACGATGATGGAAAAAACAAAACCTCCACTTCGGAGGCAAGCGTAATCAGGTCATCATAAAAATAGGCGGCTTCATCCTTGTCATTCAGGCAGATAACGAAAGTCTTGGATATTTCTTCGGAAACCAAACAGGCGAGAATGCTTCGGGATGAGCCAACGAGTCCCTGCAGGTGAACCTTTTCACCCGGGGTATTCAGTGTTTTGCACAGTTCGCCAAGCAAATCGTGCTTTCTGAACAGATTTCTAAAAACCTTCCGCTCCAAAATCAAAATATTTGGCTGCAAATGTAAGCATTCCAAACCGAATTTGTTTTGCTGACCAATGTTTCGTATTTTTCAATCCTTATTCAGAAACCGTATTTTCAAAAATCCATATCATGAGCAAAGATTCAGAAAAACACCATTCGAAACATGAAGGGAAAAATCACAAACGTGTTGAATCAGAGATGAAAGACCATCGTACAATCAAAGACGAAGTTTACGAAGAAGAACTCCGAAAGCTGGAAATTGAACTTATCAAACTTCAGGAATGGGTTAAATTTAAACAGCTTAAAGTGGTGGTTTTGTTCGAAGGCCGCGATGCTGCCGGAAAAGGAGGGATAATTAAACGAATTGCCGAACCACTTAATCCAAGAAGTTGCCGGATTGTAGCTTTAGGTACTCCAACCGAGAAAGAAAAATCGCAATGGTATTTCCAACGATATGTAAATCAATTACCTTCAGCCGGAGAAATTGTTTTGTTCGACCGAAGCTGGTATAACCGAGCCGGAGTTGAACATGTGATGGGTTTTTGTACAAAGGAAGAGTATCAGGAGTTTTTAAGGAGTTGCCCCGAATTTGAACAAATGTTGGTGCGATCCGGAATTATTCTGATAAAATACTGGTTTTCGGTTTCTGACGAAGAACAGGAGGAACGATTTCAGGATAGAATCAGCGACCCGACAAAAACATGGAAAATCAGCCCGATGGATATTGCGTCCCGCGAAAAGTGGGTAGAGTACTCCAAGGCAAAGGACGAAATGTTTAGATATACTGATATTGAACAAGCTCCGTGGTTTGTTGTTCCTGCCGATAATAAAAAACTGGCGCGCCTTAACTGCATCAGCCACCTACTTAGCCAGATTCCCTATCAAACCCTTCCCCATGAGCCCATCATTTTACCGCCACGAAAGGAGTATCCTGCTTACGAAAGACCTCCGATTTCTGATCAGACTTTTGTTCCTGACCGTTATGGAAAATAAAGTGATTGAATCATCAAAAGTGAATTAAAAAATAGTAAATACAATAAATGGCAAGATTTCTAAACGACCGGAAAAAAGCAGTAGGTAAAATTCCGGGTTCGCTCATTCATTTGGGAACAAAAAAAATTGACCAGCCCAAATTGCGGTTGATGCATTATACGCCGGAAGAAGTGGTTGAAAAAGAGCCGGAAACACTGGAAGACTGTCAATCCTATATTACTGAAAATTCGGTGACCTGGATTAACATCGATGGGTTGCACGATGCTGAAATGATTCAGAAAATGGGTAAACTGTTCAATGTCCATGAACTCTTGCTCGAAGATATGCTCGATACCGGTCAGCGGCCCAAATTTGCCGAAACGGATGAACTCATGGTGGTCATCATCAAAATGCTCGACTTCGATGAGAAGACCCAAAAACTCACTTCTGAACAAATTTCAATGATACTGGACGATACCTACCTCATTACCCTTCAGGAACGGGTGGGCGACCAGTTTGACCATATCCGCGAGCGAATCAAAAAGGGAAACGGCAGGGCCAGACGAAAGAGCGCCGACTACCTGACCTATGTGCTGTTAGACACCATTGTTGATAATTACCTGATTAATATCGAAGCCCTGGGTAACATCATCGAAAAGAAAGAAGCATTTATTTTTGCCAAAAAGCCGAACGAAGGACTCATGCAGGAAATGTACAAACACAAGACAGAGATTAATTTTCTGCGGAAAAATATTCGGCCGGTCAAAGAAATTGTTCTCCACCTGATTGAGAATGAATCGGGTTTTATTGACGATGAAAACCTGAAATACTTTCGGGATCTCAGTGATCTGGTTGCTCAGGCTATGGAAACAATTGAAATCTACCAGATGATGCTGAACGACCAGTTGAATATTTACCATGCCAGCCTCGACAGCCGGGCAAACGAAATAATGAAAGTGCTTACCGTATTATCCGCTTTCTTCATTCCACTCACTTTCCTCGCCGGGGTTTATGGCATGAATTTCGACAACCTTCCCGAATTGCATTTCCAATACGGTTATTTGTATTTCTGGATAGCATTGATAATCATTACATTAGGCATGGTTGTGTACTTCAAAATGAGGAAGTGGTTTTAAATGGCTCGTTAAAGGCGCAAAGCTTCAATTTCTTCTATCGTTTTGGGTTTGTCTTTACCAAGTTTGCGAAATCCGGTTTCAGTAACCAGAAAGTCTTCTTCATTGCGGATACCCCCAAAATTCCTGAATTTTTCAATTTCATCCCAGTTGAGGAAATCATTGAACTTGCTTTTCGATCTCCAAAGGTCAATCAATTCAGGAATAAAATAGATGCCCGGTTCGATGGTGAAAACATGACCCGGTCGTAATTCCTTTGCAAGCCTCAGCGATTTTAATCCGAATTGGGAACTTTTTTGCTCACCGTTGTAACCAACCCATACTTCGCCAAGGTCTTCCATGTCGTGAACATCGAGGCCCATCATGTGTCCGGTTCCGCAGGGGAAGAACAGGGCATGCGCACCTTGAGCAACCGCCTCGTCAGTGTCACCTTTCATCAGCCCAAGTTCCTTCATCGAACTGGCAATCGACCGGCAGGCGGCCAGATGCACGTCCATGAACCGAATTTTTGGTGCAATGACATTCACAGCGGCCTCGTGAGCTTTTAAGCTTGCCTGATAAATTACTTTCTGGATACTTGTAAATTTTGCACTTACCGGGAAAGTACTGGAAAGGTCACCTGCATAATGTTTCTGTGATTCGGCGCCTGCATCAAGCAGAAACAAATCTCCTTCTTTCAGGATATTACGGTGCGAATGATTGTGCAGGGTTTGCCCGTTTATAGTGGCAATAATCGGGAATGAAATCTGGCAATTTTGGGCAAGAGCCGTTTCGTAAACCCTGGCAGCAACCTGGGCTTCGGTCATTCCTGGTCGTGTCATTTTTATTGCGGCCAGGTGCATATCCACTGAAAGATCCACTGCTGTCTCAATTTCCGCGATTTCCTGCACTGACTTTATTTCGCGCTGACTGATCACTGCATTCACCAGCTCTGATGAAGCATTTATGTTGATCTCATCGGGACGGATATTCAGAAATCGTAAAAGTTTTATTTTGTTCTCGTGACGGTAATGAGGCAAAAAATGGATTTCCTTTCGTGATGCCTGTGCTTCTTTTAAAATGGTGAATAGCTTAACCGTTGGGTGGGTTTCTTCAATGCCGCAGAGCTTTGCCTGATCGGCAATCGTTGACTGCGGACCGCGCCAGACAATATCGTCGATGGTAAAGTCATCGCCAAAAATAATCTCCCGTTGATTGTCAATGTCAATAAGGGCGGCCAACGCGGGAATATCGATGCCAAAATAATACAGGAATGAGCTGTGTTGCCTGAAATGATAAGGATTATCAGGGTAATTCATCGGGCTTTCGTCGTTGCCCCAAAAGAGGATCAATCCGGAACCGATTTTTTCGGAAAGTATTTTTCGTCTTTGAATATAAACTTCAGCTTTAAACATGGTTTTCAGAATTGTTAGAATCGATAAAGTTAGGAATATCATTTGACTAAATGGGTGTCAGTCTATTTGCATAACAGTTGAATATTGGAACATTATCCTTTATATTTCCCCTAAAAATCGGTATGTTCTGTCCGATTAATGATCTCATTCTGCAAGTCCTCGCCCAAATCGTTAAAATAATCGCTGTATCCGGCCACGCGCACAATCAAATCGCGGTATCTCTCCGGATGTTTCTGCGCGTCTCGAAGGGTTTGCGCGTCAATTACGTTGAACTGAATATGATGGCCATCCATCCTGAAATAACTACGGACCAGGCTCGAAATCTTCTGAATGGCTGTATCATCGCTGAAAAATGCCGGACTGAACTTCTGGTTCAGCAAAGTTCCGCCCGTTTTCAGGTGATCAATTTTTGCAGCCGATTTAACAACTGAAGTCGGTCCCTGCCGGTCGGCGCCCTGAACCGGAGAAATACCTTCTGAGACAGGCATCCCGGATTTGCGGCCATCAGGTCCGGCATGCATCACACTTCCAAAATAAACATGGCAGGTGGTGGGCAGCAGGTTGATGCGGTAATCAGCTCCACGCGGACTTTTATGCCCGTTTACAGCCGAATGATAAATTTCGAAAACTTCCCGTAACTGATCATCGGCAGCATCATCGTCGTTACCATATTTTGGCGTTTGGTAAATCAGTTGGTAGTGCAATTGCGGATTATTTTCAAAATCTGTAGTCAATGCTACCATCAATTCACTCATACTGAAAGTCTTTTCCTGAAATACATGTTTTTTAATGGCGGTCAACGAATCAGTCATGGTTCCCATCCCGACTCCCTGAATGTAATTCGTGTTGTATCGTGCACCACCACTGATGTAATCTGTTCCGCATTCAATACAATCATCAATCAGGATCGACAAAAATGGGGTGGGGACGTGGTGTATAAAAATGTTCTCAATGGCATTGCAGCCTTTAATTTTGATGTCCACAAAATGTTCGACCTGTTTCCTGAATGCATCAAGTAAATCTTCGTAGGATTTAAATCCGGTGGCTTCTCCGGTTTTTAAACCGATTTGTTTTCCCGTTCGCGGATCAGAGCCGTCATGAAGAGTGATTTCCAATATTTTGGGAAGGTTGAAATAGCCGGTCAAAATGTAACTTTCGGTTCCGAAAGCCCCGCTTTCAACGCAGCCACTGGCGCCTCCGTTTCGTGCATCTTCCAGCGATTTTCCCTGTCCGAACAGCTCCTGAACAATGGCATTAGTATTAAAAATTGACGGTTGTCCGAATCCGGATTTGGCAATTTTTACTGCCCGGTTGATAAAGCTTTCCGGATTCTTCTTGCTGAGCTGAACCATCGAGCTGGGTTGCAGGATGCGCATTTCTTCGATTACATCCAGGATCAGAAACGATAATTCATTTACTGCATCCGAACCATCGGGTTTTACGCCGCCTAGGTTGATCAGCGAAAAGTCGGTATATGTATTGCTTTCGAGCGCGGTTACCCTAACTTTGGGCGGTGCCGGATGATTGTTGAATTTTACCCAGAACGATTCGAGCAACTCAGTCGCCGAATCAACAGTCAGCGTTCCGGCTTTTGTTTCCTTGCTGAAAAATGGGTAAAGATGCTGATCCAGTCTGCCGGGATTAAATGAATCCCAGGGATTAACTTCAGTTACCACACCTAAATGAATAAACCAGTAATGTTGTAAAGTTTCGTGGAAAGTTTCGGGTGCATGTGCCGGTACTTTTCTGCAAATCCGCGCTATTTCCATCAATTCTGCTTTTCGTGTTGTGTCTGTTTCCTTTTCGGCCAATATTTCCAATTGATCCGCATGGCGATTGGCAAATAAGATGATGGATTCTGCTGTTATTTTCATTGCTTTCAGCTCTTCCGACTTGTTAAAAGCCTTCGGATCATTTAGCCAATCAATCTTTTTCATGGCACTTTCAATTTCTGCAAGCAAATCCAACATTCCATTCCTGAAAACTTTGTTTCCGGCAACCGTGTGTCCCGGAGCACGTTGTTCCATAAATTCGGTAAAAATTCCTGCATTGTATGAATCGTGCCATTCGTCCGACATTTGTTCCATGATCCGGTCACGGTTCGAACGGCCTTTCCAGAAGGGAATGATGACTTCTTTATATGCGTTTCGGGTTTTCTCATCCACCCTGAACCATACTTTTGAGCGTGAATTCAGGATGTCGAGATCCTGTAATGAATGGACCGTAATTTCAGGATAGGTCGGCGTTTCTTTTGGAGCAGGACCGCGTTCGCCCACGATCAATTCATCGTCGTTGATGCAAATGTGTTTATTTTCAAGAATATACCTGAATGATTTGGCGCGTTGAACAGGTATTGAATCGCCAAAGGCAATGTGATTTTTATAGAAATCGGTGACCAGTAGTGCGCGTTCGGATGAAATCCGGTAAATCGCGTTCAAACTCTGTTCCCTTAGTTTTTTAATTCGTGGTGTCATATCTGTTATTTTTACTGAAAACTGTAGCTGTGTATTTTTACTGAAAACTGCGACTGCCAATGTTCCTTTTCATCCTCCTATTTTAACTTCAAAACCGGACTCTTCGAAATGCTTTTTTATATATTCCATATCCGATTCTTTCGGTTTCTTGTTTTCATTCATGGTGTAATTGATTCCAAATCGCATGTATTTTCCGCTGGCGGTATTGTGAAACGGCAGCAGATCAACTCCTTCAACTGAACCATTCAAACTTTTAAGAAAATGGATGGTTTCAGAAATATTCTCCTGAGTATCGTTTATTTCAGGAATAACCGGAATTCGGATACGTATTTTACTCCTTCCGGATACCAATTCCCGGAGATTATCAAGAATAATCTGATTAGAGACGCCCGTATAAAACTGATGTTTTTCGGAGTCCATCAATTTCAGATCATAAAGGAAAAGGTCGGTCAATGGTGCAATATTCCGGAGCACTTCGGAAGATGCAAAACCGCAGGTATCAATGGCTGTGTGCATTCCACGTTTCTTACATGCTGTCAGAAGTGCGGCTAAAAATTCAGACTGGAACATCGGTTCCCCACCCGAAAAGGTGACTCCTCCTCCGGATTCGTCCATAAAAATCCATTCTTTTTCAAGTGTTTCCATCACTTCTTCCACCGTTTTTGACTGTCCTACCACTTCGTTGTTCCGAAATATCTGTTCACCGATGCGCGAAACTCTTTCAATAGTGCATGGTTGGGGCGAAATACTTTCCGGATTATGGCACCAAAGGCATTTCAACGGACAACCCTTCAGGAAAACAGTTGTACGGATTCCGGGGCCGTCATGTACGGCAAACCGTTTGATATCGAATATGATACCGGTCATTTGAATGATGATTTATAAATGATGAATGATTTTTGCCGGATGGGTGGAGATGGAGAGGATCAAATAATCCAGCATTCGAACAATCCTTTGCCGAAATGATGGTATAAATTAAGCTGGTATGTCATTCTGAATTTCATAGTTGCGAAATTAGCTAAAATTTAACAGGGTTAATAAATTATTAAGCAGAAGGTGATATTTTTTAAATGTTACTTTTAATTCAGAATAAAAGACATCTTTGTATTTTAATATTTAATTTATCATTCAATCATGTTCTTTTCTTGCTATTTCAAGAATAGAATAAAAATTTCCAAACATGAAGAATCTGGTTTGCCCTATTTCCGACCAGCGTGTAAACGAGCAGGTTACCCGCTTTAACGCACTGTTTGCGATTGCAATAATTGTGCTTGCATTTGTTTTTAACTCAGTATTTATGTTTGCTTTTTTAATGGCCGATTTTTTCATCAGAGCTTTTACTGAGATGAAATTCAGCCCGATCAGTTTTGCCAGTCACTATTTGAGCAATGCGCTCAGCCTTCCGGTTAAAATGATTGATAAAGCGCCCAAAGTATTTGCCGCCCGCCTTGGATTTTTGATGACAACTGCAATTGCCATTTTATTCATTTTCAACCTGCAACTTGCAGCAATCATTGTTGCTGGCGTGCTGATTTTCTTTGCTAGCCTGGAGTTTGTTTTTGCTATTTGTGTCGGATGTATGATTTACACTTATTTGATTCTTCCCTTCTATAAAAAATAATCCAAAAACGTCTATGAAAAAAGCTCCGATTACACTTGTATTATTTGTTAGTTCATTTCTTTTCACATACGGGCAAAATGAAAGCAATGTCAACAACATCAATAATGGAATGCCCAACCGGATTTCGATGAATGTAACCGTTCCCAAACAGACACAAGGAGCCACCTTTGGAGAAAAAGTTAACGCAGGCCTTCACACAGCAGGCGCCTATGTTATTTTCCCCAATAAACAGGCTTTTCTGATAAACGCTTCCAATAAACAGGTTTCAGAAATGACTTCGTCCGAAGTTGCAAAAGTAAATCAAGGATTACATGCTGCCGGAGGTGCGATGGCACAAGGAGCATCTCTGTTGGGAGGTGCGATTCCAGGTGGGCAAGTCATTTCAGCTGCAGTATCAAAAGTTGATGGTGGACGGCTTGTTTGGGAGACAAAGGATGCGGGCAACTCATTCCTTTTACCTTCCGGTTTGACCGACGGAGAATTTATACTCACGGTTGTTATTGGTTCAGGCCAGAAAGAACCCAGGAATATGCAAGTCCGTTTCGGTATTTTAGTGGAAGGAAAAACATACAAAGTGATTTCAGCAAATACATAATAGAAAAACAAAGCACGATACGGCGAAGAATTCGGTGGGAAATATCCGGTAGAACAAAATTTAATGAATGTAAGGACAAATACTCAGTAAAGTTTCATCAGCTGTTTCAATGAAAATTGGAGCAGCTTTTTTTTGGACCATGCCTGAATAAGTAATTCCGGTTTTTCATCTGAATTTCCTGCATTGGGCATCACTTCACAGGTTTTATCAGATGGCCCTGCTGGTTTGCGCATTAAGCCAAAATGCAAAGACGAAGAGAAAACACATTATTGCACCACTTTTCCTATTTGCCACTGTGCCGGCTTCAAGCTGGGACACCGATTTGGTTTATAAAGTTGGCCAGTCCATGGGAAATGAAGTTAAAGAATACGGATCAGATATTTTACTTGCTCCGGCCCTGAACATTCAACGTGATCCGCTTTGCGGCCGTAACTTTGAGTACTATTCAGAAGACCCGTTGGTTGCCGGCAAAATGGCCGCAGCTATGGTCAACGGTATTAAAGGACATAATTGCAGCTGTTAAAAATGGCAGGCTTGACGAAAAAGTCCATGATCTAAACATTTCACGAATTCTGAAAATCATGTTAATGTCGCCACGTTATAACAACTATCAGTTTACCGGCACTCCTGATCTTACAGCCCATGCGGGTGTTACACGTCAGGTTGCGGCCGATGGAATGGTATTGCTGAAAAACAGTGACAATGCTATTCCAATTCCAGCGTCTGTTAAAAAGGTGGATGCATTCGGCAACACTTCGTATGATTTTATCGCCGGAGGTATAGGTAGTGGCGATGTGAACGAGGCATACACTATTTGATCCGAAAATAATGGTATTATTTAATTGATTCGTAATGCGTTCGGATGGAACTCACATGCCATGAGATATCCACTTTGAACTATATTTTCATTTTCTTTTTGCGCCGCCACCTTTGAAATTATTACCGTGGCATGTTCGTTTCACTGACCGATGGATTGAAAAATGGAGGTTTCACCATCAATGAAGAATTCCTCTGAAAAAACAGTTGAAAGTATATATTCCCCAAAAATACGTTCATGGAGAGAAGAACTAAAATATAAAAATCAGTAAATCAATACTAACCCAAAATAACTACCGTTTAGATTTTAATGCCCAAAACAAATATACCTTTGGGTAGGACAAGTTTAAAATTTAATTCGGATGAAGAAGCTGTTTCTTGTACTCATTGTTATTCTGGGTACGATTGTTGTAAATGCCAAAAATTTTTACGCTCAAAAAATAGTGAGTTGTTCAGCAGGTGCCTATCATACGATAGCTATTGATGAATCAGGAAATTTATGGGGGTGGGGTTCAAATTCCTGCGGTCAGTTAGGCGATGGAACTTCTCAGGACAGATATACGCCTGTAGAGATTATGCCGTCAAAAAAATTTAAAATCGTTGTCGCCGGATATGATTATAGCATGGCGATTGATGAATTTGGAAAACTTTGGGGGTGGGGGACCAATAAAAAAGGACAATTGGGAAACGGAACCACTTCAGAAAAGACTTCCACACCGGTACAAATCAAGTCTGGTGCAAAATTTAAGGCCGTCTCAATTTATTATTCTCATACTTTAGCCATCGATGAATCCGGCAACCTGTGGGGTTGGGGATGGAATGACAAAGGACAATTGGGAGATGGCACTTCCTCAGATAAATCTTCACCGGTAAAGATTAAATCCGGCATTAAGTTTAAGGACATATCAACCGGTACTGCTCACAGCATGGCGATTGATGAATCGGGGAAACTTTGGGCATGGGGAAGCAATTTATATGGTAGGTTAGGCGACGGCACCATTTCAGACAAGCAGAGTCCTGTGCAAGTCAAATCAGGAACAAGATTTAAAATTGTTTCAGTTGGAAATGGGCACAGTATGGCCATTGATGAATCGGGAAACCTGTGGGCGTGGGGTGAAAATTCTTCAGGTCAAATGGGCGATGGCACGAAGGTCTATAAAACCAGTCCGATTCAAATTAAATCAGGGACAAAATATAAAACCATTTCGGCAGGATCATCCCATAGTATGGCCATTGATGAATCTGGCAATTTATGGGCATGGGGTGATAATGTTTATGGAAAGGTAGGAGATGGAACAACTTCCGGAAGACCACTACCGGTGAAAATCAAATCAGGCACAAAATTTATGGCCATGTCATCCGGTTATTTTCACAGCATGGCGATTGATGTATCAGGAAACCTTTGGGGTTGGGGAGCCAATGAAAAAGGACAGTTTGCCGATGGAAGTACTTCCGGTAAATTTCTTCCGGTAAATATTTCGGGTAGTCTAAAATTTAAAACCGTTACAGCCGGGAATGAACACGCCCTGGCTATTGATGAATCAGGAAATTTGTGGGCATGGGGCGCTAATTCTTATGGACAGTTGGGTGATGGAACTGAGTTTGGGAAACCCATGCCAGTACAAATAATGTCCGGAACAAAATTTAAAGCCGTTTCGGCAGGAAAATATAATACCAGTTTGGCTATTGATGAATCAGGAAATTTATGGGCATGGGGATATAATTATTATGGACAACTGGGCGATGGGACCACTCTTGACAGGAACACTCCTGTTCAGATAAAATCCGGAACAAAATTTAAGTCCGTTTCAGCGGGATCTTCTGTCAGCATGGCCACCGATGAATCCGGCAATCTATGGGTTTGGGGTTATGGCCAATTAGGTGACGGTTCAACTTCAAAAAAGCCTTATCCGGTGAATATAAAACCAGGTGTAAAATTTATATTCATTTCGGCCTGTACTACATACAACATGGCAATTGACGAATCGGGTAATCTTTGGGCCTGGGGATCAAATAGAATGGGACAGCTTGGAGATGGCACCAATACAGATAAATCCACTCCAATACAGGTTCAGGAAGGTGTAAAATTTAAAACAGTATCAACCTATTATTCTCATACTTTAGCGCTTGACGAATCGGGAAATCTGTGGACCTGGGGAAGTAATGAATATGGAAAGTTGGGAAACAGCAGTAGTATGGCCAGAACATTACCTGTAATAGTCAAGTTGGGTACAAAATTTAAAACAGTAAATGCAGGATCTGTTCATTCTACTGCAATTGATGAATCAGGTAAACTTTGGGCATGGGGATTCAATAAAAATGGTCGGTTGGGAGATGGTACTACTTCTGATCAGTCTTCTCCGATACAAATCAAATCGGGCACGAATTTTAAAATTGTATCAGCCGGTTATACTTACACCTTAGCAATTGACGAGACAGGTAAACTCTGGGCCTGGGGATACAATGATGCGGGACAATTGGGCGACGGCACTGCATGGCATGATATTCCAGGGTGGATCAATAATGGGAACACTGCAATGCGGTAACGAAAGGCTTATTCCTGAAAAAACAATACCTCTGTAAAACAAATGTTTACAGAGGTATTTTGTAGCGGGAGCCGGACTCGAACCGACGGCCTTTGGGTTATGAGCCCAACGAGCTACCAACTGCTCCATCCCGCAATGTATCTTTAGATATTGAATCGTCGTTTGTAAGAACTTTGCCCCATCTCTTATTTTAGATTTGAAGCGGCTGCAAATATAGATGATCGGTTTAAATAATCCTAATTTGATTTCAATTATTTTTGCTTATCCCTGAACAGTCTTCGTTAAAAAGTATTAATAAACACTGTACCGGATTAGTTATCTCCAAATCTTTCTAATTTTGGAGTTCGAAAAAATCAGGAATGAACAGGAAAGAACTGAGAAAGAAAATATTTCAGATGCTGAAAGACCATTATCGGCTTATCATCTACAATGATTCGACGATTCAAACGGTCTGGAGCATCAAGCTTACTCCAATTAAAGTGGCAACTCTTGGCAGTTTGGGAGCCATTCTGTTGATTTTACTCACATCTGTCATTATTGCTTATACTCCGCTTCGCGAGAATATTCCCGGTTATCCTAATGCAAAGGTGCGTGAACAGATCATCCTGAATTATATGATGATCGATTCGCTTGAAAATGAAATCAAAACTAGGGATAATTATATGGAGAAAGTGAAAACACTGTTTCAGGGCGAAGTCCCTTTGGATGAGTCGCAAACAGCTGATTCAGGACTAAAGCCAAAGGAAGTGAAATTTAAAAGCTTCAATGCGGATTCAGTATTTCAAAATAAATTAATGGAAGAGAAGCTTAGTTTATCGATCTTAAAAGATCCAAAACGATTGCCGAGTATTGCAAACATTCACTTCTTTACTCCGCTTCGAGGAATGATCACCAACAAATTTGACCCTAAAACGGAGCATTTGGCGGTTGATGTAGTGGGAGCAATGAATGCCAGAATTTCGAGCGTGTTGGATGGAACAGTTATTTTTGCCGGCTGGACAATGGAAACAGGTTATTCGATATATGTCCAGCACGAAAACAACATTATTTCGGCCTATAAACACAATGCTGAATTATTGAAAGCAGTTGGCGAGAAAGTCAAAGCAGGTGATGTGATTGCCATTATGGGCAACAGTGGAGAGCTGACAACGGGGCCACACCTTCATTTTGAACTTTGGCACAATGGAATAGCTCTTGATCCTGAAACATATATAGATTTTTAAGCTGATTTATGAAGAAACGCATAGCCATTCTGGGATCAACCGGATCAATTGGCACTCAAACTCTTGAAGTAATTTCGCAAAATCCGGATTATTTTGAAGTAGAGGTATTAACTGCCAATAACAATATTGAATTGTTGATTGAACAGGCCAAACAGTTTCAGCCAAATGTGGTGGTGATTACGAATAAATGCCATTACGATCTGCTGAAGGACGCCCTGAAAGATGAACCGATAAAAGTTTATGCCGGAAGAGAAGCCCTTGAGCAAGTTGTACAAATGGAAACTGTTGAAGTGGTAGTTACAGCCATGGTTGGCTACTCCGGCCTCATTCCCACCTGTAATGCAATCAAAGCCGGCAAACACATAGCACTGGCCAACAAAGAAACAATGGTCGTGGCAGGCGAAATAATTAACCGGCTGGCCATCGAGAACAAGGTGAATATTTATCCGGTCGATTCTGAACATTCGGCCATCTTTCAATGTTTGGTTGGCGAGTTTAACAATGAAATAGAAAAAATTTACCTGACCGCTTCAGGTGGCCCTTTCAGGGGTTTTTCACCTGAACAGCTGGCAACAGTTACCAAAGCCGATGCCTTGAAGCATCCGAATTGGGACATGGGAGCTAAAATAACTATCGACTCTGCCTCCATGATGAACAAAGGATTTGAAGTGATTGAAGCAAAATGGCTTTTCGGATTAAAACCCGAACAAATAGATGTAATAGTTCATCCTCAGAGTATTATTCATTCAATAGTTCAGTTCCGTGATGGTTCGATGAAGGCCCAAATGGGTTTGCCCGATATGAAGTTGCCTATTCAATATGCATTAAGTTTCCCGGAAAGGTTGGCTTCAGAATTTAAACGGTTCAGCTTTTTGGATTACCCGAAACTGACATTCGAGCAGCCAAATACGAAAAATTTTCGTAACCTTGCACTCGCTTTTGAAGCTTTAAATAAGGGTGGAAATATGCCTTGCATATTGAATGCAGCAAACGAAGTGGTGGTACAGGCTTTTCTGAATGACAAAATCAGTTTTCTGCAAATGCCTGAAATTATTGAAAAAACTATGGGCAAGGCAACATTTATTAAAAACCCGAATCTGGAAGATTACATTCAGACAGACAAGGAAACACGCATATTAACATCTGCCATGGTTAAACGTCAGGCAATACAAAAGAATTAAAAACAGAAAAATTATTCGATGGAAATAGTATTGATAAAAGCTGCACAACTCATTCTAAGTTTATCCTTATTGGTTATTATACACGAATTCGGGCATTTTTTATTTGCAAGGATTTTTAAAACGCGTGTAGAAAAATTTTATTTGTTTTTTGATCCATGGTTCTCCCTCTTCAAAATTAAAAAAGGCGATACCGAATATGGTATTGGCTGGTTGCCCTTGGGCGGATATGTGAAAATTTCAGGAATGATCGACGAATCGATGGACAAAGAGGCCATGAAACTGCCTCCTCAACCTTATGAATTCAGGGCAAAAAAAACCTGGCAACGTTTGCTTATCATGGTCGGTGGTGTTTTGATGAATTTTATTCTGGCATTTATCATCTACATCGGTATCCTTTATGCCTGGGGTGAGCAATATCTGCCTACTGCAAATGTGAAATATGGGATTGAAGTTGACTCTGTCGGGGAGCAAATAGGGCTTCGGAATGGTGATAAAATTTTATCGGTTGGTAACCTGAAAGTTGAGAATTTCCATAAAATAATTCCTACACTTATTCTTGATAATGCCAAGGACATTCAGGTTGAACGCGATGGACAAAAGGTTAACGTGGATATTTCGGATGAAGATGTTGCTTTATTAATTAAAAGCAAAGGTGTAATGACTTTCAGAACTCCTTTTGATTACAGAATTGCCAAAGTATTAAAGAATTCGGCAGCACAAACAGCAGGTTTGAAGGAAGGTGATCAGATTGTTGGTATGAATAGTCTAAAATACGAGTATAACGATCAGTTTAAAACAACCCTAAAGGACAGCATTGGCAAAACAGTTGCGCTGAACGTATTGCGCAACAGCCAGGAACTAACCGTACAATTGTCAATTCCTGAAACCGGATTGCTTGGTATTCAGCTCAGTCAGGATTTGGAAAAGATATTCGAATTTAAAACCATAAAATACGGTTTGTTCGAGTCCATTCCAGCGGGAATCAGCAAAGGAATCAGTACTACAAGCGATTACCTTAAACAATTTAAACTGATTTTTTCGCCTAAAACCAAAGCTTATGAAAGTCTGGGAGGTTTTATATCCATCGGAAATATTTTCCCTGGAATGTGGAACTGGTTCTCTTTCTGGAACATGACTGCGTTTCTTTCCATCATTCTGGCAGTAATGAATCTATTACCAATCCCTGCTCTCGATGGCGGACATGTGATGTTTCTGCTTTTTGAAATGATCACTGGCCGGAAACCAGGGGACAAATTTCTGGAATATGCCCAGATTGCCGGAATGGTACTGCTCCTTTCACTCGTTCTTTTTGCAAATGGGAACGATATATTTAAACTTTTCAAATAAATATTTGAAGTAATTATTTTTGTTATTTTTGTATGAAACCATTTTAACTCTATAAAGTATGAACTTATTTATTATTGCCGGTATGATTGGCCCTCAGGAGCTCATTGTAGTATTGGTTGTAGTTGTACTGATGTTTGGCGGAACCAAAATTCCTGAATTGATGAAAGGTCTGGGCAAAGGGATCAAGGAATTTAAAAACGCATCGAAATCAGAGGATGACGAAACCAAAAAAGACGCTGAGAAAATTGAAAAATAAAAAAATCCCGCTGGTCGCGGGTTTTTTTTACCTTTTTAATTATTTCCACTGCAATAAACGCCATTAATCCAATACCTTATTCTGGTAAGATTTTTGTTGGTGGTTTTACGTTCACAAAATATTATTCCCATGAAAAGAGTTATGTCAAAAACTTCCGTTTTGCTGCTTTTGTTAGCTGTTTTATTTTCGTGCAATTTTAATGATAATTCGAAGATGGAAACCATTACCGGTAAAT
Organism: Bacteroidales bacterium; assembly: GCA_038248385.1. Classification (GTDB taxonomy): domain Bacteria; phylum Bacteroidota; class Bacteroidia; order Bacteroidales; family Prolixibacteraceae; genus Aquipluma. The sequence continues at coordinate 25,379 of JBBRXN010000034.1, forward strand.
CCAACGAAGTGGTGGTTGTCATCGGCAAGGAAACATGGAAGGGTGAAATAGGATCACTGATCAGGCAGATACTCGCGCAACCACAATCATCACTTCCACAGGAAGAACCTATTTTTTCATTGATAAATGTACCTCCTGATGCGTTTATCAATCTATTTAAAACGAGCAGGAATATTGTTACAGTGAAGATATCTTCAACCTACACAGAGCCAAAAATTGAATTCGCGAATGATACCTGGGCTTATCCTCAGGTGGTGGTAAATATTCAGGCAAGTTCTCCTGAAAGTTTCAAAGAGGTTTTCACAGCCAATAGTGATAAAATTATTGGTTTTTTTCTGAAAGCCGAAAAAGATCGTTTAAAGAAGACTTATTTTAATTCAAATGAAAAGGCCGTTTATAATACTCTTCTAAAAGATTTTGATATTAAATTGTACGTGCCCACAGGATTCAAAATTGTGAAAAAAGATTCTGATTTTGTATGGATAAGATACGATACTCCGCTGATCTACCAAAGTATAATCGTTTATTCGTACCCGTATGATTCTGACAGTACATTTACCCTCAAATTTCAGCTCGAGAAACGCAATCAGGTGATGAAAAATAATGTTCCGGGACCGCTGGCCGGAAGTTATATGACCACTGAAATGGAAGTGCCTCAGGATTTTAATATCCTGAATTATAATGGGAATTATGCCTGTGAAATGCGGGGTTTATGGAAAGTGGAACATGATTTTATGGGCGGGCCTTTCGTCAGCCTTTCGGTGTTAGATGCCAGCCAGAGAAGAATAGTTACAGTTGAAGGACATGTTTATGCCCCAAAAAACGATAAAAGGAATTATTTGCGACAGGTTGAAGCCATGATTTATTCACTTGAATTTCCTAATCAGAAAGTTAACGACAAAATAAACAACCAACTCGAAAGCGGTAATTGAAAATAAGTTGGGAGTGCCTGAAGTACTTTAGGCACTCCCAACTTATTTCTAAAAGAAATCTTCTGAATTGTCCTGACTTTGTTCAATGCTTTCCGGATCGTCACAGTTGAGGTTCACCGAAAAATTCACAGGCCTTTCAAATTCGCTCATATCACGGTAAGGCAAATTCTTGTCAGCATAAACCTTTCGCATGTAATATCCCCAGATTGGTAAAGCCATACTCGCTCCCTGTCCAGATTGCAGGTCGTCAAAATGAATGCTTCTCAATTCTGCGCCTGTCCATGAACCATTTACCAACTGTGGAGTGATCCCGATAAACCAGCCATCCGATTGATTTTGGGTTGTACCTGTTTTGGCTGCAATCGGGCCTCTAAATCCACCGTATTCAGGTTTCCATCGCAATCTTCCTCCAGAACCTGCATCAACTACTCCACGCATCAGCTCAATCATGAGGAAGGCAGTCTGTTCATCAATGGCATCATGTTTTTCGGGACGGAAAGTCGAAATCACATTTCCATGCCGGTCTTCGATACTGGTAACGAATATTGGCTGAGTATATACTCCTTTATTGGCAAATGTTGCGTAAGCTCCCACCATTTCATACAGTGTAACATCCGAAGTTCCAAGGAACATGGAAGGAACAGGGTCAATCGGACTAAAAATACCCATTTTCTTCATCACATCAGCCACGGATTGCGGATTGAACTGTTTCATTACCCATGCTGATACCTGATTCACCGAATGGGCAAGACCCCATTTCAGGGTAACCATTTTGTCATCGAATTTTGTTTTCCCTGAATTTTTTGCTTCCCAAATGCGACCGTCGGGCAAAATAAACTGTTGTTTTACGTTAGGAACTTTACTGCAGGGCGAAAGGCCATTTTGCATGGCAAGGGTATATAAAAATGGTTTGACCGTTGATCCGACTTGTCGTTTTCCGTCTTTGACCATATCATACATAAAATGTGGGTAATCGGGTCCGCCAACATAAGCCTTAACATAACCGGTATTTATTTCCATCGACATAAATGATGAACGCAAAATACTGTAATAATACTTCAGGGAGTCAATCGGTGTCATGGTGGTATCCCGTTCGCCTTTATAGGTAAATACACTCATTTCGACCGGAGTATTGAATATTTTTTTTATTTCATCCCAGGATTTGCCATTTAGCTTTTCTACACGGTAACGCTCTGTTTGTTTGATCGATTGATCGATGATGTCATCAACAGCTTCAGCGCTCAAATCGTTCGAGAAGGGTTTGTTCCTCAATTTTTTCAAATGCTTATTAAACGATGGCTGTAAATTGTTTTTCAGATGGGTATTCACTGCATCTTCGGCATATTGCTGCATGCGCGAGTCGATGGTCGTATTGATGCGGATGCCGTCGCGGTATAAATTATAGGGAGTTCCATCGGCTTTTTTATTTTTGTGACACCAACCATACAACGGATTGGCTTCCCATTCAACCGAATCTTCCTTGTATTTCTGAATTTGCCATGCCCGGTAGTCAGCACGCTCCGGTTTGTTCGCATTCATTGCTTTTCGGAGGTATTCTCTGAAATAGGGTGCCAGACCGGTTTTAAAGTCAACTTTGTGATAATCCAGGTCCAATGGAAGTGCTTTGGCTGCATCGTTGGCTTCTTTCGAAATGAACTTGTATTTTGCCATTTGGGCCAATACCACGTTCCTGCGCTGAAGTGTAAGCTCAGGTCGTCTGACAGGATTGTAGAGGGAGGAATTTTTAGCCATTCCAACAAGCATTGCCGCTTGTTCAAGTCGCAAAGAATCCGGTGTTGTATTAAAATAGATAGCTGCTGCTGACTTGATTCCGACGGCGAGGTTCAGGAAATCGTACTTGTTCAGGTACATGGTGAGGATTTCCTCTTTGGTATAGCTTTTTTCGAGTTTTATGGCAATTACCCATTCTTTAAATTTCCGAAGGATCAGTTCAAATTTGTTATCCAGAACATCGCGAGGGAAAAGCATTTTGGCCAATTGCTGGGTAATCGTACTTCCACCTCCTGAATTGCTGTCGGCTGTCAGGATTCCTTTTACGACCCTGACCAAACCCCGCAGATCGATTCCTGAATGTTTGAAAAACCTGATATCTTCGGTTGCAAGCAGTGCATTCACCAGTTCAGGACTGAATTCCTCATATTTGACAAAAGTTCTGTTTTCCATGAAGTATTTACCCATTACGACATGATCGGCTGAGACAACTTCTGATGCCAAAAGACTTTCAGGATTTTCCAGATCTTCAAAAGTTGGCATAAAACCAAGCCAACCTTCTGCAATCATGAAGAACAGGACGAAAATGGCGGCAACGATTGAAATATAGCTAATCCAGAAGGTTCGGATGTACTTTTTATATACTGTAATATCTCTTTCCATTCAAAAATGAGTTCGTTTTTGGCTGGCAAAGATAATGAAACCCAACTGAATTTCATTTCTTTGAATAACAGCTGAAAAATGTAAATAATAAGGCGTTGTGAATTCACTTTTCACGGATAATCAATCATTCAGCCAGAGGTGATTCAATTGTTTCATTTATAGCTGTTTGACGATTGTTTATTTTAACTGTTCCGGGGTGGTTGAAAGAGCAGTTTTTTTTGTTCAGAATTGTTGTTTTTGAACGCCCATTATGAATAAATAAATCATTTTCAAATAAATATGATTTTAAAATTTATTGGATTTAATTTTGAACTTAGCGTTTCATTTTCTTTAATTTGCACAAAATTTTGAAATTAGTAAGAATAACAAAACGATATATGTACGAAAATCTGGTTATTGTTGAGTCCCCGGCCAAAGCAAAAACGATCGAAAAATTTTTGGGGAAGGATTTTTTTGTCACCTCCAGCATGGGGCATATCAGGGATCTCGAAAAAAAAGATTTTGGAATTGACATTCAAAATAATTTCACTCCGAAATACGAAATCTCTTCTGACAAGAAAAAGTTAGTCACAGAACTAAAGAAGTTGTCAAAAGAATCGAATATGGTATGGTTGGCATCGGACGAGGATCGCGAAGGAGAAGCCATTTCGTGGCACCTGATGGAAACATTGGGACTCAAACCGGAAAAGACCAAACGAATTGTTTTTCATGAAATTACAAAGGAAGCTATACTGAAAGCCATTCAGAATCCGCGACCACTTGACATTAATCTGGTAAATGCCCAACAGGCCCGTCGGGTGCTCGACCGTATTGTAGGGTTCGAGGTTTCGCCGGTTTTATGGAAAAAGGTAAAACCATCCTTGTCTGCCGGTCGTGTACAATCAGTAGCTGTTCGGTTTATTGTTGAACGTGAGCGCGAAATTATCAACTTCACATCAACTTCTGCCTATCGGGTTTCAGCCAATTTTCTTGTCCCTGAAAACGATGGAAAAATTTCGGAACTGAAAGCTGAATTGAATAAGAAATTTGATAAAAAGGAGGAAGCTTATGCTTTTCTTGAAAAGTGCAAAACTGCTGAATTCCAGATAAGTGATGTAGTGAAAAAGCCGGGAAGAAGATCGCCGGCACCTCCATTTATTACTTCCACATTGCAACAGGAAGCCAGCAGGAAGCTTGGATTTTCAGTTTCACAGACAATGAGCGTTGCCCAGAAATTGTACGAGTCGGGAAAAATAACCTATATGCGTACCGATTCGGTAACGCTTTCGGACATGGCAATTGGTACGGCCAAACAAAAAATTATCAGTATGCTTGGCGAAAAGTACCATCAGTTCAGGCAATACAAAAATAAATCGAAAGGTGCACAGGAAGCCCATGAGGCGATTCGTCCGACCTACATCGATAATCAGGAAATTTCGGGAACCAATCAGGAGAAAAAACTTTACGATCTGATTTGGAAGCGCACCATTGCTTCACAAATGGCCGAAGCAGAACTCGAGAAAACAACCGTCACCATTGATATTTCAACTGTTCCTGAAAAATTTATTGCATCGGGCGAAGTCTTGATTTTTGATGGATTTCTGGTGGTTTATATTGAATCGGATGATGAAGAAGATACAAATGGCGGAACGAAAGGTTTGTTGCCACCGTTGTCAGTCAATCAGATGCTTCGTGCTGATAAAATCAACGCAACAGAACGATTCACGCTCAAACCTCCACGCTATACCGAAGCCAGCCTCGTGAAAAAACTCGAAGAGCAAGGCATCGGAAGACCTTCAACTTATGCACCCATTATCACTACGGTACAAAATCGTGGGTACGTTGTTAAAGAAGATCGGGCGGGAACTGAACGGCCCTTTACCGAACTCATTCTATCAGGGAAAAAAATCACCGAAAAAAATAAGACCGAACAGACCGGAGCCGAAAAATCAAAGTTATTTCCTACCGATATCGGCATGGTGGTGACCGATTTCCTGCTCAGATATTTTGATTTGATTATGGACTATAATTTTACGGCCAAAGTTGAATTGGAATTTGATGAAATCGCAGAAGGTGAATTGGTCTGGAATGACATGATCCGAAGTTTTTATGATCCATTCCACGCCAAGGTTGAAGGTGCTTTAAACGATGCCGAACGTGCAAATGGCGTCCGGACATTGGGAATTGATCCTGCTTCAGGAAAGGAATTAACTGTTAGGATCGGTCGTTTTGGACCCGTGGCACAGTTGGGTGAAGTGGTTGAAGGAGGTGAAAAACCTCAGTTTGCCAGCCTCAGGGCAGGGCAGATTCTCGAAACCATTACCATAGAAGACGCTCTTGAACTGTTCCGGCTTCCACGAACCATCGGCGATTATGAAGGGAAACCGGTGACCGTTGCTATCGGTCGGTTTGGCCCATACGTAAGACACAACAGTGTTTTTGTTTCGCTCGAAAAAGATGTGGATGATCCTTATACCGTCAATCTGGAACGCGCAATTGTGCTGATAGAAGCAAAACGGGAAAAAGATAAAAATGCAGTCATCAAAGTTTTCGATGAAAATCCGGAAATCAAACTTTTAAACGGTAGATGGGGACCTTACATTTCGTTTAAAAAGAACAATTACAAAATACCTAAAGCTACTGATGCCACCAAACTGACATTTGATGAATGTATGCAGCTGATTGAAAAGCAGCCGGTGGCAAAAAAAGGTCGAAAGAAATAATTCATTCGGATAGGCAGTTTTATGTTTGCCGTTTTGTTTAAAAGTGTATTTTCAGCGCCTGATAAATAGTATTAAATGGACTTGCAGCATTATTTTAATCCAGTTGATTTCGAGAAGTTTGAATTGGCCGAATGGGCGAATAACAAACTTTCATTGGGAACACTTCTTCAAAAAAATGCGGAGAAACTCAAGCTTGAAAAGGCAGAATTGGTGATTATTGGCGTTGAGGAGGATCGGAATTCGCTCGTGTCCGGGGCAGGAAAAGCTCCGGATGAGATCAGAAAACATTTATATCATCTGAATCGGATAGGTCCCAGGAATAAAGTTATTGATCTTGGTAATCTGAAGATTGGCCATACGGTGAATGATTCCTATTTTGCCCTTCGTGATATTTGTGATTATTTTATCGAGAATAAGCAAACACTCATTGTTTTGGGAGGAAGTCAGGATTTAACCTTCGGAATAACTAAAGCCTTTGAGGGCCGACTATTCAATTTGGTTACGCTTGATCCTAAATTTGATTACCGTAAGGGAGTGAAAACAATCAATTCAGAAAACTACCTGAACCTGATTTTTGAAAAGCAGAAGAATCTGTATTCCTATACTGCGCTTGGCTACCAGAACTATTTTGTTGATGCTACCGAACTCGATCAGTTTAATAATCTGTATTGGGATGTAAAGCGGCTTGGCCAGGTACGATACGATCTGACAAGTACTGAACCTATATTTCGAAATACAAATGTGTTCAGCTTCGATCTGAATTCTATCCGGTATCAGGATGCTCCCGGGCAATCATTTGCTTCACCCAATGGGCTTTATTCAGAAGAAGCATGTCAATTGGCACGATATGCCGGAACAAGTGATGAGTTAAATATTGCCGGATTTTTCAATCTTATTCCGGAAAGAGATCAATCAGGGAGTTCGTCAAAGCTGATGGCACATGTTGTATGGCATTTTATTGAAGGATTTGTAAGTCGCAAACCTGAAGATCCATTGGAAGACTCCGACGATTTCGACCAATTTATAGTTGATATGTCGGATATGGATTTGACACTGTTATTTTTTCAGAGCCGAATATCAGCCCGGTGGTGGATGGAAATATCTGATTTTGATAAAAAGCAGAAAAAAACATATATAATTCCTTGTGATGAAGACGATTATATAAAAGCCTCTCATGGGGAAATTCCTGATAGGTGGTGGAAAAATATCCGTAAAATGTACAAAAGACAAAATAAATAAGTATTAAATACGTTCAGTGACATTAGATATTATCGCTTTTAGCGTACAGTTAACCTTTTTAATTGTTTACTTTACGATGTTTGGGCGAGATCAAGTCGCAACTGTGCATTTATGAAAAAAATATTTTGCTTTTTATTTTTATATATAATAGCTAACTTAGCCGCAATTGCCCAGCAAGATCCGCAGTTCAGTTTTAACAAGATGACTCAATTGTCTGTTAATCCTGGTTTCGCAGGAAACAACGGCATGGTTAATGGCTTGATTTTGAATCGTTATCAATGGGTTGGCATTGAAGGAGCACCAAAAACACTACTGTTCAGTGTAGAGGCAGCAACCGAAATTTTGGGAATTCAAAGTGGGGTAGGATTGAATATTATGAGTGATGAATTGGGATTTCAAAAAAATATTTCGGTGAGTATTGATTATTCCTACCGAAAAAAGACAAAATTTGGGGATTTGGGAATGGGAGCTTCCGTGGGATTTTACAACATGGCTATAAATGGTGACTGGTTTATTCCGGAGGGCGACATGTATGGACCGACAACCGACAATGCAATTCCTCAGACAGATGTTAGTCAGTTGGCTCTTGATTTTGGACTTGGCTTTTTTTTGAAATCGAACGATTATTATGTGGGAGCTTCTGTAACACATTTGAACCAGGCTTCTATTAAATTTTCAGATCAGGCCAGTACTTTTTTGGCAAGGCATTATTATCTGTCAGCTGGGTACAATATCAGTTTGGCTGATCCGTTATTTGAAATACAACCATCAGTACTTTTTAAGACTGATATGATTGCTTATCAGGCTGATGTTACAGTTGACCTGGTGTATAAAAAAAGGTATTCCGCCGGTTTGAATTACCGGATCAATGATGCGATAGGAGTTCTTTTAGGATTTGAAATGATAAATGGGCTGCGGATAGGTTATGCCTACGATATAATGACCTCTGCTTTATCGGGATATGGTGACGGGTCTCATGAAATATACCTGGGGTATAGTTTCGATTTGGGCAAAAACAGAAGTAAGAAATATAAGAGTGTGAGATTTTTATAATGAAAAATTTGAAGCAATATATAGCTGTAATATGAAAAAACTTTTTTCTATTGGGTTAGTAATTTTGGCGGTTGCAACTTTATCAAGCTGCAGCAAGTCAGGTAATGGAGAACTAACAGGGGCTAAAGGACGGGGGAAATGGTTTGAACCAACTCCGTATGGAATGACTTTCGTTCACCGGGGGGCATTTAATCTTGGACCAAACGATCAGGATGTTACTTCTGCCAATACACCGTCGAAAACGGTTTCGGTTGATGCCTTTTGGATGGATGATACTGAAATCACCAACAACGAATACCGGCAGTTCATTCACTGGGTTCGCGATTCTATCGCCAGAACGTTGTTGTCTGAGCAATTTCCGGAATTCATGATTAGTGAAGACAGGAAAGGAAATCCGGTTGATCCGCCCCGCATAAATTGGCGTGAAAAACTTGAATGGGATAATCCTGATTATACAGAAGCACTTGAAGCGATGTTTGTGCCCGAAGCTGAACGCTTTTTCAAGAAAAGGGAAATCGATGCCCGTAAATTATTTTACGAATATCATTGGATTGATCTTAAGCAGGCCGCCAGAAGGGTGAATAATTACAATTACGAAACTCAAAGCTACAGTGGTTCTGTTATAAATGCCAAAGGCGAGGAAGAAGCTATTCAAAATCGTTCATCATTTATTTTGCGTGATCAGGTTGATATTTATCCTGACACCTTATGTTGGATCAGAGATTTTACATTCTCCTACAACGAACCTTGGGCCACCCGTTATTTCTGGCATCCCGGATTTGATGATTATCCGGTGGTAGGAGTAAAATGGAAGCAAGCCAAAGCATTTTGCCACTGGAGGACTAAACTTCACAATGACTATCTTTCCGGAAGAAAGGAACCAACTTTGCATGATTACCGGTTGCCCACTGAAGTTGAATGGGAATATGCTGCCAGAGGCGATAAACAATTGTCTATGTTTCCATGGGGAGGTTATTACACCCGTGAACAGGATGGAACATTTCTTGCCAACTTTAAACCTTTGAGAGGTAATTATATTGAAGATGGGGGAATGGCCACCATGAAAGTCGGAAGTTATGACCCCAATGATTTTGGCCTTTATGATATGTCGGGAAATGTTGCTGAATGGACAAGTTCTGCCTATGATGAATCGGCATATCAGTACATCAACGATTTTAATCCGAATTTTGAATACAATGCAAAACCCGATGATGCGCCTGCAATGAAACGTAAAGTTATCCGCGGCGGATCATGGAAAGATATTTCTGCATTCTTGCAGGTTTCAACCAGGAGCTTTGAATACCAGGATACTACCAAATCATATATAGGTTTCCGTTGTGTTCGCTCTTCTTTTGGCAATGAATTTTAATTACTATTTATAATTGTGATCACATGAATTTCGGAGAAATACTAAAGTCGAAACGGTGGAAAGTGTTGATGGGTTATGTGTACGGATGGGGAGCATCTTTGGTACTTATTGGTGCATTATTTAAACTTCAGCATTGGAATCATGCAGGAATTATGCTAACCATAGGGTTGCTTACTGAAGCTTTTATTTTCTTCCTTTCTGCTTTCGAACCTCCTATGGAGCAACCCGACTGGACAAGAGTTTATCCGGAACTTCAGGAAGATTTTGAACTCACCGAAACAGAGGAAGAGGTCAAAGCCGACACAAAAAGCAATCTTGATTCATTACTGAATAGTACGAATATTTCACCTGAACTATTGACAAAGATTGGGAAAAGTCTGACCGATTTGTCAAATACGGCTTCCAGCATCAGCGATATTTCAGCTGCCACACTGGCAACCGATATCTATGTGCGGAATCTGAATACAGCATCAGAATCGATGATGGCTTTCTCTGATGTAAATACTCAGGCCAATGAAACACTGAATAATTCGATAGGAGAACTTGTTGGCAAATATAGCAATACTGCCATTAAAATTTCTGAAACGGGCGAAGGTATGCTTTTAAAGCTGAACGAATCAAGCATTAAGTTTACCAGACAAATTGATGAATCAGGAAGCAAACTTGTTGAATCATATCAAAAACTTTCGGGATCAATTGAAAAAGGATTTAAAGATTTAGATCAAAATTCTAACAGTTACGGGGACAATATTCAGAAGTTAAATAAAAATATTGACGCGCTAAATTCTTCTTATGAAAAGCAATTAAAAGGTACAAGTGAACAAATTCAGGCTTCGGTCAAGTTTTTTGAGGACATCAATCACATGAACCAGATTATTGCTGCATCAGCCCAGGAAATGAAGAAATACAAAGAAAATGCTGAAAAATTGAATTCACATCTTGATGCTTTAAATTCGGTTTATGGAAATATGCTTGGAGCCATGAATTATAAAAAGAAGTAATTTAATAGAGCGAATACTATGTCACAGAAGAATTGCCCGGAAACGACAAGGCAAAAAATGATAAATATGATGTACCTGGTGCTGACAGCTATGTTAGCACTCAATGTTTCTGCGGAGGTACTCCAATCCTTCCGGATCATTGATGCCAGTTTGGGTCAGACCTTCAATAATGTTAAGGGGAAAAATGATCAGATTTACGGTTCATTTGTTGCTGCATCTGAGCAAAACCCAACTAAAGTTAAAGAATGGAAGGATAAGGCTGATCAGGTGAGGGAAAGGACAATCGCTCTGGTCACAAAAATTAAGGATTTAAAGGAAGAATTGGTACTGGCTGCTGGAGGTATTGCTAAAAAGGATGCCAAACCGGACTTTGTTTTTTCTTCGGAAGACCCATTCGTAACCAATAGTAAAGGTGATACCATTTTAATTAGTAATGAAGGCGATTTAAATATTCCTTCTGAAATCATGATTCGAAAAAAGAAGGCTACTGATTTAAAAAATAGCCTTAACGAAAACCGTGATTTTTTGGCCTCTTTTTTGCCTGAAGGTACCCAGCGTGAAAACTTCATCAAACAATTGGATACTTCAGACCCGAAAATTAATCTAAACGAAGGCGGAGAAAAAAAGACCTGGGAAATAGTGCATTTCGAAGGCAAACCACTCATCGCCGCAATTACTTTGCTTTCAAAAATGCAAATTGATGTCGAGAATGCTGAATCAAATATTATTTCAACACTTTATAGTAATATTGATGCTAAGACATTTAAATTCACATCTTTAAGTGCGCGCATTTTGCCAAAATCAAACTATGTACTTGTTGGCGATCAGTTTGAATCTGAAATATATCTTGCTGCCGAGGATAAGACACAACAACCTGAAATATTTGTGGGCAACAATAAACTTGTGATGAATGATGGTAAATTTATTTATAAGGCTACTGCTTCACAGGTTGGTACATTTAAATGGGGTGGGTTAATTAAATTTAAAAACCCTGAAGGAAATATCGAGGAATATCCTTTTACGGGCGAATATCAGGTTGAAAGGCCAAGTGTTACTATTTCGCCTACCAAAATGAATGTTTTATATATGGGAGTTCCCAACCCGGTTAGAGTCTCAGTCCCTGGTGTTGCATCAGTGAATCTCGAAATTTCAGTTTCCAATGGCCGCTATGAAAAATCAGGAGACGATTTCCTTGTTTACCCTGCAAAGGTTGATGTTCAGGGTAAAAGCACTTCTATCTCTGTTGTCGCCAACCTGAACGGAGAAAAACGGCCAATGGGTTCAATGTCTTTCAGGGTAAAAGAAGTTCCCGATCCATTAGCTACCGTTGGCGGTAAAAACGGTGGTAATTTGAAAAAGGAAGAGTTAATGTCGGAAGATGGCTTGTTTGCTGAACTGAAAGACTTTGACTTTGACTTGAAATTCAAGGTTACAAAGTTTGAAGTTACCTTTTCGGGAGCAGGTGGATATGTTAAGACATATCCTGCAACCGGTAATCGTTTCACAACTGAACAAAAGGATCAGTTTGGAAAATTGACACAGGGTAGTCTTATTGTTATTGAGAATATTGCTGCAAAAGGGGATGATGGTTCCAATCGTACGTTATCCAATATAAGTTTTAAAATTAGATAGTCATGAAAAATATTTTAGTATTCTTTGGAGTATTGGTTTTCTTGTTTGGTGCAATCAGCCAGGAATCAAAAGCGCAGATAATTGACGGTGCGTATAAAAGAGAAGATTTCAAAAAGCGCAAACCCACCCCTCTTCCTTACGTAAGGGAAGCGGATGTTATGTGGTCAAAGAAAGTATGGCGGATTATTGACCTTCGTGAAAAGATGAACCAGTCCTTGTATTTCCCAACCACGGAAATGGAAGGAAGGAGTAATCTGGTGAACCTGTTTATTCAAGGGATAAAAGATGGCAAGCTGACTGCTTATGATGCCAAGAATGACGATGAATTCAAGGTTCCGATGACTTTTGAGCAAGTAAAAGAAGCATTTGGAGCAACTACCAGAACCAGAAAAGTGAGGGATGTCGATACCGGAGAATTGGTTGAAAAACAGGTGTCCGGAGAAGTGCGCTCCGAAGAGGTTAAACAGTTTATGTTGAAAGAAGAATGGTATTTTGATAAGCAATCTTCCACCTTAAATGTACATGTCATTGGCATCTGTCCCATTCAGGAATTTTACCGTGACGAAGATGTCAATCAGGAAGCGGTTCAACGCCGGCAGGTATTTTGGATTTATTATCCCGAAGCCAGAGATCTTTTGGCTGCCAACGAAGTTTTTAATATGAACAATACTGCACGGAATTCATCGTATGATGATATTTTCCTTAAACGGATCTTTAATTCATATATCGTGAAAGAAGCAAATGTTTATAATAATAGGAACATCAGCGATTACCTTATCGGGAAAAATGCAATGCTCGAAAGTAAAAAAATTGAAAACGAGATTTTTGATTACGAACAAAACCTTTGGGAATATTAAAATTTCAAATCATAAGATAAAGCCTTATGGGGAATTCCTGATAAGGCTTTTTTTTTGAACATAGCAATATCAAAAATTCAGTATCGTTAAATAGGAAGATGTATAAAAAATTGTTCATAGGTTTGTCTCTGCTTCTCCTTCTGAGTTCATGTAACAAGGATTGGAAAAGTCAGCTTACGAGCGCACAGAACAGAAAACCCTATTACGAGCCTATTCCTTACGGAATGAAATTTATCAAACAGGGTAGTATAAACATCGGCCCTTCAGATCAGGAAGTAGATAAGGCAAACACTCCGGTAAAAACGGTTTCAGTACCATCGTTTTGGATGGATGATACCGAGATTACAAACAATGAATACAGGCAGTTTGTATATTGGGTAAGAGACTCCATCGCCCGTCAGTTACTTTCAGAAACCATTCCCGAATTTTTAATTACTGAAGGCCGTAAAGGAGCAATACTTGAAACTCCCCGGTTGAACTGGCAGGAACCAATTGAATGGAAAAATCCTGATTACCAGGCTACCCTCGAAGAAATGTACATCCCTGAAGCTGAGCGGTTCTTTAACCGAAAGGAATTGGATACCCGAAAGTTACGGTATGAGAATTATTGGATCGACTTCAAACAGGCAGCCAAAAGGGCCAACAGCTATAATTTTGAAACCCAAAGTTATGAAGGAACAGTGTTTGATGGAACCGGAAAAGAAAATCCGATTGTGAACAGGTCTTCATTTATTATGCGCGAGTCAACACAGGTTTATCCTGACACTCTGGTTTGGATACGGGATTATACTTTTTCGTACAATGAACCACTGACAGAAAAATATTTTTCGCATGTTGCTTACGATGATTATCCGGTTGTCGGAGTTACCTGGGCACAGGCAAAAGCTTTCTGTGACTGGAGGACCAAACAGTTGAATGCCTATCAGCAAATGATCAAAATGCCCACAGTGATGGATTATCGGTTGCCAACTGAAATTGAATGGGAGTATGCTGCCCGTGGTGGACACCAAATGACACTTTATCCCTGGGGAAGTTATTATACACGTGACCAGGAAGGAAATTTCCTTGCCAATTTCAAACCAATGCGAGGAAACTATGTTTCTGACAACCAAAACAATGTAACGACATCGAAGGTCGCCAATTTTATCGCCAATTCGTTCGGATTGTACGACATGGCCGGTAATGTGGCCGAATGGACATCCAATGCTTATGATGAATCAAGCTACGAAATAATGTCTGATTTTAGTCCCGATTTTCAATACAATGCAAAACCTGAAGATGCCCCTGCACTGAAACGAAAAGTCATTCGAGGTGGTTCATGGAAAGACATTGCCTATTTTATTCAGGTTTCAACCCGGAGTTTTGAGTATCAGGATTCTGCAAAATCATACATCGGTTTCCGTTGTGTTCGAAGTACTTTTAAACCCGATTACTGGGAATAATCCTGTTGGATTTTAAGTATAAAAAAGGGATTCCATTTTGTGAAATCCCTGGTAATCAAATATATTCGTTGAACTTTATACAAAATTCTCCCCTTTATTCATTCTAACATCATTCACAAATTGTCGGATTTGCTGTTCGTCTTCCTTTTTGCATACAAGGAGGGTTCCTTCTGATTCTACCACAATATAACCGTCTAATCCTTGTAAAACTACCAGTTTGTCATTTGGCATATTCACAATGCAGTTTGTCGTATTGTATAGCATCACATTTTCACCCGAAACCACGTTACCCTCAATATCTTTGTTCCTGCATTCATATAACGACCCCCAGGTTCCCAAGTCACTCCAGCCAAAATCTGAACACAAAACATATACATTATCGGCCTTTTCCATGATACCGTAGTCGATGGAAACATTTTGACATTCTGAATAGGTTTTGTTCAGGAATGGGATTTCATCGGCTGTTCCATAGAGCTTGATTCCTTTCTTAAATAAATCGGAAACAGAATTTAAATGTGTTTCAAATGCCTTCAGAATAGAATGGAGCGACCAGATAAATATGCCTGAATTCCAGAAAAATTCGCCACTTGCCAGAAAAATATTGGCGAGTTCAAGATCCGGCTTTTCGGTAAAAGTCTTTACCTTATGAAGGTTTTCTGTATCATTAATGAAGTCTTTACTCTCGATTTGAATGTAGCCGTAACCGGTTTCGGGGCGACTTGGGGTAATGCCAAGTGTCAGCAAGGCATCATTATTTTTGACAAATTCAAGTCCTTTATTTACCTGTTCCAAAAATGTTTGTTCCTGCTGTATATGATGATCTGAAGGAGCTACAATAATATTTGCATCTGGATTAATCGTTTGTATCCTGTAACAGGCATAAGCAATGCATGGAGCTGTATTTCTGCGTAAAGGTTCGAGAAGTATCTGATCTTCTTTTAGTTCGGGCAACTGTTTTAACACAAGATCTTTGTAATCAATGCTGGTCACAACATAAAAATTTTCATCGGGGCAGATTTTTTTAAACCTGTCATAAGTTTGCTGTATAAAAGTACGACCTGTTCCCAGTATATCAAGGAATTGTTTAGGCATGTTGCTCTTGCTTAATGGCCAAAACCGGCTCCCGATTCCTCCTGCCATAATAACGCAATAAGTATTATTCATGTTGTAAATATTTTAATATGAGTTGTTTAACTAATAGATAATCGAAATGTTAATTTCTATTCTGACGACTGATTTAGCTTTCTGAATCATCTATGAAGATAAGGAGTTTAAAATTAAAACCCTCGAAAAAATGGCTGCTTTTGGAATATTTGTAACTTTAGGCAAAACTTTGTAAAAATGAATGGAGAATGAATATTTTTAATCAAACCGGAAGATATTTTGCTCTGATGCTTAAAGTGTTCAGCAAGCCGGAAAGGCATAGCTTATATGCCCGCCAGACTTTTAACGAGATAGAAAACCTGGGTATTAAGTCGGTGGGAATTGTGGCTGTCATCTCTGTTTTTATGGGAGGAATTATGACTTTGCAGGTGGCCTACAATATGACAAATCCTTTATTGCCAACCACTCTGATTGGTTTGGGAAACCGCGATTCGCTGATTCTTGAATTTTCATCAACAATCATGGGATTGATTATGGCCGGTAAAATCGGTTCGAATATTACTTCCGAAATAGGCAGTATGAAGGTTACTGAACAGATCGATTCATTGGAAATTATGGGGGTAAATTCTGCGGGTTATCTGATATTACCTAAAATAATAGCAGTAGTTCTTATCTTCCCGCTTTTGTATATTCTAAGTGTTTTTTTTGGAATTATTGGAGGATTGATTGTGGGGCCAGCAGTGGGAGCAGTTACAGCGGCCGATTATCTGAGTGGGATTCAATATGCATTTAATCCTTACTATGTCACTTTCTCACTGATCAAATGTTTGGTTTTTGGATTTTTAATAGCCTCTGTGGCTTCCTTTTTTGGTTACACGGTCGAAGGAGGCGCTTTTGATGTGGGCTCGGCCAGTACCAGGGCGGTTGTAAATACAAACATATTGATCCTTGTTTGGGATTTGATTTTAACACAGTTGCTTTTATGATCAAAATAAGAAACATATACAAATCATTCGATCAGAAAGATGTTCTGAAGAATATTTCGAAGGATTTCCGCAAAGGTGAAACAAACCTGATTATTGGACGAAGCGGATCGGGGAAAACCGTATTGTTAAAATCGATTGTGGGCTTGCACGAAGTTGACAGTGGTCAGATATTTTACGACGATAGGAATTTTACATCAATGAATCTAAAATTGCGCAAGAAGCTCAGGCAGGAAATGGGAATGGTTTTCCAGGGAGGTGCATTATTCGACTCATTGACTGTTGAAGAAAACGTTCGTTTCCCACTCGATATGTTTTCAATACTTTCAACTGCTGAGAAACAGAAACAGGTTGATTTCTGTCTCGAACGGGTAAATATATCGGATGCCAACAAAATGTATCCATCCGAAATTTCCGGAGGGATGCAGAAACGTGTAGCCATTGCCAGGGCTATTGTGTTAAATCCTAAGTACTTATTTTGTGACGAGCCTAACTCGGGGCTTGACCCTGAAACTTCCATATTGATTGACGAACTGGTCCATTCAATTACTGTTGACCTCCAGATTACGACTGTCATCAATACCCACGATATGAATTCAGTGATGGAAATTGGCGACAATATCTTGTTTATCTCCGAAGGTGAGATGTGCTGGGAAGGCAACCGAAAGGAGATATTGCTTACCGACAACCAAAAACTTCAGGAATTCGTGTTTGCCAACAAACAATACCAAAAGATAAGAGACGATAAAATCGAAGGGATATAATGTCCTCTTTTCTATTCTTTCGGTGTCAGTGTGACTACCGGAATGATCATCTCTTCGAGTGAAATACCTCCGTGCTGAAATGTATTTCGGAAATATTGGGCAAAATAATTATAGTTGTTCGGATAGGCAAAAAAGTCAGTATTGGTGGCAAAAATATACGAGGTACTTACGTTCCGCGAAGGCAAAAGTATTGATACCGGATTTTTAACCTCGAAAATAGATTTTGCTTTGTAATTGAGGTTACGACCTAATTTGTAACGCAAATTGGTATTCGTTTCACGGTCGCCAAGCACTTTTTGTGCATTTTCAACCCTGATAGCTCCATGATCAGTAGTGAGTACTACCTTCACTTTGTTCTCGGCAAGCAGTTTTACCAAATCGAGCAGCGAGGAGTGGTTAAACCAACTCAAAGTAAGCGACCGGTAGGCTGCTTCATCGCCAGCCAATTCTTTAATCAGCTCCATTTCAGAGCGGGCGTGCGAAATCATATCCACAAAATTAAAAACCATTACCGACAAATCGCTCTGGAGAATGTTGCCCAAATAGTCGGTCATTTTTTTATCGCCTTTTACATTGGTGATTTTTTCAAAAAAAAGCTTGTATTTTTTGCCCAGACGAGTGAGTTGAGATTGTAGTAATTCCTGTTCAAACCTATTTTTATGTCCTTCATTATCGTCGTCGTCCCAGAATTCGGGATATAATTTTTCAATTTCTGAAGGCATTAATCCGGCAAACATTGCATTTCGTGCATACATGGTGGCTGTTGGAAGGATACTGCAATAAAGCTCCTCATCCTCAACGTGGTAATAGTTGGTCAATACGGTAGCTAATAACCTGTACTGATCATAGCGCAGATTGTCGATCACCAGAACAAAAACCTTATCGCCTTTATCAACCAGCGGGATAATCTTTTTCTTGAAAATATCCACTGAAAGCAGAGGTCGTTCAGCTTTGTTGCTGCTAAACCACGATTGATAATTATTACGAATGTACTTGGCAAAGGAGTTGTTGGCTTCCGATTTTTGCATTTTCAGCACTTCGTCCATTGCCGAATCCTCTGAAGCGCTGAGTTCGAGTTCCCAAAATACCAGTTTCCGATATACCTCGACCCACTCGTCAAACGACAGCCGATCGCTGATCTGCATACCAATTTTTGAAAATTCGCTTTGATAGGCTGAAGTGGTACGCTGGGTAACCAATCGGCGATGATCAACATTCTTTTTTATTGAGAGCAGAATTTGATTCGGATTAACCGGTTTGATAAGATAATCGGCCATTTTTGATCCGATAGCTTCGTCCATGATGTCTTCTTCTTCACTTTTGGTAATCATCACCACCGGAACATTCGGATCAATGGCTTTTATTTCGCTCAATGTTTGCAGACCGCTTAGTCCGGGCATGTTTTCATCCAGAAAAATGATATCAAAAAAGTTGGTTTTTACAAGCTCAATCGCATCACTTCCATTGTTGGCAGTAACAACCTCAAATCCTTTTTCCTGAAGAAAAATGATGTGTGCCCGTAATAAATCAATCTCGTCGTCGGTCCAAAGTATTTTAGTTTTTTTCATCATAGTATTATTGGGTAATTTGATATTGGCAGCAATTCAGAAAACAGTTGCAAAGTTATGATTTAACTCGCTTGATTTGGAGTATGTAATTATTTGCCCCTACTAACATACTTAGAAACCAGAGCGGTTTGAGCTGCTGTCAAACCAGACTTTGGAGCCATATTTAAAAGAATGCTCTTCCAGTTGGAAGCGGAATAGCTATCTGGAGAATAAAGCCCATGGCATTGTCCGCAGCTATTTGCATAAATAGTACGTCCCTGCTGTAAATCAGCGAGAGTAGCAGTAGCATCTGCAGGTACAGGAATATAAAGCGCATCAGTTGTTACGGTAGTTTGCTTACATGAACTTACAAAAAGAAGAATACCAACTGATATTATGCCAACAATTTTAAATTTTTGCATTCCTGAATAATTAGAGAGTTACTATACTATTCATTTAAACAAGTGAAATTAGGAAATAGTACAGGCTTAACAAAATTTAACTGAATTGAATTCCAGACAGTTGTTTGAATTGAGTTTACAAGTTGGGATATTCAATATTAACCAAGGCTCCGTTTCTTCCTGACTTCCTGCCCCATGCCCTTTGCCCCATGCCGCATGCCCTATTGCTTCAGGTAAAACTGCTTATAGAATTCCATGTAAGTTAAAATGTTCTTGCTTTGCCTGAATAGGACATCATTTTCAGGAGTAATGATAAAATTTCGGTAGTTGGCATTTTGTATGGGGCCATAAACTTGCTGGTCTTTGGCAATTGCGCGAAGATATTCTAATCCGGATTGCTTGTTGACAAGCCCGTCAACTTTAACCAAAATTCTGAAATCGTCGAGCATGGCCGATGTTACTGCAAGATTTTGTTGCGGATAGTTTTGCTTATTGAATTGGCCAATGGCTTCAATTAACTTTTCAGGATTAATCTCTTCTTTGGGAACAATCAGAACGAATGATTGTGTGTCCTGAATGTTTTGCTTATACGGTCCATTGTAATTGGGTGCAGCAGGCAGCGGTTTGTCTTGATCGCCTGTTCCTGTTTCAGTACTGATATATTTTGTTCTGAAGAAGTTCAGGTAATCGGTGATTCGCCGGGTTTCGGTCAGCTTCTTCAGGTTGGCATCAGTAATGATAAAATTTTGGTAACTCAAAGTGTCGAGGCTTCGGTATAATTTGCGCGTTGCAACTGTATTGGTGAAGTAACTGATTGCATCATTTTTGGTTTTGAACGGACGCACAATCATCAGCTGGTATTCAGCAAGTTGTTTCTGATCAATGGTTAAGTTGGCCTGACGATACTGATCGCGGTTGTGCGTTCCAAAGGCGGTCATCACTGGTTTCAGGTTAAATCCTGGTGCATTTACTGCAATTACAAAATTCTGAAGCCCGGCTTCTTCGTTCACATACAGATCGTTGCCCGAACCTGATGGCGCGATGGTCACAAATGTTCCTTTTTCTTTCAGCAGATTATCTTCAGCCTTGGCTTTGGCCATTAATTCTTCAGGTTCAGGCAAAATTTCGTCAGAAAAATCGCTTGAAATAAACTTGCTGTAATTAAGTACAAAAAACTTCAGGTATTCAGCAAAATCCTTGTCGGCAGTGATCTCGCGGAAATTGGTGGATGAAGCCACAAAGTTGACGTATTTAATGTTTTTAAGCGTTTCAAATACATTGCGTTGTTTGATAACCGACCTGAAATAAATCAAGCCTTGTTCTTTATCGTTCAGCGCACGGACAAGCAACAACGAAGTATTGGCATTCAAGCTTTGCGTCTCTATATCGAAGTCGATTTTAGTGTAATGATCGATGTTGTAATTGGCGATGTCGAATTTTAGGCGGTTAAGATCAACGTTGGCGCTTTTCGGATATGCAATTACGAAATAATGGAGTAATTCCTCATCGTACGAGAATTTTCCTTCAAAAGCATCGTTACCTTTTTTATTTCCTGGCAACAATTCACTGTTTTTAATCTGGTCATTCAGATAACCCGAATCGACCATTTTCTGGTAATCGACCAAAGTACTATCCTGAATTAATTTCAGAATTTGTTCAGCCAGAGGTTTTGGTTCAGCCTTCGGATAGGTTTCAATGTATTCAGTAAGTAATTTTCCGAAAGCTTCCCAATTCGTTTGAGTTCCTTCAGCTACCATCCTGATGAATTTAATTTTCGGGATTAATACGCTGTCGGGCTGCATCGGCATAATTTGATCGGTTATTTGGCCGGCCTGGCTATATTGGCCGTTCTTAAATTCGAGAAATGCCTTCTGGTACAATCGGTTAATACTATCGGCTTTGGCTTCGAGTTCGATGAAATAATTCGGGTTTAGTAAATATTTGGCGTATTTCGAATCAGGGTATTGGCTTATTATCAGGTTTTTATAGTAGTCAGACTTTTCCTGATTGTTCATTTTATTGTACAGGTCGTATAATTCGAAATAGGAAGAAAGGGTGAAAATATTGTCGGGATAACGTTTGTTCAAGTCTTCGAACGACTCGGTTGAACGCGGAAAGTCTGAAAAGTCGATTTTAAAAATTCGTCCGGCATTAAACAATGAATTTCTGATATTATTGTGCGAAATGTTCATCAGCGAATCATTCACCGGCAAGTTTTGTGTATAGAAATCGCGGCTTTTGGTATCTGTTATTTTTTTAACAAGAGGTTCACCGGCCATGAGCGAATCTTCAGCCTGGGTGGCATCCTCGTCAATTACGATTCTTTTGTCCGCCCTTCGCCAACTATCTTCGAGCTTGCGTTTTCCCCATAATCGTTCAAATTCGACTTTACCGTATGCAACTGTTGTCGGGCTGTAAAAGTACCATCCGGCACCTTCCTGTTGCTGGCTCAATCCGAAACGGCTTTCATTTTGTCTGAAATAGCTGCGGTCCATCATTTGCGCGGCTTCATCAACTTTGGATTTGGCTTCTTTCTCGCTGGCTTCCCTGATCCATTTATCGATCAGGTTATTTCTTGAAGTGACATCCATCAGTGCAATTCGCTGTAAACTGTCTTCGCGTTCAACAGTATAAATGTTGTCCGTTAGTCGGGTCAGGCTGCGGTGACGATTCGATATTTGCTGGAAATTCGGATATTTTTCATCAATCACCACCATTGCGCTATCGTAATAGCTCTGTGCGTTTTTGTAGTTCAGCTCATCGAAATAGATTTGCGCCAGTGTAAGGCATGAAAGTGCACGCTGATAAAGGTTAATTGAACTTAATGAGGCAGATTTGGTATATTCTTCTTTTGCTTTTTCCTTGTTCCCTTCTTTCATTGAAATATTGCCTATTGCAAAATAAATCTGATCGCGGAACTCAAGGTTCTTTTTATCGCGTAACATTTTCCGGAGTTCTTTTTTCAGCTTCTCAGCATCACCGGTTCCGGTAAAAGTACCGGCAGCGCTTATGTGCGCATTGAATGCCATTGTATAGGGAGGATTCATCCGCGTAACTTCCCTGAATGTTTGTGAAGCTTTTTCGGTATTCCCGGTTTCCTGGTACCATTGGGCCAAAATGTATTTAAAACGCACCCGATCCTGCTTTTTACCGGCTTGTTTGACGGCGATTGACAGGAAAGGAATTCCCTCCATGTATGAAAGTTGCCGGGCATAATAATCGGAAGTGACTGCGGCCAGTTCTCCATCGAGTTTCCGTGGAAATTTTTCGTCAGTTTGCAACAGCTGAATCAACTCATAAGCTTCAACGTAGCGTTCCAGTTCGGTATAAGAGCGGATCAGCCATATATTTGCAGTGTATTTTGAAGGATCATCCCCGAATTTTCGGATGATATAGGAGAAATTCTCAATGGCCGACATATAATTGTGCTGGTAGAAATAGGCTTTACCCATCAGGATATAAGCGTCATCGACCCAATTATTGAATTCTTCCTTGCTGGCAAACTTGATGTAGGATTTGCTCCTGTTTTTTCGGCGTTTAGGCTTTTTTGTAATCGAGTGTGACTGAATCAGTTTTGACCCCTTCATTATGGTATTTTCCATTTCGGAAGTGGCCGCTGTAGCTGTTGTCGGATTGCTTGATTTAAAGAGAGGCAACACTTTTGAATAATCATCTTCGACAGACTTGTTGATCTTTTCGACACCGGAACGAAGGCTTTCCTTACCATTGAAGTAAACATTGTAATGTGCTGTCGCATTGTTGTATGCACGCGAAACGACTGTGTTTTTTTCTGTCGAACACCCGGCCAGAAAAAAACATACAATAACGAAGAATATGCGATATGAAAACCGTTTGCCCAATAGTTGATTTTTACTGCTTTAGGATAAACTGCCAATTTGGAATAATATTGTACAAGAATTCCGGTATAATGCAGGTTTTCCTAAATAAAATGGCCATTATTTAATGCCTGCAATATTACAAACTTTAGATGAAACGGACATGTTGTTGATAGCTTTTCCTACTTTTGACTTTTACCTTTTCTCATTTTAACCTGGCTATTACATGATAAGTAAAAAGATACGTTCAATTTTCAATCCGAATCGATTTCAAGGGTGGACTCAAAAACGAAAATATTTTGAAGGCTGGTATTTTAAAGTGGTGAATAAAGCTGAAAATAAGGCGTTTGCATTTATACCCGGAATTGCGTTGGACAATCAAGGTAAAAGCCATGCCTTCATTCAGGTTCTTGACGGGAAAAAGCAAACTGCACAGTACCATAAATTCAGTTCCGAATTATTTGTTGCGAATGCTAAAATCTTTAAGGTCTCCATTGATGATAATCACTTTTCACAGAATAATCTTCAATTAAATTTACCGGGACTGAAAGGAAATCTGGAATTTTCAGGCACCGTACCCTGGCCAAACCATTGGTATTCTCCCGGAATAATGGGACCATATACCTTTGTCCCGTTTATGGAATGCTATCATGGAATTGTCAGTATGGATCATTCGATAAATGGTCAACTTGAAGTAGATGGTGAAATTCTGGATTTTGAAAACGGTAGGGGATATACTGAAAAAGACTGGGGCCAATCGTTTCCCAGCGCTTACATCTGGCTGCAATCGAATCATTTCAGCCAGCCCGGATTTTCAATCAAAGTTTCAGTCGCAAAAATTCCATTTCTTGGAAATTGGTTTGTTGGTTTTATTGCTGGTATTTGGCTTGGCGACCGGCTCATCCGGTTTACAACCTACAATCAAAGCGTTTTGCGAAAGTCAGTAATTGATACTGAAAAAGTCGAATTGGTGATGGAAAACAAAAATTACCGACTTGAAATTTTGGTAAAGCGCGAATTGGCAACAGCATTGGCATCTCCTATTCTGGGAATAATGGATGGCCGCATTGAAGAAAGCATGAATGCCCGTATTGAGGTAAACCTGACCGACCGAAAAACAGGCAAAAGCATTTTTTGCGACGTGGGTCGGAATGCCGGTCTCGAAGTGGCAGGCAAAATCGAAGAAATTATTATCTTTTAAATTCAAGTATAGTGTGAATTGTGTAACTTTTTCCAAAATTTATATAACATTTGTCAGCAGGAGAAACTCTAATTTTGAACTGTTAAAATTTTACTCTGATTTACTCAGGTACAACATCTTCTACTGATTTGAATCCTGAGATGTCAGAAACATGAACCATTATCATATTTTATTTAACAACAGATGAATTCAAGACCTTACAAGTTCGGAATTTCACTCAGCGGAGGAGGTGCCCGCGGAATTCTTCATATCGGAGTGCTGGAGGCGCTTCACAAATATGGCATTCATCCTGAGATCATCGCTGGAACAAGCATGGGAGCGCTGGTTGGTGTTTTCTATGCTGCCGGAATGGAGCCTTTGCAGATTCTTGAGCTGGTAAAATCGAGTAAGTTACACCAGATGGTTAATTGGAAATTGCCGACAAGCGGATTACTCGATTTAAAGAAGGCAAGAATTATACTTGAAAAAAATATTCCTCGGGATGATTTTTCAAGCTTGAAAAAGCCTTTCTATTGCACCGTTTCGAACCTGAATTCCGGGCTTACTGAAACAAAAAGTTCAGGAAAACTCTTTCAATGGGTTTTGGCATCAGCATCCATTCCTGTGATTTTTGAACCTCAGATCATTGAGGGGATAACTTATGTTGATGGTGGCCTTTTCAATAATCTTCCTGTCGATTGCATACGCGATCAATGTCGGTTCCTGATTGGAGTACATGTCAATCGCAATGATCCGGAAGAAAACATAACCGGATTTAAAGCAGTTGCGGAGCGTACTTTCAGGCTGATTTTTGCCAAAAATGTACAGGAAAGTCTTGATGTTTGCGACTTTGTGATTGATCCACCTGAAACAAGGTTATTTACTACCTTCGATTTCGGCAAAGCGGATGAAATTTTCAGGATTGGTTTTGAAGAAACCGAACGAAGGATACTGGAATTATTTGACCTGATTGATATTGGAAAGATTATTCAGGTACAGCAAAAAAGACAATAAACAGAATATCAATGCGTTATTAAATTAAGATATTGGTGAAGGATTTATCTTTGACCCCGAATTTTTAAATTACATATTATGAAACGAGCATGTTCGTTAAAAACAAATTTGGATGAATATCTCACATGCGAGTTCCATCCGGCAAATAAAAAACAAATTATAATAGGATGAAAAAGTTATTATTTATTTTATCAGTAGTTGTGCTTACCTCTTGTGGACAGCACAAAAAGGAAATTGCCCGCATGCAGGCCACACAAGACAGTCTTGCACAGTTGGATGTACAAAAAGA